>CAMBVX010000096.1 GCA_945871085.1 Opitutus sp. GAS368 | reverse complement strand
CGAACTGCGCACGGGCTATCCTTTCAGCTTCGTGTTTACCGGAGACACGAATGGCGACAGCCAAACCCAAAACGATCTGGCCTACATTCCCCGGCGCGGTGGCGACCCCCTCGTGCGTTTCGCGACACCGGCTGACCGCGACCGCTTTTTCGCGATCGTCGATCAATTCGGCCTCACGGAAGGCCGGGCGGTCGAGGCGGGATCGAACAATTATCCGACGGTCAGCCAGTTTGACCTCTCGATCAAACAGGACGTCAAACTGCCGTTTTGGCGTCACAAGCTTGTCCTCGGAATGGACGTATTGAACTTGGGCAATCTGCTCAACGAAAAGTGGGGTCTGATTCGCGGCAGCAATCAGTTCTTTATCAAACGCGAAGGTATTGCTGCTGCGGCGTATGACGGCGTGGCGAACCAATACGTTTACAGCAACGTCAGCACGACTTTGCCGACGGGATCGTTCAATCCGTCGTTGGGTCGTGGTGAGCCGGCAGCGACCCGTTGGTCAATTCTACTCAGCGCGCGCTACGAATTCTGAGGCCATGTTACCGTTGTGAACTGAGGCGGCCGTTATTTACGGCCGCCTTTTTTGTGGGCAAGCCCAACGTTCTTTTGCCCAGCTCTTGACGGCGACCATGTTCTCTCTGGGTAAAACTCAGGTCGGCGTTCGGATTTTTTTCGCAGGTAGGCGCGAGGGTGGGTGTCGCGTCATCGGGCACGTCGCACTCGAAGTAGGTCGAGGTGAGATCGTAGAGCAGCACTTCGTAGCGCGCGCCGAACAGATCGCTCCAGCGTTGGCGCAGGTGGGCGAAGAGTTCCTCTTTGTGCGGCAGGAGCAGGTCGTGACAGCGGTAGAGGGTGTCGTCCTGCGCGGCGCGGGCGTCGACGCCGAGCAGGTCGGGCAGGGCCGTCGTGGAAAACCAATGACGGTGCAGACGCCACTCGCTGCCGGGCGCGAGCAACCGGTAGATCACGAGGACGCGCAGAACTTTTTCCCAGTCCGTGTCCTGGCGGCTGACGGGCAGCCGGGCGCCGAAAAAGTCGTCGAGGTGCAGCGTTTGCCAGAGTTGGTCGGCGAGCCAGCACGCGCCCCACTGACGGGGATGTTCGAGGCGGAGTGAGTCGAGCCGCACCTGCACGGCCGGGGTGCCGTCGACGGGCGGCGTGCGGTCGGAGGGAAAGAGCGCGAGCTGGCGCGTCTCGCCGCTGGGCTCGTCGAAGACGGCCAGGCTGCGCTCCCACGCGAGGCGTTGGCTGTCGTTGATCTCGCCGAGGTAGAGGACGTGGCGCTGCGCGATCTTGCCGCCCGCATAACGGTGGATCTCGACCACGGACCATGAGCGGTGAACTTTACCGTCTTGGCGCCGCTCGCTGCATTTGAGGAACATGCCGGCATTTTAGCGGACCGCGCCGACGCCGGATAGGGGGTAGGTCGCCACTACACGGCTTTTGGGAAAGTCCGATCACGTCGGGACTGCGACTTACGCGTGCGCTCGGCTCGAAACAAAACGAAAAAGCGGTCGAATAGCGGAAGTCGGTCTAGACCAACGTCCTTTGAACTCTGGGCTTTTGGTAGCCGCGAGCGCCAGCGAGTGGACGGATCACCACTCGCTGGCGCTCGCGGCTACCCGGCAAATCAAAGTCTGAATCATTCGGGCGATTGCTATCACGCCATCGTAAACCTCTCTCCTCCCTCTGACGACAATTGCACGGTGTCCGACCGCGACATGAGTGGGTGCAGCAAAACCAGCTCTCCGTCGCTCGGCCGAGTGGAGGTGCTTGCGGCGAGCCTCGCCACGCCCGCCTGCGGCGAGGCCAAAAAAACTCGCGGCGCATCTCCGCCGGAGACACGAACCGCGCGTCTGCTCCCAGCAACACGCCCCTCTCCGCGGCGACCAGCGCGAGTGCGAGAGCGATACGACCGCGTGCCATCGGCGTCCACTCAGCGCTGCCAATCTTCGACCTGGAGACCTGGCACCCGGGAAAATTCCTTCGTATTGTTGGTCACGAACACCGCACCCAAGGCCAACGCGTGGCCCGCCAAAAGCGCATCATAGGCACCGATGGGTTGAGCATTGGGTTTCAAATTGGCGAGAAAGGCGCGCACAAATCCGGCGTGGTGGGCCGCCGCATCGTCGAATGCCTCCACCTGGGGAAACACCGTCTTTAGCCGCGCGATTCGCTCACGAAACGCCGCCACTGCCGGACGTTTCGCTGCGCCGTATTCCAACTCCATCAGTGCTATCGCCGACAACCGGCAATCGGGCAGCGATTGCTCCAAGCGGTCCAACAGCCGCGCATCTTCCGCCCGGTCCCGCAGGTAACGGGAGAACACATTCGTGTCCGGCAGGAAAATCATCGCGTGTGATCCGGAAAATCAGGCGCGGAGCCACGCAGCGCTTTCAACGCCTTCAGCTGCCGGGCCGCTGCGGCGGGATCGGTGATCACGAAGCCCGTGGCCGTCGGCGTTACCTCGTAGGACTTCGCCTTCACGTTCAGGCCGCGCGGCAGACGCAGCGCCTTGGAATTCCCTGCCTTGAAGACTTTCGCGGTGATGGTCGCCATGTGAGCACGCTGTAGCTACGCACCCCGCTGTCAACGCCCGGCCTCACAACCGCCACGAGGCGGACACGTTGAAGTTGATCGGCTGCTTCAAGCCGAAACCCACGGGCACGGTCTCGCGCGCGGGCGAGTTGTAATTTCCATCACGCGGGCGCTGCGCGGTCGTCGCCGTGCCGTTGGTGGAGGTCGTCCAATAGATCGCGCGGTCATTGAGCAGATTGTTGATCACGAGATTCAGTTGGATGGCGCGTTTGTCGAAACGCCAGAGGTAGCCGAACGTGCTTGTCACCGTGGTGTCGCCTTTTGGCGACATCAGCGCCGTGAGGATACTGCGGGTCGGATCGTCAATCGCGCGCGTCGGATTGGCCGGATCCACAATCGTGTCCGCCCCGCGATTGCCGAGAATTTCGCGGCCGCGGTATTGCACACCCACGCCGAAGCGCAGGCCCTTGGTTTTGCCCTCCTGAATCGTATAGTCGCCAAAAAATTTATAGAGCGGCTGATTGGTGCCCGTCGTGCGCGCGATGTTCAGATTATTGTAAGCGGTAAAGATCGTGTTGTAGGCGTTGACGGCGGCATTCACTTCAGGCGAAAGCTGGTCGGCCGGGATGGTGGGATCGACCGTCGCAACATTGGCGGCGTCCACGCGACCGCCGGTGTCCTGCAAGATGAGTTTGAAATTTTCGCGGTGTTTTTCGACGTAGGCGCGTGTGAGTTGGTAAGCATTGGCACCGTAAACTTTCGGGAGCGACACGCTGCCCGTGACGCGGAGGCCCTTGATCACGTTGACCGTCACCTCCGCCTCGTAGCCACTCGCCACGCGATCCTGGAGGTCGCTGCCGTTGATGAAACGCGGCACTCCGCGTTGATTGAGATCGGCGGTACTGCCGATGGGCGTGGCTTCGAGCAGCGCGTTGAAAGGAAACCCGGAAACGCCGAACGGATTGTTGATCTCCTCGCTCGTGTAGTAGGTGAGATTCACGTCGAGCTTCCGCTGGAAGAACTCAAAGCGCGTGCTGTAATTCCACCCCGTGGAGATCGTCGGCTGGATAATGCCGCCGCCTTGGAGCAGCGCGTAGGCTTTTTGTGGATTGAAACTCTCGGCGTAGTTTACCGACGGGCTCACCCAACTGAGCAAGTGCATCACCGTGCCGACCGACTTGGTGTTTACGTAGCCGCTGAGCACCGGGGCATTAAAATCGTCTCGAAACCGATACTGCGTGTAGCGCGGATCGCGGACTCCGCCGGTGAGACGGGGGCGGGTGATCGCGGGCGCGGCGGGCAGCGCACGGCCGGCGGCGTCGACCGGTACATAGGTGAGGGCTGACCAATCGTCGGGCGCCTGCGGCTTGAAGAGCGGCTTGAGCGGATCGCGATCGGTCGGGTAGTCTCCGCTCACCGCCATCTGCTGCGAGCCGGATTGGTAACGATCACGGCGGACAGCACCGAGGAAGATCAGCCGATCCTTCCAGAACTTGGCGTTGAGCGCGGCGAGGCCGTAGCGGTAGCTGGTGTCGTTGACGGACTCGGCATCGAAGCGCGTGTGGTCGATGACCCAGCGCGGCGTGACGGTGGTGGTCGTGCGCGTGTTGGGATCGTAATAGGGGATGGGCTTGCCGGCCAAGTCGATGAAGGGACGGCTGGGCTCGTTCCAATAGCGGCGGATCTTCACCGTCGCCGCCGTGCCGTTAATCCACGCGAGCGTATCGGTGCCCTGCGCCAAGCTGAGCCACTGATAAGAGAGCGTGTAGTGATTCCTGTTTTCGCCGACCATGGTGTTGATCGCAAAATTGCCGAAGCGCGTGTTCTGCTTCCACGCGACGGCGGCGCGGACGTTGTGGTAATCGTAGTGACGGAAGCCGCGGAAGAAATTTCCGTCGCCGTAGGCCTGCAGGTAGTGGGCGTTGGGCGCGCCGTTCGGGAGGACGCGGTTGAGATCGAGGTAGGTGGCGCTGGCGCCGCGGTTCTGTTCGCCGTTCGTGTAGTTGGAATTCTTGTTCACGTCACCGGCGAGCTCCACATAGAAATCCCCGAGCTTTTGCTCCACCGTGAGCTGAAGATCGCGAAACGAACTTTCGAGGAGCGGCCCGTCCTGGTTGATCGAAAACCGTTCGGAGGGGCGGATGAAACCCGAGCGCGATTCGACCAAGTCGAAACGATTGGTCGGGACGTTCATCGCATTGACCAGATTGGTGTTCGTCAGGCCGAAGGCGGCATTGCTGCCGGACACAAAGCCCGCGATCGGCGTCGTCGCCGTGGTGCCGCCGCCGAGCGAGATCGCCTCGTTGGTGTAGCTGCTGATCGCGTTGAAGCCGTTGTAAGGATCGTAGACGTTGTAGTTGGCGCCACGGCGCGCGACA
Organism: Opitutus sp. GAS368; assembly: GCA_945871085.1. Taxonomy (GTDB): domain Bacteria; phylum Verrucomicrobiota; class Verrucomicrobiia; order Opitutales; family Opitutaceae; genus GAS368. Next base: position 15,031 of record CAMBVX010000096.1, on the reverse strand, counting down.
CCCTGCGCTTGCAGCGCGGTGATTTGCGCGGCGGAAGCGCCGTTGAGCGCGGCCGGCGTGGCAAACGTCGTGCTCCCATTCCAACCCGAAAGTTGGTCTTGGAGATTGTTGATCGGCTGGTTGATCTCGCGGTTGATCGCCTCGGCTTCGAGCCGGACCACGGTATTCAGGAAAGGCCGTAGCGTCGCCGTAGCAAAAACGCCTTTGCGTTTCTCGAATTCCTTCTGTCGCCAGCCGAGGCCGTGCTGCGCGACACCCGCGACGCGCAGGGCGACCTTGTCGTTGATCGGCTGGTTCACGTCGATCGTCGCCCGCATCATACTGAATGATCCCGCCGTGAGCTTCACATCCTGAAACGCGCGGTCGGTGCGCGCGCGCTTCGTCGTCGAGGAACTCACGCCGCCGAGGCTGCCGTTGCCGAACACGATGGAGTTGGCCCCGCGCCCGAAGTCGTAACGCTCAAGCGCGTAACTGTCGTTGTCGCTGTTGACAGGGAAAAAGTTCCTCAGCTGCTGGCCCGCGCTCACGCCGCGCGAGTTGTAACGCACGGTGAAGGTCGTGAAGTTATTCGTGCCGATGTCCGACTGAAACGTCGAACCCGTCGCCCAGTTCTGCGCCTGCATCAGGTCCGTGAGATTGAGCGCGTCGATGAACTCGCGGTTGATCACCGAAAACGCCGCCGGCGTGTCGCGCAAATCACTCGCAAGGCGGCCGCCCGCGAGAGAACTGGCGGCCGCAAAGCCCGTGTCCCGGTCGCTGTTCACCTCGAACGGCGTGAGCGTCACCGCACGATCGGGGGGCGGCGTTGTTTTCTCCGCCGTCGCTGCGGTTTGGGCAGACGCGGCAGACGCCGCTGCGAGGAGGACGAGCGCGAAGATTTTCGCGGCAGGACGACGCGGAGCTGCGGACGGAATAGTGGGAATTGTCATGGTGCGGAGTCGGAGAATGTGTAGCCTTGAGGAGGGGAAATTTTACAGGCTGAGATGCTTTTCCAAAAACGCCAGAGCCATGGGGCGAAGATCGCGCGCACCTTGCTGGAAACCCCGGGATAAGGCGTCGCCACACCGGTCGGCTCAAACTCTGGCTGGTCGCCGGTGAAGCCCACCAACAGCGCCAAGTGACCGCCCGTCGAACCGCCCGCGCCGGCGATGCGATCAGGATCGAGCTGACATTTCGCGGCGTTGGCGCGGCGAAAACGGACCGCGTTTTGGCAATCGGGCAGATTGTGCGGCCACGCGCCGGCACCGAGCCGGTGGTCGACGCTCACGGCCACGTAACCCGCCGCAGCCAACGTCGTGCAAATTTCCTTCGCGCGATTCTCGGTTTTCACGCCGCCTGTCCAACCGCCACGTGGATCCACACGACAGCCCGGGAAGGTTTTCCCTTGGTGGGCGCGGCTGGCAGAGAGAGATCGAGTTTCTCCGCGCGTTCCGCCGCGAGGTCGCTGATAGCCGGGACGAAGCGCGACGCAGCAGCGCCCGGCTCAGCAGCCCACGACGCGGCGATAAACACCAAGGCGACAAAACCGGAGGAGAGAAGGCGGGGCATGATTAGAAAATGAAGGCCTCAGCTCGCCAAACGCCAGTCTCACTTTGCCGTCGGAAACACCGCGCCGAGATCCGTCACCGCGCCCTCCGGTGTGCGTCCGGCACCGCGCGCCGGCGAACCGGCCCTCAACGCATACGCGGCCCGCGCACTCGCGATGCCCGCGGCCGCCGTGGTGTTTTGCGCCGAGGCACCGCCGGGCGTCGCGAAGAGCGGATCGACCGTGAGTTTGTGCGCATCGGCCGGCTCGGTCGCGGGACGGATGCCGAAATAGAGATTCCGCTCGTAGAGATTTCCGGTGCTTTCGCCAAACTCGTAGACGGCCCGCTCGCTCGTGTTGACGATGATGTTGTTGAAAAACACCGAGTCGTCCGACCAGCCGCCCCACGTTTTATGATAGACGATGCGCGGCGGGTGTGGCTGGTCGTCGCGGGGGTTGGTCATCGTGGCGTTCGTATAAATGGTGTTGTGGTAGATGCGCGTGCCTTTCGTGACGCCGGAGAACCGGAAAACATTCCCGCCGTCGTTCTGGCTGATGTTGTGGCGAATGATCGTGCCCTCGTTGAAGCCGCGGACCTTCGCGCCCCCCTGCGCGCAAATGAGGATGAACCCAAATTCGTTGTCGTGACTGTAGTTGAACTGAAACGTGCTCCGCCGGCAGTTGTAGTCGCTGTCGAAGCCCGCCGCGTCGCTGTCGCCGGGATTGTAGCGCGTAAAACACGACTCGTTGAACTGCACGAGCGCGTCGTCGCAGTGAAACACGAACATGGCGTTGCCGCTGCCGAGCATCCCGCACTCGCGAAACAGATTGTCCTCGATGAGCGGAGCGACCGAGCCGCGAACCAGCAGACCATTCCGCGCGATCCGCTCGAAGGTGCAACCGCGCACCACAACGCCGCGACTCGGAAACCACGTTTTCGGGTCGTCCTCGCGGTGCCCGACCATCCACGTCGAGAGCATCACCATGCCCATCGGCCCGATGTCGCAGATGCGGCAGTGCTCCACTCGCAGATCGTCCCACGCCGTCTGCCGCTCGTTGCCTTCGATGATCGTGACGAGCCCGCCGAAAGACTTCGCGACGGTGTCGCCATCGTTACGATATTCGGCCGCGGCGTTCACGTCGTGGATGAAAAGATTCTTCAACACGATGTGGTGCCGCGTGCCCGTGTCCTTCGCGCGAATCTCGACGCCGCGGATTTGTTTCCCGGGCGTAGGCGAGCGGTTCGTGATTTCCAGATTCGAAATCTCCCAGTGCTCTTCGTTTTCCAGTCGCAGCGCGCACGCCACGCGGCCGAGGCCGTTTAACACCGGATCGGCTCCGTCGCCGTAGCGGTCGAGCACGATGGGCTTGCCCGCAGCACCCGAACCGCGCGGTTGCAGCATCGCGCCTTCCCACACGCTGCCCGCGCGCAGCAGCAACCGATCGCCGGGGGCGAGTTTCGCCGCATTGGCTCGTTCGACCGAGCGCCACGCACGCTCCGGCGCGAGCCCGTCGCGCGCATCGTCGCCGCCCCGACTGTCCACGTGAAAACTGGCGGCGCGCCCTGCCCGCGCACTCCAGGCCAGTCCGAGACCGCAGACCACCAGCAGCAGGGCACGACCACGACGAGGAGCGGAGGACCACATGGCTTCGTCTTATTCCCACCGCTCCCCCCGGCAAGACTCCTTTCACGCCACTGTGGCATGTCGGCGGCGCGCCGCCCCGGTTTCTTCGCTCTGGCGATGCGGCCCTGAGATAAATTCCAGTTTCCTCCCGTCGCACCGCCCCACGACCTACGCCGCCCCACTTTACGTTATGCCCCACTTAATTCCTTCCTTACGCGGCCTTGCCCGCGCCCTGGTCACCGGCGCCGCCCTCGCCTCATTCACCGTCGCCGCGCACGCCAAATCTGATACTCGCCAAGCCGCTCCCTTTGCCGCTCACTCTGTGGGTCACTTTTATTTGTTCCCATGCGTACTCTCGTCACCGGCGGCGCCGGTTTTCTCGGTTCTCACCTTTGCGAACGCCTGCTCAACGATGGCCATGAGGTCGTCGCGCTCGACAATCTGTTCACGGGCCGAAAGCTCAACATCGCCCACTTGATGGACCATGCGAACTTCGAGTTCGTGCGCCATGACGTGATCGATCCGTTCAAGTATGAGGTCGACCAGATCTACAACCTCGCCTGCCCCGCCTCGCCGCCGCACTACCAATATAACCCGATCAAAACCATCAAGACCTCGGTGATGGGTGCGATCAATTGCCTCGGCCTCGCCAAGCGCACGAAGGCGCGCGTGTTTCAGGCAAGCACGAGCGAAGTTTATGGCGACCCGCAGATTCACCCGCAGCCGGAGAGCTACTGGGGTCACGTGAATCCCATCGGCAAGCGCTCGTGTTACGACGAGGGCAAACGCTGCGCCGAGACGCTCTTCTTCGACTACCACCGCGAGAACAAAGTCGATATTCGCGTCATTCGTATCTTCAACACGTACGGCCCGCGCATGCACGAGGCCGACGGACGGGTCGTCTCGAACTTCATCGTGCAGGCGCTCCGCGGTGAGGAGATCACGATCTACGGCGACGGTTCGCAGACGCGGTCGTTCTGTTATGTGGATGATCTGATTGAAGGCTTCGTGCGCTTCATGGCGCAGACCGAAGTGGTGGGGCCGATGAATTGCGGCAACCCGGGCGAGTTCACGATGCTGGAGCTGGCCGAGCTCACGCTGAAACTCGTCGGCGGAAAATCGAAGATCGTCCACAAGCCGCTCCCGGCGGACGACCCGAAGCAGCGCCGGCCGGACATTACGCTCGCGAAAAAAGTTCTCGGAGGCTGGGCGCCCAAGGTGGGGCTCGAAGAAGGTCTCGGTCGGACGATCGCGTATTTCAGGACGCGCATCTGAGGCCCGCCACCGCCCTTGTGGGTCGGCCCGTGGCATGCAAGCTGCAGATTCGTCGAATTTCTATGAGCCATCGTTTCCCTCACCGTTTGCTGACCGTTTTCTCCCTGCTGCTCCTCGCGGCCACCGCGCTGCGGGCGGCCGAATTGATCCGGCCCAAGGTGATCGTAGTCGCGACGTTTGAAGTGGGCGCCGACACCGGGGACAAGCCCGGTGAGTTTCAGTATTGGGTCGAGCGCGAACGCCTCACGGGCTCGCTCACGGTCCCTGGGATGGATCATCCCGTGCGTTTCAACGACCAAGGTGTCTACGGCGTCGTTTCCGGCACGACGGTGCGGGCCGGAGTGCAGCTGATGGCGTTGTGTCTCGATCCGCGTTTCGACCTCACACGTAGTTACTGGATCATTAACGGCATCGCGGGCGTAAATCCCCACGTCGCGACGGAAGGCAGTGCGGCGTGGTCGCGCTTCGTGATTGATGGCGACATCGCCTACGAAATCGATTCGCGGGAGTCTCCCGCCGACTGGCCCTATGGCATCATGGCCCTCGGAAACAAAAATCCGAAACAGAAGCCCGTAATTCCTGACTGGGCGCCGAAACCCATGTCGTGGACGCTCAACCCGGCGCTCGTGCAATGGGCCTATGATCTCACCAAAAACGTGGTCCTGTCCGACTCACCCGAAGGCAAGGCCCACCGCGCACTGTATAAGGATTTCCCGGCGGCGTCGCAGGCTCCGCGGGTGTTGCTGGGCGACAGTTTTGCGTCCTGCCGCTATTGGCACGGGGTGGTGATGCAAAAATGGGCGGATGATTGGACGGCGCTTTACACCCAGGGTGCCGGCAGCGCGGCGATGACGAACATGGAGGATCACGGGATCGCCAACGCGCTCACCCGCCTCGCTGCGATGGGCCGGGTGGATTTCCACCGAGTGTTGATCTTACGCACCGGCAGCAATTTTTCGATGCCGCCGACCGGGCAAAGCGCCGCCGCGAGCATGGTCGCCGAATACCAAGGGATGCTGCCGGCGCTCGAGGCCGCCTATCGCGTGGGCTCGCCCGTGCTGCACGCGTTGCTCAAGGATTGGGGACGCTTCGAGAAGAAGACGCCGGTGCCCTGATTACTGGCTGTGCGGCCCAAGGTTCGGCTCGGGTGGGGGTTGGGCACTCGGCTCTCTGACTGGCTATTCCCGGGAATCGACGGCGATAGCCCGGACAAGCCGCCCGGGCGCCTGTCCCCCGTGCGCGCCGATTCTTCATTTGCCAAGCCCCCTTCCCGTCCTACGCTGCCGACCCTTCATGCTCTCGTTTCTCCTCAAACGGTTTTCCGGCCGCCACTACAAAAAATTCCTTGAGAAGTGCCGCCCCATCGTCGGGCGCATCAATGAAATTGAGGTGTCCTATCAGTCGCTGACCGACGACCAGCTGCGCGCCAAGACCGAGGAATTCCGGGTGCGGATCGCCGCGGCCACCGATAAGCGCGCCGCCTTGGAGCAAGTTCTCCCGGAGGCCTTCGCGGCGGTGAAGAGTGCGGCCCGCCGGCTTTGCGGGCGCAAGGTTCTCGTCTGCGAACACGAGCTGTCCTGGGACATGGTTCATTTCGACGTCCAGTTGATCGGCGGTATGGCGATCCACGAGGGCATGATCGCCGAAATGGCCACCGGTGAAGGCAAGACCCTCGTCTCCACGCTGCCCCTCTATCTCAATTCCCTCACCGGCCGGAATACCCAGCTCGTCACCGTCAACGACTACCTCGCCCGCCGCGACTCCGAATGGATGGGCCACGTGTATAATTTTCTCGGTGTGACCGTGGGCTGTATCCAGCAACAGATGGCACCCGACCTGCGGCGCGACATGTATGGCCGCGACATCACTTACGGCACGGCGAGCGAGTTTGGTTTCGACTACCTCCGCGACAACGGCATGGCGACGCGCAAGGAAGACCAGGTGCAGCGTGATTATTGGTTCTGTATCGTCGATGAAATCGACTCGATCCTCGTCGACGAGGCCCGCACGCCGCTGATTATTTCCGGACCCGCGCCCATCGAGCGTGAGCAGCCGTTTACGCGCCTGCTTCCGCCGGTCGATCAACTCGTCAACGACCAGACCCGCCTGTGCATCAAGATCATTACCGAAGCGCGCGAACTACTCGAAAAACCTGCCGCCACGGAAGACGACAAGATCCTCGCCGCGCAGAAAATGTTGCAGGTGAAAATGGGGCACCCGAAGAACAAACAGCTCCTCCGCCTGATGGAAAATGGTGCGTGGCGGAAGCTCCTCGACAAGACCGAGACCGATCTCAATTCCGACCTCAACAAGGACGAGCTCTACAAGCTCAAGGAAGATCTCCTCTACGTCATCGACGAGCGCCAGCACCAGGCCGACCTCACGCAGATCGGGCGGACGAAGCTGCGTCCCGACAACCCCGATGCGTTCATGTTGCCCGATCTCGCGACCGAGTTCAGCGACATCGAGAAAGCCGCCGCCGTCACGCCTGAAGCGCGCGAAGAGCAGAAACTCGCCGCCCAGAATCGTTACGCCGCCATTTCGGAGGACATCCACGCCATCTCGCAACTCCTGCGCGCTTACTCGCTCTACGAACGCGACGTCGAATACGTCGTCCAAGAGGGCAAGGTCATGATCGTCGATGAAAACACCGGCCGCGTCATGCCCGGCCGTCGCTGGTCGGATGGTTTGCACCAAGCGGTCGAGGCCAAGGAAAACGTCACCATCGAACGTGAGACGCGCACCTACGCCACGATCACGATTCAAAATTATTTCCGCCTCTACGAAAAACTCGCTGGCATGACCGGCACCGCCGAAACCGAGGCGATGGAGTTCAAGGATATCTACCGCCTCGGCGTGCAAGTGGTGCCGACGAACCGTCCTGGCATCCGTGTTGATCGCAACGACTGTATTTTCAAAACCCGCCGCGATAAATACACCGCCGTCGTCAAAGAAATCGAGGAGGCCCACAAACGCGGTCAGCCCGTGCTGGTCGGCACTGTGACCGTCGAGTCCTCGGAATTTCTCTCCCGCATGTTGAAGCGCACGGGCGTGATTCACACCGTCCTCAACGCCAAATACCACCAGCAAGAGGCCGAGATCATCTCGCGCGCCGGCCAGCGCGGCGGCGTCACCATCGCCACCAACATGGCGGGCCGCGGCACGGACATTAAGCTCGGCGAGGGCGTCCGCGAACTCGGCGGCCTCTACGTCATCGGCACCGAGCGCCACGAATCGCGCCGTATCGACCGTCAGCTGCGCGGCCGGTGTTCGCGCCAGGGCGACCCCGGTCTCACCAAGTTTTACCTCTCGCTCGAAGACGACCTGATGCGGCTCTTCTTACAGGGAAATCTCGCTTCCAAACTCATGGAAGGTTCCATGCAGGAGGGCGAGGAGCTCGAGCATCCCTGGCTGAACCGCTCAATCGAGAGCGCGCAGAAAAAGGTGGAGCAGCAGAATTATTCGCAGCGCAAACGCCTGCTCCAATACGACGACGTGCTCAATCAGCAGCGCGAAGTTATCTACGGCATCCGCAATGGTGCGATTCACTCCGACCGCCCGAAGGACATCATCTTTGAGCAGATCGAAGAAGAGTTGATGACTCGCCTTGAAACCGCCGGTTTCCGCGAAAAGTTTGGCGCGACCCAGACCGCGCTGGAGAGCCTCGTGGTGTGGCTGAACTCTCATTTCCCGATCGGCGTTACGTTGGAGGATGTCAAAGGCGACAAGCCCGAGCCCATCACCGCGCCACTGCTCGAGCGGATCAAAAAGGCCTACGCCGTGAAAGAGTCGGTCGAGAATCCTGACGCCCTCGGTTCGTTGGAGCGCTACGTGGTGATCAATGCGATCGACCATCATTGGCAGGAGCACCTCACGGAGATGGAAGACCTGCGCAAGAGCATCGGCCTGCGCAGCTACGGCCAGAAAGACCCGCTGGTGGAATATAAAGGCGAAGCCTACAAATATTTCGAAGAGCTGATGACGAACGTCCGGCTGCAAATCTGCACCGGCTTGTTTCGCAGCGCGTCGAACCTCGAGTCCTTCGAACACATGCTCTCGTTGTTGAGCCGCACGGCCCGCGCGGTGGGGCCAAACGACGCACCGCCCGCGTCGGCGGTGCCTCGCTTCGAGACGAGCACGACGGTCACGAGCAGCGGTCCGAGCGATGCCCCGGCCCCCGCGCCCGAGCAGGAAATTGTGCTGCCGAAAGTCACGATCCGTCGCGAAACGCCGAAGGTCGGCCGCAACGAACCGTGTCCCTGCGGCAGCGGCAAGAAATACAAGGCCTGCCACGGGGCGTGATCGTACCGGGGCGGCTCGGCTCGCCGGCGGCCCGCATTTTTGACCGCTCCCATTCGTGTCTGACGTCGCTTCCAAGCCATCGGCGGTTGACCCATACGACCCCAAGCCGTCGTTCCTCCAACGCCACGTCGACTACGTGGCGGCGTTGGCGGTGGCCGTGCTCACGGTCGTTTTGGCCGTCGTCTCATTTCCGCCGTTTCACACGCCGGAGTTCGCTTACGCGCTGCTCATTCCGGGGATTTTCTGGGCCTACACGAAACCGCGGTTGAAGCTTTTCGCGTGGACGATGTTCGCCGCGCAGGCCGTCGCGTGGACGATTATTCTCGGTTGGTTGCACCATGTGACATGGGGCGGGCTGCTGCTGCTCGGGCCGTTTGTCGGCGCTTGGGTGGGCACGTGGTATTTGGCCGCGTGGTGGACGATGCCGCGCATGGTGGGCCGGCCGACACTCACGCGGCTGGTCGGACTCGTGGGCCTCGCCGGCACGTGGGTGCTGATTGAGTGGTCGCGCACGTGGCTGCTCGGCGGCTTTCCGTGGCTGCCGCTCTCGGCGAGCCAATGGGAGCGCGCGAGTATTTTGCAGATCGCGGCGTTCACTGGCGGCTACGGGGTGTCGTTCGTGCTCGTCGCGATGAATCTCGGCTTCGCGGCGATGGCGCACAGTCTTTTTATCGAACGTCAAACCGGATGGAATCTCCGCCGACCTGAGTTTATGTTTGGGCTCTTTCTGCTGATGCTCTGCGTGAGCGTGCAGGTGCAGGAAATGTTCAACCGCCAGCGCTACAGCGTGCCCTTGGGGCGCATTTCTTTTGTGCAGCCCTACATTCCGCAGGAGGTAAAGTGGGATCAGGCCAAGGCGCAGGGCATCCTCGATATTCTCGAGACGACGACGCTCAAGGCCGGCGAAACCCGCCCCGATCTCATTCTTTGGCCCGAGGCGAGCACGCCGTTTGCCGTGCGGGGAGAGGCCAGTGCCAAGGCCTTCGCCGACTCGCTGGCCGCGCGCGCGCGCACGCCGCTGCTGTTGGGCTCGATTGTGATTGAGGACGCCAGCACCCCGCAGGAGCGCTGGTTCAACGGTGCCTTGCTCGTCACGCCCACCGGTGGCGTGCAGAAGGAATTTTATGCGAAGCGCCAACTCGTGCCCTTCGGTGAATTTGTGCCGCTGCGCCCGATCTTTGGTTGGCTTTCGAAGTTCGTGCCGATCGGCGGAGATTTTGAACGCGGGCGTGATGCCGCCCCTTTGGTGATGCCGTTGAAGGAAAACCCGGCCGGGTTCGGCCCGCTCATTTGTTACGAAGATATTTTTCCCCAGCTTGCCCGCGGCAGTGTGCGCTCCGGCGCTGAGGTGCTCGCGGTGCTGACGAACAGCGCCTGGTATGGCGAGGGTGGGGCCGCCTACCAACATGCCGCGCACGCGGTGTTGCGCGCGGTCGAGACGCGCCGTCCCGTGCTGCGCTGCGGCAACGGCGGTTGGAGCGGCTGGATCGACGAATTTGGCGGCGTGCGCTCTGTGGTTACGAACGAGGCCGGTAGTATTTATTTCCGCGGAACGCGCACGGTGACGGTGACCCGCGACAAACGCTGGATCGGCCAAGAGAGTGTCTACGTGCGCTACGGCGACTGGTTTGTGCTCGCCTGCGTCGGCGCCGTGTTGCTGGGCGTCGGCGCGTTGGCGATGAGCCCGCTGGCAGCGAGAAAAACAGACTGAGTTGACGGGTGGCTACACGCCGTCTGGTGGGCTCGGCGCAAGCTTGGCCTGACTGTCCGGCCGGGCGGGCGATTGCGGTGCTTCGCTTGGGGCTTAGCTCTGAGTCGAAATCCTCTAACCCCGGTTCATTTCTGTGCGCACCCCTTCCGCGGGAGTTCGTGCACGCCCAGCGAATCTTCGACCATCTCCCCCCTTCACGACCGGACCCTAATACAGCCTTACCCCGCCCATGAATACCTATCAGTGCACCCGACTCACCTCACGCCGTCTGCTCCGTGCGCTGGCTGGCGTCGGACTCGCGGTTGTATCCGCCCCCGCTCAATCCGCGTCTGCCTCGTCGCCTGACGCCAAGTCACTTGCGAAGTACGACGCTAATAAGAACGGCAAACTCGACGCCAACGAAGTTGCGGCCATGCAGGCCGACCAGGCTCGGACCTCCGCCAGCGTCTCGTCCACCAGCGAAGACGCCGCCATCGTGCTGACGCCGTTCCAAGTCACGACGACGAAGGACTCCGGCTATTTCGCCGAGAACACTCTCGCCGGCAGCCGCCTCAATACCAACTTGGCCGACCTCGCCGCCTCGATCACCGTCGTGACGAGGCAGCAGATGGACGACACCGCATCGCTCGATATCAACGACGTCTTCAAATACGAGGCCAGCACCGAGGGCTCCGGCACCTACACGCCCTCGATCGTCGACCGTGGCACGGCCAAGGATTCCGTCGCCGGCTACAGCTTCGGCAACAACGGCGACAGCACGACCAACGCCCAGTCGAACCGCATCCGTGGCCTCGCCGCTCCCGATGCCGCGATCAATAATTTTCCAACGAATAACCGCGTCCCCTTCGACTCCTATAACACGCAGTCCGTCGAAATCACCCGCGGTCCGAATTCGCTGCTCTTCGGCCTCGGCACCCCGGCCGGCATCGTCAACCAGACTTCCGCCCAAGCCGCGCTCAATAAAAACACCAACCAAGTCATTCTCCGCACCGATCAATACGGTTCGTTTCGCACCTCGCTCGCCGTCAACCGCGAGATCGTAAAGGACAAATTGGCCTTCTACGGCGCGCTGCTCCACCACAACCAGCAGTTCCAGCGGAAACCCTCGCGCGATCTGACTCGCCGCCAATACGCCGCGATCACCTATAAGCCCTTCGAGAAAACCATCCTGCGCGGCTTCGCGGAAAATTACCGCAACGACGCCAACCGCCCGAATTCCCTCACGCCCCGCGATTTCGTCAGCTCGTGGTTCGCGGCCGGTCGCCCGGCTTACGATCCCACGACGCGTATGATCACGCTCCTCGACACCAACCGCGTCGTCGGTCCCTACGTCTCAAACGTCAATTCGCCCGGCTACGTTGCCGGCGTGAACACCATCCTCGGTGCCGGCGCGGCGGGGACGATCGCGAACAACCCTCAATTCGTCCCTGGTATCCAGTTCGAAGACACGGCGCGTCCCCTGCGCCTGATCGATGGCGGCCAATCCATCGCCTTTTTCCAACGCAATCCTGTTTTCTACGCCCCCGCGCAGACCAATCCCGCGACTGCCACACCCACGCCCGCGACCCTCGGCTACACCGCTGGCGATCCCCGCTTCCTGATGCTCGACCGCCAGTGGTCGTCGTCGCTCAGCCTCCCGATTCCCACGGCGTCCATCAACGGACGCACCTTCACCTACGGCAGCTACCAGATCCCCGGCGTCACGAAAAAATCGATCTACGACTGGACCAAATACAATCACCTCCAGACCAATTTCTCCCAGCTGCGCTCGGCCAACTATAATTTGGAGATCGAGCAGCAGATCCTGCCCGACCTCTTCTTCAGCGCTGGTTGGCTGCGGCAGGATATCGACGGCTTCGACAACTACACGATGAGTCAGCTCACCGGTGCCACGATCCAGATCGACACCAACGTGAAGAACATCAACGGCACGGCGAATCCCTACTTCGGCCTGCCCTTCGTCTCCGAAGGCGTCGGCGGCGGTCTCGATACGTTCTACGCGCCGCAGACCGACGACAACTACCGCGCCATGCTCGCCTACGACCTCAATCTCACCAAGCAGAGCAGCGTCCTGAAATGGCTCGGCCGTCACCGCCTCCTCGCCCTCGGCACCAAGCAAAACGTCAGCCGTGCCATCGAGCGTCACCGCAATAATTTTGTCGACGGCGACGCCGATGCGAAGCTCCGCTACGTTTCCAACCTCGCGCTGCCCGGCCAGCAACTCGCGCTCAACAGCGCGCTCATGCGCAAATACTATCTGGCCAGCCCCGGTGGCGCGCAGGGCGTCTCGACCCACTCCGCCGGTTTCTATGGCAACCAAGGCTGGAATGCCCCGTTCACCTCGCAGGTGCAGGTCTTCAATCACGCGACGCAGCAATTCCAGAACGACAGCGTGACCGAGCAGGCCCTCTTTTCGGCGGCCGGCAGCTTCCGCACGCGTCGCGAAGTTAAGAGCTGGACCCTCGCCGCGCAGAGTTACCTCTGGGAAGACCGCCTCATCGCCACCTTCGGCTGGCGCCACGACGATTACCGCGCCCGCGTCACGACGGCCGGTGCGATCACCGACGTCCTCGGTAAAGTCACCTCGCCGGCGCTGACTAACGCCGAGTTGTTCACCACCAATTCCACCGGCCTGATCAACTACAATACCGTCATGAGCCGGTGGGGCCGCTGGGATGCACTGACGGGTGATACGAAGACTGTCGGCGCCGCTTTCCGCCCGCTGAAGGGGCTCGGCTTCGTGCAGAACATCGGCGGCGGCGGCGATTCCTTCATCTCCGAACTTCTCCAAGGCACGACCCTCTACTACAACAAGTCCGACAACTTTAATCCACCGGCGACCTACCAGACCGACTATTTTTTTAAGCCGCTCGCCAAACCCACCGGCAAAGGCTCCGACGTAGGTGTCGGTTTCAGCGTCCTGAAAAACAAACTCGTCGTCCGCCTAAACTGGTATGAAAACACCAGCCAAAGCGAGCGCACCGGTGCCGCCGGCACGCTCCTCACGCGGCTCGCCTACGCCGACACCACCACGGGCCTCCCGTGGGCCAGCGCCGTCCAGCGCCTCCGCAACGGCATGGCTGCCGGTCGCACCATCGCCCAGATCACCGCGGTCGCGAATTGGAACACCGACAACGTGAACAACGTCTCCGATACTGCGAACCAGCAGAAAATCTACGACCTCATCAAACTTCCGCTCAACTACTACAGCGGGCTCAGTTCCGGTGCCACGCAGGACAGCCAAGCAAAAGGCACTGAGCTCCAAGTCACCTTCAATCCCATCCCGAATTGGACCATGAAGCTCACCGGCAGCAAGCAGCAGAGCACCTACACTAATATCGCTCCGCAGTATGACGCCTGGCTCGCCGAGCGTCTCCCGAAGTGGGAGACCAACGCCGCGCCCGACATTCCCGACTTCGTCGATCCCGCCACCAGCCGTCGCTGGTCGCTCGGTAAATTTTGGACGGGTTACGGTTACGCCGGCGTCGCCCAGATCGAGAATACCGACGGCAACACCAGCGCCCAAGCCTATCACAACAACGTCGTGGTTTCGCAGGTCGCCCTCGCCAAAGCCCTCGAAGGCGCCCGCTCGCCCCTCGAGCGCCAATACCACGGCTCCTTCCTGACCAACTACAGCTTCCGCGAGGGCAAGCTCAAGGGCGTCGCCATCGGTGGTGCCGAGCGCTGGGAGTCTCGCGCCGCGATCGGCTTCTTCGGTAAAGTCGGAGACCCGGTCAATTCGCCCACCGTCATCAATCTCAACGACGTGACCCGCCCCGTCTTCGACGACGGCAATTACTACACCGACCTCTGGGTCTCCTATTCGCGCAAGATCTTCAAAGATCGCGTCGGCTGGAAGCTCCAGCTGAACATCGAAAACGTCACCGAAGGCGGTCGCCTGATGCCGACGCAGGTCAACTTCGATGGCACGCCGTGGGCCTTCCGCATCATCGACTCGCGGAAATTCACGCTGACCTCGACGTTTAACTTCTAACCGTGTGGGGCAGGCTTGATGCCGGCCATCTCTCTGTTCCTCTCAGCTCCCTCGATCAGAGGGAGCTTTTTCTTTTCCTCGATTTGCCCACGCTCGCCACCCATGGCCGCCGTTGTCCCCGCCTGCAGTGAACCCGCCCCACGCGCCTTCGCGTGGCGTCGGCTCGCTCCGGCGGGCCTTGTCCTCGCCCTCGTGCTCGCCTACGCGAACACGATTCAGGTTCCCTTCCTCTTCGACGACGTCGGTGCGGTCATGGAAAATCCCTCGATTCGTCGTCTCGATTCCCTCGCGATTTTTCTCCCGCCCGCCGATGGCAGCACGACCACCGGCCGCCCCCTCGTAAACGCAACCTTCGCGCTCAACTACGCGCTCAGCGGCGAGAAGGTCTGGAGCTACCACGTGCTGAATCTCGCGATCCATGCCGCCGCCGCGCTCGCACTCTACGGCCTTCTCCGTCACACGCTCGCCTCACTGCAACTTAAACTTCCGGTCTTCAACCGCGAGGCTGCGGCGTTCGCTGCCGCTTCGCTCTGGGCTCTCCATCCGCTCCAGACCGAATCAGTTACCTGCATCGCGCAACGCACCGAATCGCTCTGCGG
>CAMBVX010000095.1 GCA_945871085.1 Opitutus sp. GAS368 | reverse complement strand
CGATAGCGGGCGTAGCGGTCGAATTGCTGGGCGAGGAGCTGCGCGAAGGCGAAACGGTCACGGGGCGCGAGGGTGGTCGCGGAGTCGAGACCGAGGTGGAGGGCGATCTGATCCACTTCCGGCAAGAGTTGCCAGCGCAGGCGCTCGGGTGCCCAGAAGGCATGGGCTCGGGCAAAGTCAGCCCCGACGCCGCCCGCGGCGAAGTGTCGTTTGAAGAACGCGCTCGGTTGGAGAAATTCGAAACCCATGCTGAGGCCGAGTTCGCGGGCGAGCTGAACCTGTAACCAGTCGCCCAACTGCGACGACGGCAGCAACACGGGGATGGGACGCGGAATGCCGGCACCCGCAGCTAGGGTCGTTTGGCGCGCAGCAGCAAGTCGGGGGCGCAAGCTGGCGAGGAGTTCGTCGTTTTTGGAGGAAAGGTGGAGTTGAAGGCTCATGCGCGCGGGAAGGGAGGGCGATCAGCTACGCGGAAGGGGCGCTGGCGATGGGGCTCGTCGGAAGCACATGAGGCGACGATCTGGGCTGATTCGTTCATGGCGCGCAGTTTACCAGCACAGGTAGGACAACGGCTGACCTACCCTCGATTTGGAAGAACAATTCCATGGATCGGGAAGGCTGGGTGTCGTTGCCGGCCCAAGCAGTCGATTCCCGGGAGCGCTCAGTGGAGTGATGAGAGTGAGCCGCGCTTGAAAGGGCTTCCGGCTAAACGGGACCGGCAATCGGTCCGAGAGGGCAGGCAAGCCGGTCCGACAACTCTTTACGCGGCACCGTTTGACGACGGAGTTATTATTCCACACCCGCTGGCACTTTAGTGCGTAAAAATCAGCCCCAATGTGAGCTGCGTCGTTGAATATAAATTGGTGCCAGAGGACGGGATTGAACCGTCGACCAAAGGCTTATGAGTCCTCTGCTCTACCACTGAGCTACTCTGGCAAAAAATGATCCTATGAATGACTTAGAACGAACTTCGATTCCGGCGGTAGTGGTTTTTTCACCCAACGTTGTCACCGGGCTTCTCGGCATCGATGCCGAAGCTCTTGCGGAGACTCGGGCTGCTAAGAAACTGCTGATGTATCGTCTGGCGGAAAACCTCGATCGCTTCGAACCGAGCGGTCGGTATTAGGCTTCGGTCAAAAGGAGTGACAAGCAATTTCGCCGCTCGCTCAAAACCAAGGACCAGCCGCGAGGCAGACCGTTTACGGACTGAACTCAATCGTCTGCGCAGGGGGCGGTAAAGTCTGCGGCTTACTGCGACCAGGAAATCTCGCTGGCCTTTGAACGTGTTGGCGAGGTCGCATGACGTTCCCAAGACTTGACTCTCAGCGGTGATTTCCGGGGAGTTGCTGGAGCCCGCACAGTTCGGCCAAAAAAATATCTTGGGCGCAGGTGACAGTGCTTGATCCGTGGCGATGAGGCCCGATCCAAAAGACAGTCTAAAACTCGCCGAAGTCTAAAGGGGGAATTTCAGGTGCTGCGCGAGGCGATGATGGCGGATACCGTAGAAGGCGGCAAAGGCGCGGAGACGTTGGGCGATGGGGTCTTCGGGAGTCCCGGCTGGACGGGTCCGTTGGGCGGAAATCATGAGATTTTTCGCGGTGTGCTCGGTGGCGATGAATTCAAAGACCTTGGTTTTATAGCCGGACCATTCGAGGAGTTGGGCGCGGAGGGCGTCGGTGGCGAATTCGGCTTGGCGCTCTTGGAAAATGCCGTGGCGCAGCGCATCGGCGAGCACGGGCGGCGGCGTGAGTTGTGGGCGGAGCTCTTTTTGACAGCACGGTGAAACGACGAGCAGGCGGGCTTGAGCGGCGAGTCCGCGAGCGAGGGCATCGTCGGTGGCCGTGTCGCAGGCGTGCAACGCGATGAGCAGATCACAGGCTTCGAGCGGTGCGTCGGCGATGGTGCCGGCGCGGAAAGTGAGGCGGTGGGCGAGACCGTGTTGAGCGGCGACCCGGTTGCAGAGCGCCACGAGTTCGGGGCGGGACTCGATGCCGGTGACGTGGGCGCGTTCGCCGAGGAGAGCGGCAACGGCGAAGGTGAGGTAGCCTTTGCCGGAACCTGCGTCGACGACGCGGAGTGGAGCGTTGAGCGCTGAGAGTCGAGCGCCCGGAGGTGAAAGGGGAGAGTCGGAACCGGCGGCAGGGGGAGGTGGAGCGGCGGGGAAGGCTTCGGCGAGGAGGTGGCTGAGGAGTTCGGCAAATTTTTGGATTTGGCGAAATTTATCGGCCATACCTTCGCGGGGTTGTCCCCGGTTGTTGGTGACGCCGAGGGAATCAAGCCACGGGGCGTCAGCGGGGATGAGGTGGTGTTTGGGGGTGTTGTGGGTGGGTGGAGTGGCGGAGGTGGCGGGGGTGGACGCAGAGGGCTGAGCCTTCACGCGCAGGCGCGCGGTGCCGTCGGCTTGCGTTTCAAACTGAGCGGTTTGAGTGGCGGTGAAGAGATGGGCGTCGAGGAAGTCGCGGCCGAGTGCGGCCTCGATGAGGGCGAGGGCCTCGGTGGGAGCGTGGTTTTTCGTGACGTCGCGGGTGGCGTGGCGCCACACGAACGTGAGTTGGAGCCCCGCTTTGAGGGTGACGGGACGGACGAAGATGTTTTGCAGCGTGGGATCGGCGCGGGTGAGGGCGGGCGCGGGTTTGCCGAGCGTGAGCTTGGTCAAGGTGCCGTCGGTGAGGGCGGAGCGGAGGAGCGGGAGGAAGCGTTCGAGGGCGGTCGGTTGCGGCATGAAGGAAAATCTATGAGGAGGGAGGATCGGGATAGCGCGGAAAAAAATTTGCTGCGAACTGCGCCGGCGGAGGCGTTGTTGGTTTTATTTGAGCGCCGCGGGCTGGATATACAATTCGAGTGGCGTGCGGCGCCAGACTTGGCCCGTGCGGGCGCGCGTGGCGGGGTCAGTGAAGTGGTATTCGTAACGAACGACGCGGATGTGGCGGGGCGGTTTTTGCGGGAAGGGATTTTTTTCCACCAGGGTGAGGACGTCGGGGGTGCCGCGCAGCAAATGTTCGCAGACGGCGAGGACCCAGCGGTTTTGGGTGGGATGGCCAAGGGCGGCGAACCAGAGTTGCCAGTCGAGGCGAGGTTGGTGCGGGGCGATCCACGTGGGCGCGCGGGCGAGGTCGCCGGGTTTGTGGGGAAACTCGTAAGGGAGCCAGGTGCGAGTGTCGTCGCTGCCCTCGAAGATCAGTTCGCGGCGGGGATGGGTCATGACGGCGAAGAGCCCGTAACGGTTGAACGAGCGGTAGGGGGCGACGACGGCGGCGACGGTGTTGAAACCGGGGATTGGCGGGAGGGTGCGAATGAGCGCGGAGACGGTGTCGAGTCCCGTGTAGAGGAGGACGAACGCGGCGAAAATGCGGACGGGCCAGACGTGCCAACGCGGGGGAAGGGGCGGAATCGGCGGCGTGTCGGGCGCGGAGTGATTGTCACTTAATAAGTGACAAGCGCTCTTAGGACGGAGGAAAAGTTTGTCACTTATTAAGTGACAAATGGTGGAGAGGCGGCGGGGGATGAGGCGCGGCAGGATGGGGTCGTCGAGGCAGAGCAGGCAGAGTGCGGCGGTGAGTAAATTGAAGTAGGTGTAGTTGCCGGTGAGGGCGATGAGGAGCATGAGCGCGATCGAGAGGAGGGCGGCGCGGTGACGGAGGGCGCGGGGGGCAAAGAAGAAAAATGGAATGATGAGCTCGAGGGTGAACATGGCGGCGCAGGCGGCGCGGTGAAACCACGCAGGGAGCGCGTGGGCCCAATAGGCGAGTGGGGTGGGGAGCGGTTGGGTTTCGTAGTGGAACGTGAGGGCGGAGAGATCGCGCCACGAGAGATCACCGCTGAGGAGTTTTACGGCGCCGGAGAGGAGCATCAGGCGGAAGAGGAGCCAGATGAGGAGAAAGCGGGCGAGGCGGGGCGGTTCGGAGTGTGCGGTGTGCCACAGTGGGAGGACGCGCCAGGGAGCGAGGAAGACGGAGAGGAGCGTGGTTTCGAGGAGGAGGGCGTCCCATTGAAAACCGAAAAACATTTGGCCGGCACCACAGAGCGAAAGGTAGCAGGCCCAGAGGCCGAGGAGCGCGGGGGCGGGTGCGATGCCGATGAAGAGAAGCAGGGAGAGGGTGAGGCCGGTGGCGCTGAGGGCGTTGAGCGCGGTGGGGCCGGCGCCGATGAACCAGCAGAGCGAGGGGAGCTGGGCGTGGGCGGAGTCCGGGCCGAGTTGGCGGAGGACGGCGTCAAAGAACGGTTGAGCCGGGAGAATGCCCTGGGGGCCAACGAGGCCGGCGAGTTGCGTCCACGCAGAGGCGAAGGCGAGGGCGTGGATGACGGCAAGGACGCGGAGGAAGAGCGAGGCGGAGAGGGCGAAGCGTGATGGGGCTGCGGGGCGCGGGCTCACGACGACGGAGAGGAAAACGGTTTCACCACGGAGACACGGAGACGCGGAGGCTGCGGCAGCAGAAGCGAGCCCACGGAACACACGGAAGAGGTGAGGCGGAGCGAGTGGTGGGCGGACGAGCGGAGGCTCAGGGGAGGAATTCGTTGGTGAAGGCGGTGGCGGGGGTGAGCTTGCCTTTGGGGAGGAGGCCGAGGGTTTCGAGCTGGGCGATTTGTTCGGCGTAGCGGGTGGCTTCGAGGCGGCCGATGTTCTGCGGGCCGCCGTGGGTGTCGCGACCGGTCACGAGTTTTTCGGCGATGATGGCTTGGCGGGAGTAGGTGAGAAAGGCGTCGGTGTTCGGCGCGTGGGCTTTCTTCATCGCGGTGTGCGCGGGGGTCGGATCACCGTCGAGGTAGTCGCGCCAGCCGCGCAGGTAAGCGCGCGTGAAGGCGCGGAGATCGGCGGGGCGCTCGCGGGCGAATTTTTTATTCGTGATCAGCACGGCGTAGGCGCGGAAGCCGGCGTCCCACGTGGAGAGGAAGCGCGGGGGTTTCCCGCCGGCCTGTGTGATGTGGTGCGGCTCGGCGATGAAGTAGCCCTGTTGAAGCGCCGACTTGTTGCTGAGAAACGCGGCGACGGAAAAATTCTGGGGGACCACGTTGATCTTCAGGCGGTATTTATCTTGGAGAAATTTGAGGAAGGGCCAGCCGGGGCGAGCGATGATAGTCTGGCCGTTGAGGTCGGAGAAAGTGCGGACGGGGCTTTCGGCGTGGACGAGGATGCCGGACGGATCGTCTTGGAAGACGGCCACGAATTGGACGAAGGGGAGCCCCTCGGCTTGTTGGAGCAGCGTGGCGGTGGAGTCGGCTTGGGCGATGTCCACTTTCCCGGTGGCGACGCTCGGCATGACTTGAGCGCCGGGCCCGCCGGGCAGCAGGGTGACTTCGAGGCCTTCGTCGCGGAAAAAGCCGCGAGCGAGGGCTTGGTAGAGGCCGCCGTGTTCGGGTTCGGGAACCCAGTCGAGTTGGACGGAAATTTTGGCGGGGGCAGCCGCGGCGGAGTTGAGAGCTGAGAGTTGAGCGGTGAGCGCGAGCAGGAGAAGGTGGAGGAGAGCGGACAGGAGGCGGAACGGGAGGTGGCGGAGGTGCATGGGGGATTTTGAGTGGGTGGGCGGCGCGTGGAGGGCGGGGCGGAGACCCGGCCCTACTTCATTTGTCGGTGGCTTCGTAGGAGTCGTGCCATTTATGGAGGGCGAGCCAACTGAGGGAGAGGACGCCGGCGGTGAAGATAAAACCGAGCACACAGGTGGTCGCGGCGGTGGCGAAGAGCGCGGCGTATTTGGCCTGGCTGGAATAGATGATGGCTTGAAAGCCGAGACCGCCGCCGTCGCCAGCGGAACTGCCGGCCGTGTAGTCGCCGACGAGGGCCCCGATGGGAGCGAGTGTCGCGGCGATGCGCAGGCCGGTGAAAAAATAGGGGAGCGCAGCGGGCACCCGCAGGTGCAGGACTTGTTGGAGTCGACTGGTGCGCCACATGGCGAAGAGCTCAACGAGGTTGCGGTCGGTCGAGACGAGCCCCTGCGTGGTGTTGACGACGAGCGGAAAAAAACAGATGAGAAACGTGATGATCGTGACGCTTTTCAGACCGGCGCCGACCCAGATGACGAGGATGGGTGCGAACACGATGACCGGCGTCATCTGCATGATCATGAGGTAGGGATAGAGGCCGATGCGCACCAGCGGAGAGAGCGAGAGCGCGAGTGCGAGGAAGGAGCTGACGGCGACGGCGAGGGCGAAACCGAGGAGCGCGCCCTGCGTGGTGTTGAGGGCGGCGTGCGCGAGCGAGTCGGCGTGGGTGCGGAACGCGGCGACGACGGCGGCCGGCGTGGGCAGGAGGAAGCGCAGATCTTCGGAGAGGAGAAAGTGGAGACCGTACCACGCGGCTAGCACGAGCGCGCCGGTGAGGGCGGGCAGAAAAATATGTGGGAGACGGCGGGACATGCGCGGGGAGCGGTGGAGGCGCGGGCGAGGCACGTGCGCGACAGGTCAGACCGTATCCAGTTCGACGGTGCGCAGAATGCGGGAGACGTCGGCGACGAGATCGTGGTAGGGACGGGACAGGCGCGTTTCTTCGGTGCGAGGGTAGGGGAACGGTATTTTGATCTCGGTGTGGAGGTGACCGGGGTTGGCGGAGAAGATGAAAATGCGGTTCGAGAGAAACACGGCTTCGGCGACGGAGTGAGTGACAAAGAAGGCGGTCCAGGCCTGGCGTTCGCGGATCGTGAGGAGTTCTTCGTTGAGGTGCTCGCGGGTCATTTCATCGAGCGCGCCGAAGGGCTCGTCGAGGAGGAGAATTTTGGGCGAGAGGGCCAGGGCGCGGGCGATGGAGACGCGCATCTTTTGACCGCCCGAAAGTTGACGTGGGTAGGCGTCGGCTTTTTCGGAGAGGCGAACCAAGTCGAGGACGCGGCGGCGCGTGACGGTGCGTTCGGCGGGCGGAATGCCGCGGAGGGAGAGGGGGAGTTCGACGTTGGCGGTGACCGTGCGCCAGGGCAGGAGGGTCGGCTCTTGGAAGACAAACGCGAGGTCGGCCGCGGCGGCGTCCGGTGAGCGACCGTCGACGGTGAGCGATCCGGCGCTGAGGGGGGTGAGGCCGGCGATGAGCCGGAGGAGGGTGGATTTGCCGCAACCGCTGGGGCCGATGAGCGAGACGAATTCGCCGGGTTGGACGGCGAGATTCAGGAGGTCGAGCACGAGCGGGCCGTCGCCGAAGCGCTTGGTGGCTTCGCGAAATTCGACGATGGGTGGCAACGGCGCTGGCATGGGGCGCCAACGTGGAGCGAGGTTCGGCGCGGGGCAAGTGCCCGTGGCCGGTTGACGGAGACTGGCTGCGGTGGCTTAAGGCGGGGTGGCTTGAAAGATTCTGACCGAGTGCGCGGGTGGGTGGGCGGACTTGGCGGGGTCGAAGTTATCCCAGCCGGCGTTGGCGATGAAGGTAGGGCGACCGTTGACGAGCGTGACGAGGGCAAGGTCGTCCAGGTGGGGGAAAGCGGAGGCGAGAACGGTGACGGAGGTGATGGCGGTGAGGTCGGCGGAGAGTCCGATGCGGACGAGGCGCTGGGGGGTAACGCCGTTTTGCACGGCGAAGAGTCCGTCGGGTGCGGGGGCGAGGCCATCGAGGCCGAGGAGGGTGGTGTTCGGGGGTGGGGCGAGCGCGCGCACGACGGGGGCGGATTCGGAAAGGTCGAGGGCGAAGAGGCCGTTGGCGTAGTCAGCGACGAGGAGGGTGCGGTGAGTGAGCACGACGCCTTGCAGGGAAATGAAGGCGGGGAACTCGACGAGTTTGTCCATCTCTTCGGCCCCGGGCAGGAGGCGCCAGATGGTGGGCGCGGCGCTGTCGGTCGCGTAAATCGTGCCGTCGGGGGCGATGAGGAGATCCCCGAGCACATGGTCGCGGCCATCGGAGGGAACGGGAACCGCGCGGAGGAACTCACCGGTGACGAGGCTGAAGGCCGCGAGGGCGGCGCGGCCTTTGTGTTCGGGCGTGAAGCCGGTCATTTCGGGGACGGCGGAGGTGGCGGCCCAGAGGGTCTGGCGGGTTTCATCGAGGGCGAGGCCGAAGACGCCGAAGAGTTCTTCATCTTCGGCGCTGTAGCGGGTGACGCGGCCATCGCGGTCGCGGCGCCAGATGCAGCGCTGATGGACATCGCCGAAAAATAAATCACCGGTGCGGTCGCGAAAGACGAGGCCTTCGATGATGCCGGTGCGGCCGGGGAGTTCGACGAGGAGGTCGGCTTCGCCCGTGGGCTCACGATTGGCGGCGAGCGCGGTGCGGATGGCGTTGAAGGCGAGGGTGCCTTGGAGCGAGGCGAAGTCGGGGTCGCGCTCGACGGCGGTGGCGACGCCGAGGGCGGTGAGGCGGCGCAAGGTAGCGAGGGCCTCGTCGTGGCGGCTCGTGAGGGCCTGCGTGGCGGCGAGGTGATGCAAGTAGCGAGGCGAGTCGGGGCGGAGGGCGAGAGCGGCCGCGTAGGCGTCGCGGGCGGCGACGAAGTCTTTGCGCTGATACGCGGCTTCG
This sequence comes from Opitutus sp. GAS368, assembly GCA_945871085.1. Lineage (GTDB taxonomy): Bacteria > Verrucomicrobiota > Verrucomicrobiia > Opitutales > Opitutaceae > GAS368. Next base: position 11,722 of record CAMBVX010000095.1, on the reverse strand, counting down.
GCGGTGCGGCGGAAGGCGGAGTGGGATGGGACCGACTGGGCGGACTGAGCGGAAGAAGGCGTGAGGGGGAGAAGGAGAGACGCGGAGAGCAGAAGCAGACGGCGGACGGGGGACATGAGAGGAAAATGACGTGACGGAAAGGGGGCGCAGCAAAAATGTCGGGGCACAAAAAGGGGCGCAGTGGGAAACTGCGCCCCGCAGGAGAATTGGAGGAAGACGTCGAGGCTTACTCGTAGCGCAGAGCGTCGATGGGGTCGAGCTGGGCGGCTTTGTAGGCGGGGTAGAAGCCGGAGACGATGCCGACGATGGCGCTGCCGGCGACGGAGATGCCGATCCAGACGGTGGGCACGAGGACGGGCCACCCGTTGTAATGCGAGAGTAGTTGGGACCCCCCGACGCCGACGCACACCCCGATCAAGCCGCCGAGAGAGCTGAGCAGAATAGCCTCGATCAAAAATTGCGTGAGGACGTCCCGGCCGTGAGCGCCGATGGCGAGACGGATGCCGATCTCACGGGTGCGCTCGGTGACGGAGACCAGCATGATATTCATGATGCCGATACCGCCGACAATGAGCGAGACACCCGCGATGCCAGCGAGGAGGCCAGTCATCGTCTTCGCAGTGGCCGTGGCGGCCGTGGCGAGTTCCTCTTGGGTGCGGACGGTGAAGTCGGGTTCGCGACCGCGGCGGCGTTGCGTCAGGAGATCTTCAACGGCCAGTTTGACCGATGCGATATTTTCGGCCTCGTCCGCCTGGATGCGGATCATGCTAATATTGGTCTGGCGAGAAACGCGGCGCATGTGGGAGGTGTAAGGTATGAGAACGACATCGTCTTCATCGGAACCGAAGAGACTGAAGCCTTTCGGCGAGAGGACACCTAAAATGCGGAAAGGTAGATTGCCGATGCGGAGGGTCTGGCCAACGGGATCATCGTTCGGGAAGAGTTGGTCGACGACGGTTTTTCCAATAACGCAAACTTTGCCCAGGGATTTGACTTCCTGCTCGGTGAACATGGATCCGGAAGCCATCGGCCAGTTGCGGACATAAGGGTAGTCTGGACCGACGCCATTGACGTTGGTGTTCCAGTTCAGGCCGTTGGCGAGGATCTGTTTTCGCCCGCGCACCTCGGGGCTGAGGCCGTCGATATTCTTGACGTCGGTGAGGATGGCGTCGGCGTCTTCCGGCGTAAGGGAGGTCGAGCTGCCGTAACCGCCACGCATGCCGCCGCTGGAGAAACTGCCGGGCATGACGGTGATGAGGTTTTGACCCATGGCGGCGACCTGGGCTTCGACTTGGGCTTTGGCGCCGTTGCCGATGCTGACCATGGTGATGACGGCGGCGACGCCGATGATCATGCCAAGGGCGGTGAGCATCGAGCGCATGGTATTTCGACGGAGCGCTCGGAGCGCGACGCGAAGGGTGTTGGTGAATCTCATGGCGGGACGTTCTCAGCCGTGAGGCGAGGTGGTGAGTTTGGCGGCGGTTTCGGCGTGTTTGAGGCGGCTCATTTCTTCGGCGGCGATGGAGCGGCTTTCGACGGGGGCGTCGTTGACGACGACACCGTCGCGCAAGATGAGGTTTCGTTTGCAGTATCGGGCGACGTCGAGTTCGTGGGTGACCATGACGATCGTGATGCCCTGGTCATTCAGTTTCTGGAAGACGCCCATGACTTCGACGGAGGTTTTCGAATCGAGATTGCCGGTGGGTTCGTCGGCGAGGAGGACCTGCGGGGAATTAACGAGGCCGCGGGCGATGGCGACGCGCTGTTGCTGACCGCCGGACAGCTGGTTGGGCATGTGGTCGGCGCGGTTGGCGAGGCCAACGATTTCGAGGCAGTGGAGGGCGCGTTCGCGAATTTCGTCGGAGGACGCCTTGCGGTGGCGGCCGTAGAGCATGGGGAGTTCGACGTTTTCGAGGGCGGTCGTGCGGGCGAGCAGGTTAAAACCTTGAAAGACGAAACCGAGCTTTTGGTTGCGGAGATCGGCGAGTTCGTTGCGGTCGAGTTTGTCGATATCGATGCCGTCGAGGAGGTAGGTGCCCTTGGTCTGCCGGTCGAGGCAGCCGAGCATATTCATGAGCGTGGATTTACCGGAGCCGCTGGCGCCCATGAGGGCAATGAACTCGCCGCGTTGGATGTCGAGGCTCACGCCACGCACGGCGTGCACCGGCACCTCGCCGGACTCATAGATCTTATGGATGTCCTTAATTTGGACGACGGGAGACGACATGGTAAAAGGAATCGACCGAGGGGCGGACGCGTTCAGCGCGGGCCGCGCGAACTGCTGCCCATGCTGCTGCGTCCGCTGAAGGGGTTCGAAGCACCGCCGGGGGCGGCGCCGGGGGCGGCCGGGGCGGCACCGGGCATGAGGACGCCGGTGATGATGGTGTCCCCTTCGGTGAGGCCTTCGAGCACTTCGGTCGTGAAGCCATCCGACACCCCGAGCTTCGCGGTGACTTGAGTGAGCTTCTTGTCTTTATCGGCTGCGGCTGGATCCACGAATTTGTAAAGCGAACGCGTTACCACGGTACTGTTGAAACCGCGGTCTCCGCCGGGGCCGGCGGGGCGCCCCCCCCCTCCGGGGCTACCACCACGACTGCTGTCGCCGCCTTTGCTGCCTTTGCGGGAGCCGGGCGTGGCGAAGCGGGCGGCGATGAGGTCGGGGTCGAGGCCTTTGTCTTTGGCGAGTTTCTTGGCCTTTTCGATTTGTTCGGCGGAGGCGGGGGTGCCGCGCTCGAAGCCGATCTCACGCATGATGGCCATCGTGGCCGTCATGCGTTCATCGTCGGTCATCGTGGATGAGCCCGCCGTTTTTTCGGCACCCTTGCCCTCAGATTTGGCGGCGACGGGAGTGGCCGCGAGCACTTCTTGCGGGACGCGGACGCGTAGAGCACCATTGGCAATCCGGAGGATGTTGGGGCGTTGCTGAACGATGATAGAAACGTTGGCGGTCATGCCGGGCTTGAGCTTCGAGTCTTCGTTGCCGACATCGATGATGGTGGCGTAGGAGACGACGCTTTGGCTGACACTGGCGGCGTTGCGCACCATCCGGACGTTGCCGGTGAAGGTGCGGTTGGGGAAGGCATCGACGGTGAACTTAACCTCTTGGCCTTCGGCGATGCTGCCGATGTCGGCCTCGGCGACGGCGGCGTTGATCTGCATTTTGGTGAGGTCGTTCACGAGGGTGAACAGCACGGGAGCGTTCATGCTAGCGTTGACGGTGCGGCCCTTGTCGGTTTTGCGGTCGAGGACCATGCCGTCGATCGGGGCGACGATGGTGCAGCGGGAGAGGTCGAGCTTCGCATTTTCGACCGCGGCGGTGCGGGTGAGCATCGTGGCGTTGGACTGGGCGAGTAGGGCCTCGGCGTTGTCGAGTTCCGACTGCGAAACGAGTTTCTTACCGGAGAGCTCGCGGGTGCGCTCGGCTCCGAGCTGCAGGAGGCGATTGCTGGCCTTGGTGGATTCGAGATCGGCTTCGGACTGTTTGAGGCGCTGGGTGGGCGTGGCTTCGTCGATGCGGGCGAGGATGTCGCCGGCTTTTACCTTGGAATTAAAGTCGACGAAAACCTCTTTGATCTGACCGGAAACTTGGGCACCGATGTCGACGGTGACGACGGGTTGGAGGTCGCCGGTCGCAGTCACGGTCTGGGTGATATCGCCCCGGGTGACTTTGGTGGTCTGGAACTCCGGCGGCTTATCGGACTTAGCGCCGAGATAATACCATGCGCCGTAGCCGCCGCCGCCGAGGACGAGCGCGAGGAAAATGAGACCGCCGTAACTTTTCGATTTGGCCATGAGAATAGAGGGACTTTGAAGGGGAAGCGCGGGAGCGTTGGAGGGAAAAAAATGGCGCGCAACGAATCTTTCCGGCTGTAGTCAGGAAAAGCGGAGCGTGCGGTGCGGAGAGACGCGGGAATTTTTGAAAGGTAACGGATTTATTTCGGCTCCACTTTGGGGCGGAAGTGGTGAAGGTGCAAAAAGGAATTGCTAGTGCCATAGGGCCGGCGTTGCCTCGGAGGGTCGCGTATCCGCGCGGCTTTTTTTATGCGCCCTATTCCTGTTCGGATGCGATTGGTTTCACGTCGTGCTGGCCACTGGCTGGCACTTTTTGTTTTGAGCAGTGCGCTGGCGGTCGTGCCAGCGTCGACGTCGCGGGCGCAAGTGATTTCCACGCCGGTCGAGGGTCTCCGCGACGCGAGTCCGCGGGTCCATGCGATCACGGGCGCGCGGCTGGTGACGGCGCCCGGGGTGGTGATTGAGCGGGGAACGCTCGTGCTGCGTGACGGAATTATTACAGCGGTCGGCGCGGAGGCCCACGTGCAGATCCCGGCGGACGCGCGGCGATGGAAGGCGGAGGGCAAGACGATCTACGCCGGATTTGTCGAGCCGCTCGCCGACGTGCATTTGCCTGTGGCGCTCAAGACACCCGCGCCAGCGGCGGACGGGGAAGGAGGCCGCGGTGCGCGGGGCGGAGTGGCCCCGGCTGAAACGTTCGCGCCGGCAGCGGCGGCGCGGTCGTGGAATGCGCGGGTGACCCCGGAGCGTGATGTGGCAAAGGTGCTCGTGGCCGACGACAAAGGTGCCTCGGCGCTGCGGGAACTTGGTTTTGCAAGTGCGGTGGTGGTCCCCGGCCGTGGGGTCTTTCGCGGTGAGAGTGCGCTGGTGAGTTTGAGTGGACGGCCGCCGGGAGCGGCGCTGGTGCGGTCGCACTTGGCGCAGCACGTGGCCTTCGAACTGGGTGGGGGACGGGAGAGCGGTTATCCGGGCTCGTTGATGGGAGGGATCGCTTTGATCCGGCAGACGTTCCTCGATGCTCAGTGGCACCGCGCGGCGAACGAGGCCTACGGGAAGTTGAAATCGTCGGGCACCGCGCGGCCGGAGGCGAATGCGTCCTTGGAAGCGCTCGCGGCAGCGGCGAATGGGACCGAGCCGGTCGTGATCGAAGCGCAGGATGAACTCGATTTGCTGCGCGCACAAAAGATCGCCGACGAGTTCAAGCTGAAGTTGATCTTGCGCGGGCGGGGCACGGAATACCGCGTCGCGGCAGCGCTGGCCGTGGCGAAGACGCCGGTGATCGTGCCCTTGAATTTTCCGCCCGTGCCGGAAATCGAGACGCCGGAGAAAGCCGTGGATGTGCCGCTCTCGACTTTGCAGCATTGGGAACTGGCACCGTCGAACGCGGCGAAACTCACCGCGCAGGGTGTGCCGGTCGCGTTTACGACGGCCGGACTACGGCAGCCCGACCCGCAGTTTTGGGCGGGAGTGCGGCTGGCTGTAAAACGTGGGCTGGCGCCGGGCGACGCGTTGGCGGCCGTGACGATTACGCCCGCCAAAATGTTGGGGGTGGATGATGTGATCGGCACGCTGGCCGTGGGAAAACTAGGCCACGTCGTGATTGCGACCGGGGATCTTTTCGCCGCCGACAGCACCGCAGAAATCACCGAGATGTGGGTGGACGGAGATCATTTCGAGTTGGAGGCTGCGCGCAAAGTGGACGTGAAAGGCACGTGGAAAATTACTTGGACCGGTGCTCCGACGGGCGCGCCGGGTGAGTTGAAAATTGAGAGTCGCGCCGGCGCGGCCCCCGGTAGTGGTGGTCGGCTGCGGGCGCGGTTTGGCGACAAGGATGCCACGCTCACCCAAGTGCGGAACCAAGTGACACTGTTGGCGCCGGCGGAGGTGTTTCAAGGTCAGGAAGCGCAGGGAACAGTGCGTTTGTCGGGTGCGCTCAACGAAGGGACACTGGCCGGGACAGGCCTGCTGCCGGACGGGGCGACGATGCGTTGGAGTGCCACGCGGGTAGTGCCCGAAAGCGCAATCGCGGCGAAAGCGGACGAGAAAAAGTCCGAGGATAAAAAGCCGGACGAAAAGAAGCCCGCGGAGAAATTTTATGCGACGACGGAGGCCTATCCGGCCGGAGCTTACGGAAAAAAGGGACTGCCGGCTCAACCCGCATGGGTCCTGATCAAGAACGCGACGGTTTGGACGAGTGGGCCGCAGGGGCGGATCGTGGGTGGCGACGTGCTCGTGCGATCGGGGAAAATTGAGAAAGTGGGCAAGGGCCTCGTCGCGCCGGCGGGAGCGACCGTCATCGATGCGACGGGCAAACACGTGACCGCCGGGCTCATCGATTGTCATTCGCACACGGCGATCTCGCGGGGCGTCAATGAAGGCACGAGCGCCGTGACCGTAGAGGTGCGAGTCGGCGATGTGATCGACGCGACGGACATCAGTATTTACCGGCAATTGGCGGGCGGCCTCACGACGGCGAATGTGCTGCACGGGTCGGCCAATCCGATGGGCGGGCAGAATCAGGTGATCAAGTTGCGGTGGGGCGGAATGCCCGAGGAGCTGACGTTCGCGGGGGCGAAACCGGGCGTGAAGTTCGCGCTGGGTGAGAATGTGAAGCGGTCGAATTTTCAGGCATCGCCGACCGGTCCGGCCCGTTACCCGCAGACCCGCATGGGCGTGGAGCAGGTGATGGCGGATACGTTTGCGCAGGCCCGTGACTACGAACGCGACTGGAAGGATTGGCAGGCGGGTAAGTCGCCGCTGCCGCCGCGGCGCAATCTGCGATTGGAGGCCGCAGTGGAGATCCTGAAGGGCGAACGGGTCATTCATATTCACTCTTATCGGCAGGACGAAGTGCTGATGTTTATCCGACTGGCGCAGCGGGAGAAAATCACAGTCGCGACGTTTCAACACATTCTCGAGGGCTACAAGGTGGCCGACGAAATTGCCAAACTAGGCGCGGGCGGTTCGTGCTTCAGCGACTGGTGGGCCTACAAATATGAGGTCGTCGATGCGATCCCCTACGATGGGGCCATGATGCATGCGGCCGGGGTCGTCACGTCGTTCAACTCCGACGATGCGGAACTCGCGCGCCGGATGAATACGGAAGCGGCGAAGGCGGTAAAATACGGCGGTGTGCCCGAAGATGAGGCGTTAAAATTTGTGACGCTCAATGCCGCCAAGCAGCTGCGGATCGATGATCGCGTTGGGTCGCTCGAAGGGGGGAAGGATGCGGATTTTGTCATCTGGAGCGCGAGTCCACTTTCCACCTACACGCGCGCTGAGCAGACATGGGTGGACGGTCGGCGGTATTTTTCGCTCGAAGACGATGCGGCCATGCGGGTGTCGGCTACGACCGAGCGCGAGGCGCTCGTGCAAAAAGCACTCGTCGAGCGGATGAAGGCTCTGGCCGGCGGCGGAGCTGGCGCTGGGGCCGGCGGGGCCGGCGGCGCGCGCCGCCCGGACTCAGCGCCGACTCCTGATCTGGTGCGAGTGATCCAACTCATGGAAGAGCGCGCCGCGCATGAATACCGCTCCATTTACCACAACGGCCAAAACGCCACCAACTGCTCGACCAATGCGTTCCAATAATCTTCCCGCGATCCTCGCGCTTTTCCTCGCGGTCTCGGCGAGCCTCGCGGGTTCCGACAACGTGCCGGCGGTTCGCTCGACGAAGCCGCTGCTGTTGCGAGGGGCGACCGTGCATACGGTGAGCGGAGCCGATTTGCCGGCGACGGATGTCTTGTTGAAAGACGGCAAGATTGCCGCCATCGGCGTGAAACTCGCGGTGCCCGCGGGGGGCACGATCGTGGAGGTGGCGGGTAAACACATCTACCCCGGGTTGATTTCGGCTTACTCAGGAATGGGACTTACGGAAATGGGTTCGGTGCGCGGTAGCGTGGACCTGGCGGAAACGGGGTTGCTGAATCCCAATGCGCGCGCGCAGCCGGCGCTGAATGCGGACAGCGAGCACATCCCGGTGTCGCGTTCGAATGGCATTCTCACGGCGCTCAGCGTGCCGCTGACGACGGGGCTGGTGGCGGGCACTTCGACGCTGATTCGGATGGACGGCTGGACGTGGGAAGATCTCACGTTGCGCAGTGCGGCGGCGCTGCATGTCTACTGGCCGAATCTTTCGGTGAACCGCGACCCGGGTTTTCCGCGTCCGGCGGCGGAGCAACAAAAGACCATCGATGAAAATTTGAGGAAAATCCGCGACGCCTTTGCCACCGCTCGCGCTTACCTAAAAGCCAAAGAAGGCGCGGGCAAACCCATCGACACGGACTCGCGGTGGGAGGCGATGATCCCGGTGTTGAAGGGCGAGCTGCCGGTGTTTGTGCATGCGACCGAGGTAAAGCAGATCGAGTCGGCCGTGGCTTGGGCCCAGACGGAGAAATTAAAAATCACCCTTGTCGGAGGATTGGACGCCTGGCGGGTGGTCGACCTGCTCAAGGCGAACGATATTGCGGTGATCGTCAGTCCGGTGACGGCGCTGCCGCTGCGTCGCGAAGATCCGTTTGATGCGCCCTACACCAATCCCGCGAAGCTCCACGCGGCCGGCGTGCGCTTCTGTATCGCGAACGACGGCGCGAGTGCCGAGATGGGCACGATGGCCGATCGAAATCTTCCCTATGAGGCCGGCAAGGCGGCATCCTATGGTCTGCCGCCGACGGAGGCGTTGAAAGCCATTACGCTTTATGCGGCGCAGATCTTGGGCGTCGGTGCTGAGCTGGGTTCAATTGAGCCGGGCAAACGGGCGACGCTCATTGTGACGGACGGTGATCCGTTGGAAATTCCGACGCGGGTCGAGCAGGCTTACATCGACGGCGCGCGCATCGACCTCTCGAACCGCCACATCCGGCTCTACGAAAAATATCAGAAAAAATACGAACAGCAGAAAGCCTCGAAATCATGATCACCTCCCGATGCCGGCTTGTTTTCCTCCTCACGGCGAGTTCGCTCGCGACGGTGCTTTCGGCTGCCGAAGAAGGCCGCAGTAAGGGCGGAAAAGCGGCGGCAGCGCCGGGGGCGGCCACGATAGCGGAGAAGCTGACGACGACCGACACGAAGGCGGCCGACAAAAAGGACGACAAAAAGGACGACAAGGAAAAGGAGCCGGTGTTGTCGGTCACTGAGCATGAACTGGCCATCGGCGGGAAACGGATCAAATACCGGGCGACGGCCGGCTATATGGCCATGAAGGATGCGAAGGGCGAAAAGACGAAGGCGAACATCTTTTTTGTCGCTTACACGAAGCTCGGAACTGAGGCAGAAAAAATTGATCCGGCGAAACGGGCCCTGACGTTTTCATTCAACGGAGGCCCGGGATCGGCGTCGATCTGGCTGCACATGGGCGCACTGGGGCCAAAGCGGGTGCTGATGAAAGACAACGGGGAGTCGCTGCCGCCGCCCTACAAAATGGCGGACAACGAGCACTCTTGGCTCGATGAAACGGACCTCGTGTTTCTCGATCCGGTCTCGACGGGCTACAGCCGCGCGGCGACGGGCGAGGATCCGAAACAGTTTCACGGCTTCAACGAAGACATCGCCTCGGTCGGGGATTTTATCCGGCTCTACACGACGCGCAATCAGCGGTGGTCGTCGCCGAAATTTCTCGTCGGCGAGAGTTACGGGACGACGCGGGCGTCGGGGCTGAGCGACTATTTACAGGACCGCTACGGACTCTATCTGAATGGAATCTCGCTGATTTCCTCGATTATGAATTTTGCGACGGCGCGATTTACGCAGGGCAATGACCTGCCGTTCACGTTGTTTTTGCCCACTTATACGGCGGGCGCGTGGTATCATAAGAAGCTCGGCGGCGCGCTGGCCACGGCGGATTTGCGCGCGGCGCTGAACGCGGCGGAAAAGTTCGTGCAGGAGAAATATTCCCCCGCGTTGATGCGCGGCGATGCATTGCCGGCGGCCGAGAAAGCGGCGTTGGCGAAGGAAATCGCGGCGCTGACCGGCCTGCCGGAAGCGTTCGTGCTCCAGCGCAATCTGCGCATCGATATTTTCACGTTCACGAGCAAGCTCCTCGAAGACAAAGATCGCTCGGTGGGGCGTTTCGATTGTCGACTGACCGGTATCCGCTATCAGCCGGGCACGGCGGGGCGGCAGGAGTTTGACCCCAGCTATGAAGCGGTTTTTGGGAGCTACTCGGCGTGTTTCAACGACTACGTCCGCCGCGAACTGAAGTATGAAAGCGACCTGCCCTACAACGCGCTCACGGGTGACGTGCGCCCGTGGAACTACAGCAATGTGCAGAACGAATATCTGAATACGGCCGAGTTGCTGCACCAGGCGATGAGCCGGAACACGAACCTCAAGGTCTGGATCGCGAACGGTTACTACGACCTCGCGACGCCGTATTTCGCGACTGACTACACCGTGCGCCAAATGGGTCTCGACGCGGCGGTGCGGGGCAACGTCACGCAGACTTTTTACGAGGCCGGCCACATGATGTATATGGTGCCGACGGAGCTTGCGAAGCTGAAGGTGGACGCGGCGAAATTCTACGACACGACGCTCAAGGGCGTGGGGGTGCGGTGACCAATCCGGCTCGGCCGAAGCCGCGTAAACCAAACTCGCGTGGTCAGGTGGAGAACGCGTTGCGGAGAGCTGCGGCGACGTTGGGTGGCACGAAGTGCGCGACGTCGCCGCCGTATTTGGCGACCTGTTTGACGAGGGTGGAGCTGGTGTAGCTGAATTGCTCGTTGGGCATGACGAAGAGCGTTTCCATCTGCGGTTCCAGATGGCGGTTCATCAGCGCCATGTTGAACTCGAACTCGAAGTCGGACAACGCGCGCAGGCCGCGAATGATGGCGTCCGCCTTTTGCTCCATGCAAAATTCGACGAGCAAGCCGCCGAAGGTGGTCACGGCGACGTGGGAAAATTGCGCGACGTTAGGACGAATCATGGCGACCCGCTCTTGCGCGGTGAAGAGGGGGGCCTTGCCCGCGTTTTCGGCGACCGCGACCGTCACGCGGTCGAAGAGACGAGCGGCGCGGGCGAGCACATCGAGGTGTCCGCAGGTGATGGGGTCAAAAGTTCCGGGGTAGATGCAATGGCGCATGGGCGAGAGCGAAGGACGATAGGCAAGGGGGGCGCGGCGTCGGTGGCGATGCGTTTCTCGGGGGCGCTCTAGATGAGTTGCAGCTTCGAGAGAGGTGCCCGGCGTCGGCACGGCTTGCGGGAACGTTGGGCGATCGCCGCTGCGCGCCCGCAATCGGGTCGACGAAAGTCGGTCGACGGTCCGCCGACGCGGACCTCCGGGCGACGGACCTGGTGAAAGTGCAGGTCGTGCGATGGCCCAATCTCGATCAAATTTTCACCGCGATCAGGTAAATAATCTCTTTCTGTAAATGAGGTTCCTCGCTGGTTTCAGTGGGTAAACCCGGCGACAGACGGGCTCCGGTTCCCCTGCGATTCTTGGAGGCGAGGGAGCTCGTCAGGGCGGTGTAGCGGCAGGCGTCCCTGCCGGTCTTGGGGACATGTCGTCGAACCCCACAGGCACCGGAGGCCTGTGGCTACCCCGGGTCAAATCGGCACCCGATCGGAAAGAGCGGAACAATAAGTTTTCTCCGGTCGACGCGATGATCAGCACGCATCTCCCGCGTGACATCGGCTTTCCAGCCCATGTCTGGGGGGCGCTGAGAACGCAGTTGCTCACCCGCTCTCGCGCAATCGAGCGCGCTCCCGTCCCGCTCCCGATGCCTACTGCGGGCTGCGCAGCACGATCACACTGCCGATCTCCGAAAGCGACCCTTGGTGAAACTTACCGCGATACCTTTTAAAAGGTAGGGCGGTGCCCGTGAGATAGGTAGACGACGACAAAGACAAGCCCCGCTGCTTCTTGTAATCTGCACCCGGTCACTCCCAGCACCCCGCTCTTCCCCGCCGTCCCATGAAACTTTCCTTCGCCGTCCGGCTC
>CAMBVX010000094.1 GCA_945871085.1 Opitutus sp. GAS368 | reverse complement strand
CGCAGCGGCGTCTCCGCGCGGCCGCCCGCCAGCGAACTACCCGCGACGTAGCCCGTGTCCTTGCTGGTGCTCACCTCGAAAGGATTGAGCAGAACGGTTTCAGTCGCGGCAGCGGGTTTAGCTGCGCTGGTCGCCGGCGCCGTTTGGGCGCCGAGCTGTGAGGCCGCACAGGCAATGGCGAAGACGAGGGCAGAACGGCGACAAGGTGCCATCCAACGAGGAGACGAGGATATCATGGAATCGGGGTTGAGGGTGATGAACAAGGCGAATGCCCTGACCATTTTAGCGCAATTTAAGGATGCCAGAAGTGCAAGCCATACGACGCCGGCCACTCCCACCCCTGACGAGAGCCATCGCTCCCGAATCCCCTGGCTCGAAAGAGCTATCCCGGCCGTTTGAGCCCACGCTTGACGGCGACTCGCCCACCGCTCCTCGCGCGCCAGATTTCGGCGTCAGCCTCGTCTGCAATGCGCTGCAACCCGCCCACGGTTCCCCGACTGCGACGGGGACAATACGGAATTCTGCCGGTGGACCGGCCTTCGCCACTTATACCAACGTCCTTTGAACTCTGGACGTTTCGGTAGCCGCGAGCGCCAGCGAGTGGGCGGACCACCACTCGCTGGCGCTCGCGGCTACCCGGCAAATCAAAGTCTGCATCATTTGGGCGATTGATATTACACCGGAGAGAACTGGATTTACCCCCACCCTTACACGTTTGCCGTGGCCGTATTGCGCGTCGGATCGCCCCACCGTGGGCGACAGACTGCGGCGCGCCGAGCACCCCACTCGGTCGACACGCACCCTCCGTTGCGAATGCCCGCCCGGCCGTGCCGGCCTCTGGAGTTGGGCTTTGGCCTAAATTTCAAAAACCGCACCAAGCTCAAAATGGGCTAGCCACGGCGCGAAGAAATTGCCCTGTTACTGGGCTTCCTGCCATCGGTCCTCCGGTCAGGCCCTCCCTCCCAAGCAATAAACTCAACACTCGTCACCATCATGAAGAAATCCACCCTTGGAATCATCGGTCTCAGCGTATCCTTTCTCACCGCGGGAGTATTGTTCGCTGAATCAGCGGCTAAAAAGGCCACCCCGGCCCCCGCAGCGGCGGCCCCCGTCGCCGAAAAACAACAAAAGCTCGTCCTTGCCTCCACGCTCAAGACCATCGAGGCCAACCGGGAATTTCAGGCCAACGTCCAGTTCGTCCAGGCCCAACGTCAGCAGGCCGTCGACCTCAATGCGGCCCACGACAAGGAGACCAACGCGACCAAGAAAAAGGAGCTCAAGACCAAGCTCGATGCGCTCATGGTGCAGCTCAACGAGAACAACCAAAAGATGTCGAAAGCGTATGGGTTTTCGCTCGACCGCACCTACACGTTAGTCGTCGAAACCGCCCACGTTTATATGTTCGTGACCGACGAAGAGGCCGCGAAAATCGAAAAAGAACAAGCCGCTACCGCTGCTAAAGACCAGGCCGCCGCGAAGAAGAAGAAGTAAGGAGCCCTCACCCGCCGGGCTTCGCGCTGAGCGAAGCCTGCGCAACGCACCAGAAGCGCTATGTCAGAGGGCACCCCGCCATTTTTCCGGCGTAGCTGCGAGCGTGAGCGAGTGGAATTCCCTCTTAAGCTAACGCCTATGGGGCACCGCACTCACGGCTCGCGCACAAACTCGACCTCATACGTTTGCTGCATCTGTGCCTGAAAATAGGTGCCGACGAGCCGGTCCTTGTCGGCCAAGTAAGTCAGTTTGTAGACGCAGCCCGGGTAGTTCTGGTCGCGCAATTCGACCGCCACTTTGACGTCGGCGCCCTCGGATTTGACGGTCGCCCAAGCGACCTTGATGGGATTCGGGTTAAAGTAACCGGCCTCGGCGCGGCCATCGGCCTCGATCGTCGTGATCGCGAGAATATAGCCACCATCAGGCCGCAACCAACGCCCTTTGGCCTTCGTAACCGGCGCACCCGCCGTAGCCACCGGCGCCGGTGCGGAAGCAGCCTGCGGAGCGGTTGCAGCGCTCGCGAGCGGAGCGGCGGGAGCCGTGACGGCGGGTTCTTCTACGCGTTTGCAGGACGAAAACGCCAGCAGACCGAGCGTGAGACGACCCAGGGCACGAAGTGAAAAGGGCAGGACGGATTTTTTTTGGTGGGACATCATGACGTGATGCACCCACCCCAGCACATCCGCCGGCCGGAGGAAATAGCGGAAACACATTTGTCGGCAGACGCACCCATCGCAGTTTTTCGTATCGGCCACGAAGCTGTGAACGTTTACTCGTTTCCCGGCTTGCGCCGACCGCGCCACTTTGCGGCGATGGTCTCCATCGCATGAGAATCACCGGACTCGCCCTTGTCCCGCCACCGACCGCCGCCGACCTCCCGAAGGTCACGCCCGAGTTGCTCGCGTCCGTCCTCGCGCGCTATTCCCGCAGCAATCAAGGCATCGCCGCCATCCTCTCCAAAGTAGATCTGGCCAACCCCGACGCCTCGATCGACCGTATTCTGAGCTTCGTCGACTACGGGCATGCCTCCATCGGCGGACTCACCGGCGGCCTCGCCGTGGCCCTGGACGATGTCTCGATGTGGCTCGCCTATAAACTTTTTGAGATCGCCACCATGGCCGACGGCCAGGAGTCGAGCACGCGCTATATCACGATGGACGCGGCCAATCTCCCCACCGCCGCCGAACTCGGTATTCCGGAGGATCTCGCGCCACGATGGTCCGCGCTGATGGCCAATTCCTTCGCTGCCTATCACGCCGAGTATGCGCGCCTCGACGCCCTCGCGACCGCCAACCCCGGCCTCGTCCGCCTCCCGCCCGACGCAAAACCCGCCGTGGTGACGCGACTGCGAAAAAACTACGCGCTCGACCGCGCACGCTATTTCATCCCCTTCGCGACGCGCACCAACGTCGGCCTCGTCCAGTCTTCCCGCATGTGGGCGGTGACGGTGAAGCACCTGGATTCGCTCCCTCACCCCGAGGCCCGCACCGCTGCGAAACTCATCCGCGACGAGCTCCTCAAAATCTCCCCGCGCCTCATGCGTCACAGCATCGCGGAAAAATCCTTCGTCGCGCAGGCCGCGCAGGAACTCGCCTCGTCGTGCTCCCTCGGCTTAGCCCGGCTCTCCGCCGCGCCCCTCGCCGACGAGATCTGGGTCAACGTAGATCGCGCCACGCCGCCGTGGCTGCGCGAGACGCAACCCGTCGCCGAGGCCCTCTGCCACCGGGCCAACCGTTACGGTCACCAAGGCACCGCGACGCGACGCATGCGCGTCAGTTTTGCTTGGAATAATATGGCGCTCGCCGAACTCCGCGACCTCAACCGCCACCGCACCGGCCACCGTTACACACCGTTGATCCAAGCCGGTTTTTATCTGCCGCCGGAAATTTCCCACGCCACCCCGGCGCACGCCGCGCTCCTGGCCGAACAACTTGAGCTCACTCGCGAGCTGCTGCAGCGCGGCTCGCCGGCCTATGTCTACTCCCTGCTACTCGGTGCGCAGACACCGTTCGAGCACAGCACCCACGGCGACAAATTTATCTACGAAGCCGAGCTGCGCACGGGCATGGGCGCGCACTTCCGTTATGCCGAACACCTCAGCGCGGCGCTGCGTGAATTTTTGCAACAAGTTCCCGAGGCCCGCGCCCACGTCGTCGAGGGCACCGCGGAGCCGGAGTGAGCGGTCCGCCGCGCGAAGAGCGCGGACTCTTATCGCGGCAGGCGGTCAAGCGCGGTGCGTCTGACCAAGCGTGGCGCGGTGGCAGCCGGCGTTTTTCGGGGCAGGCGATTCTTTTCTCACGGCAGGCTTGAACCGTCCGGCCTCACCCGCACAGTCGCGCTTTCCCCGCAACTGTCCGCCACCGGATGCCACGCCGTTGCCGGTCCCCCTCCCCATTTTGAGCGCCTCCCCTTCCCCGCCGCCTTCCGTTTCCGCCGTCGCTTCGCCCCTCGATCGCGCCCGCCGCAAAGCCTACTGGCGCCTCATCCCGCTGCTGTTTGTCGCCTACGTGATCGCATTCGTGGATCGCGCCAATGTCGCTTTCGCGAAGCTCACCATGGTGAAGGATCTGCCGGGTTTCGACAATTCGGTCATCGGTTTTGGCGCGGGCGTTTTTTTTATCGGCTACTTCCTCCTCGAAATCCCCGGCTCGTTAATTGTCGAGCGCTGGAGCGCGCGGCTCTGGATCTCCCGCATTATGATTACGTGGGGAATCATGGCGGCGATGACGGCCTTCGTCCATGTGCGCATCCCGGGTTTCACTCATGTCGCCGAGCTGATCAAGGGTGCCATCGTGGCGGGATTTCGACCGCTGGCCGGCCTCGACGTCAGCTGGCTCGCGTGGCTCGCCACGCTCGCCCGCGACCTCGTCAAAGAACTCGACGGGCCGAACGGGCTGACCATTTTCCAGTTTTATCTGGTGCGGTTTCTCCTCGGGCTGGCGGAGGCCGGCTTCTTTCCGGGGGTGGTGGTTTACCTCTCGCATTGGTTCCCGGCGAGGGACCGCGGGCGGGCGCTCGCGCTGTTTTTTGTCGCGACCCCCGTGGCGCAAATCATCGGCCCGCTCCTCTCGGCGATGATGTTGAAAATCGGCACCACCGAGATCGTCAACGGCGTCGCCCTCAGCCATCCCCTCGTGCTGGGTCTGACGGGGTGGCAATGGATCTATGTCGTGTGGGGCCTGCCCGCCGTGGTGATCGGGCTCGTGATCCTCTTCATGCTACCGGACCGGCCCCATCAGGCGCGCTGGCTGAAACCGGAGGAACGCGCGGCCCTGGAGGCCGAACTCGCGGGCGACAAAGCGGCGGCCAAGCAGCACCATTCCATGTGGGCCGGACTCAAGCACCCCAAAGTGCTGGCGCTGGCCTTCGCATATTTCTGCACGGTTACGGGGAGCTACGGCGTGGTGTTCTTTTTACCCAGCATCCTCGACAGTTGGTATAGCCTGAAATACTCGCAGCTCGCCTGGCTCACGACGCTACCGGCGCTGATGGCCTTGGGCGGCCAACTCTTCGTCGGCTGGAATTCGGACCGCACCAAGGAGCGCCGCTGGCACACCGTGATCCCGATCCTTATCGGTGCGATCGCGATCGCGGTCGCGCCGCTGACGCGCGGAAACCTGCCGCTGACGATCATCTGCTTCATGCTGGCGCTGGGCGGCCTCAAGGCCTACCTGCCCGCATTTTGGACGCTGCCGTATGTATTTCTCACAAGTTCCGCCGCCGCCGCGAGCATCGGCTTGATCAACTCGGTCGGCAATCTCGGCGGCCAGCTTGGCCCCTACGTGCTCGGCAAGGTCGAACACGTCACCGGCTCATATGTCGGCGGGCTTTATTTTCTCTCGTGCTCGATGGTGGTGTGCGCGCTGATCGTGTTTTTCCTCGGCCTCGGTCGCAAGGGTGCGTGAGGACACCGGCGCCCCGCCGCGGCCGTCGGCGAATAATTGGGTTGCCGCTCCAACGCGTCGCCGCATCTTGCCATTCCGTTGCACTCATGAAGTTGCCCTGCCTTTTTCTCCTCGCAAGCCTGACCCTGAGCGGTGCGATCCGTGCGCACGCGGCCGCTGCGACCAGCCCCCTCGATTACACCCAACGCAATCAGCCTTTCTCGCCGGCCCCCTCGGTTGCGCCCGAAAAAAAGTCGCCCGAAGCGAATGCGACAGTGCAGAACAAACGCGTGGAAAAAACCATCGTCGACCAGCAGCCCGCCCCAGTCGCCGATCAGCGCGCCGCCCTCGCCGTGACGGAAACTCGCGACAAGACCATTCGCGATAAAGACGCCCACCGCCCCGAAGTCGTCGATCGCACGATGAGTGCTCTCAACCACCGCGAGGCGACAGTTTCCACGGCCAACGAATCCACGACGAAGCCACAGATGGTGGTGAAATATCAGGACAGCCTCACTTCCGCCAGCGCCACCAATATGGCGCGCTTCCCCGCCCTCGACCGCGCGACCGGTGCCAAAATCAATCGGTTTGTCTTTCGCAAGAACGCCCCCGAAACCGGCGGCACACTCGCCGGCACCGCGATCACTCCCGCCGCCGGTGGGGCCGCAGTGCAAAAGAAATAATGCCGTTGCCTGCCCGACCGATGAATACGTTTCGCGTTCTTCAATTTAATATGCAGTTCGGCCAAATCTGGGATCAGGCCGATCCGGATCACGCCCCAATCCGGCTGGAGTCCGCAGTGGAGGAAATTCGCCGTCACGAGGCCGATCTCGTGCTCCTCCAGGAAGTCGAACACGCGCTCCCCGGCGGCGAACAAATCCAACCGCCGCCCCACTATACCCGGCTCCGCGCCGAACTCAGCGGGTATGACAGTTGGTTTTCTTATCCGAAGGCCGATCCCCGCGAACTCCCTTTTGGCCTGGGCCTCGCAATCTTTTCCCGCACGCCGCTGCGGGATTCCCTCCGACTCGACCTGCCTTCTCCACTCATCGAGTTTGATTTCTTCGGGAAGAAAACCACGCCCACCGACCGCTTGCTGATTGGAGCGAAAACCACGGTCCTCGGCCGGGAGATCCAGCTTCTCAATACGCACCTCCTCGCGTTTTTTATGCTCGGCACGAGCAGTTCCCGGCATCTCGGGCAGCGCAACCTGATCGCGGACCAACTCGCCGCCGCCACCGGTCCCACGCTGCTGACGGGCGACTTCAACGTCAGCAAACATCTGACCCTCATTGCACAATATGCCGCGAAGGGCTTCGCCACCGTGCAACAGTCGGAAATCACGTGGCGGCGCCGCCCTTTTGTGCTCGACCATATTTTCTACAACGCCCCCCTTCGCCCGGTCGCTCACCGGGTCGTGCCGACGCTCTCCAGCGACCACCACGCCCTCGTGGCCGACTTCGCGTTCGAGTGAGTGATTCGGCGGCGGGCGGTTGACGGCCACCCGCGTTATTTGCCGCGGCGCACGGCGTCTTTTTCGGCCTCGCGCTCCTCTTCGATTCGCGCCCGTTCGCTCGCGAGCTGCTTCTTGATCTTGTCGACCTCCTCCGCGTTTCGCGCCGCCCACGCTTCGTCGAGCTGCTTCTTCAAAAAGATTTCCCGCTCGGCGAGCTTGCCGGTGTGGACCCGGTCAATTTCCGCCAGCCGCGCCTTTTTCTCCGCCGTGAGCGGTTTGTTGGCCGTAGGATCAGATTTGGCGAGACGGTCCATCGCAAGTTCGTAAGCGCTTTTCATGATCTGCAAGCTGGAGGGGAACGCTCCACGGTGGAAAGCGGTAAATCAGGGAGCGGAAAATTAAGTCGACGCCAAGCCTTCGCCAGTTTCCACCCTGCCCCCGCTCTGCGGCGCCGGCCCGCCTCACCCAAATTTCACGCCGCAGAGAAGGACGATTCCCACCACTGCAAATGGAGGCCACCACCCGCCACGGGCATTTCTCCAACCGTTGGCGTAACCCGCGAGCAATACGGCCATCAGCGCCGTGAGCGCGAGCGGTCCGACCCAAGCCTCCGCAAATCGCGCCGGTAAAAACGCACCGGGCAACCGGACACTGAGCCGCACCACTTCTTCGACGACCCCGAGCACGAGGGCGGACGCGTGGTTGCACAGCACCGCTGCGTGGCCGAACCCCACGAGACCGCACAACAGGGAGGCAAAACCGCCGAGTGTGGCCAACATCGCCGCCGGGATGAGGACGAGATTAGCCACGAGCGCGCCGGGCGTGAGCAGATGAAAAAACTGCACTCCCGTCAGCAGACTCACGAGCGTCGTCGCTAGGCCGATCGCCAACGCGGTCGCCGTGCCGTGCCAGAGCCAGCTGGTGACGCGCTGCCACCCGCTCCACGTCACCTGAGGCAAGTCGCGCCACAAGTTCCAGCGGGCCAGCACCGCTTCACTCAGCGGCAGACCGCACACGAGCAACGCCGCGACGATCGCATAACTCATCAAAAAACTCGCGCTGAACATCTGGAGCGGTGCCACCAGCAGCACCACCAGCGCTGAGGCAACCAAGGCCGCCAGTGGATTCGCCGGCCGACGCACCACCAAGGCCGCCTGCAAGAACGCCGCCATGATAAATGACCGCACGGCCGACGGCGATGCGCCGGTGATGTCGACAAAAAGCCACAGCAGCGCCACTCCGACAACATACCGGACCCACCGCGGAAGCCGCAGCAAAACCAGGAGCGCGTGCAAGGCCCCCGCGATCACTCCGATATTCAAACCGCTAATCGCGAACAGGTGCATCGTTCCGCTCTGCATGAACAGGGCGTGCTGCTCGTCGCTCAGCTCGTGTGTTTCGCCCAACATCATCGCGCGCAACAAGCCCGCGAGGGCCGGCCGTTTCGCAGCAATTCCGAGCCCAAGGATTTCATTAAACTTCGCCGAAGCCCGCGCACAAAACCGATAGTAAGCCGTCGCGGCGCGTTCTTCCGCCACCACCCGTCCGCGCTTCAAACGAAAGTTCATCCCGGCACCCGCAAGATAGCCGTCGAAGGTGTCGGAGGCCGGATTCCTCGGCAGCGTCTCCAGCACGCCGACGGCGGACACCCACGCGCTCCGCACCGGCGCAGCCTCACCTTTTATCAGGGAGAGCGAAAAATACAGCTTCTGCCCCACCAGTTCCCGCAGGTGTTCGTCCGCCCGCACCACCGTTGCGAGCCCCGCGGCCCGCTTCGTATCCTTTTGCACAAAGACGCGGTCGATGCGCAATGCGAGCAGGGCTTCACGCGGCGGCAGGGCATCCCACGCCGGCAGGCGTGCTCGCTGGAGAGCGTAGCTCGCGTTGCCGGCAAAAAACATCGCGACGCCCAACGTCGGGGCCCACCACCCCGCCGCGCGCCAGCTCGTCCACACCGCCCCCACCGCTGCGACCAACGCGGCCCCGAGCCACCCGGCGACCGGCGCAAACTCGCCCATTCTCCCCAGCGCAAGCCCGGCCATAAATGGCAGCACCAGCCACAACAGCGGCGCGCGATGTCCGAGACTGCGGCTGGTCATGCGCTCATCCTGCCACCACTCGGGCACCCGAGGAAACACTGAATTTCTGAAGCTTTGATTAGTGCCCGTGAGTGCTCATTAGTTGTCAATCATGCCGTCCCCCGACCAATCCGATCTGTTTGCCGACGAGGCCGCGCCTCCTCCGGCCACGGCCCCACGCCCGTCGGCCCACCAACCACTCGCTGCGCGGATGCGCCCCCGCAGCTTGGCGGAGGTCGTCGGTCAGACTCACATCCTGAAGCCCGGCAGTTTGCTCCCCCGCCTCGTCGCGCAGAACCGTTTCGGTTCACTGCTCTTCTACGGGCCACCGGGCTGCGGCAAGACCAGCATCGCCGAGGCCATCGCCCGGGAAACGCAAAGCCGCTTCGTGCGCATCAATGCGGTGATGTCCAACGTCGCAGAACTACGGGAGATCCTCGCCGCCGCTCGCCGCCGCCCCGAGGCCGCGACGATTCTCTTCATCGACGAACTGCACCGCTTCAATAAATCCCAACAAGACCTCCTCTTGCCGGATGTCGAAGAAGGCAACGTCCGGCTCATCGGTGCCACCACCCACAACCCGGGTTTCTACGTCAATCCGCCGCTCCTCTCGCGCAGCCACCTCTTCCGCCTCGAACCCCTCGCCACCGCCGAGGTGGCCGGCGTGTTGAAAAATGCACTCGTCGACCTCGACCGTGGTCTCGGGGCCCGTCGCGTGACCGCCGACGACTCGATTCTCGCCAGCCTTGCCGTGCTGTGCGGCGGCGACCTCCGCCGCGCGCTCAACGCCCTCGAAGTCCTCGTGCTCGGCCTCGCCGAAGGTGCGCCGATCACGCCGGCCGAGCTCGCCGTCTTCGCCCGGGAGCGCCGCATCCGCTACGATGCCGATGAAGACGAACACTTCGACACGATCTCCGCTTTCATCAAGAGCTGCCGGGGCAGCGATCCGGACGCCGCGATGTATTGGCTCGCGAAGATGCTCGCGGGTGGTGAAGACCCGCGCTTCATCGCCCGACGCTTGGTAATTCTCGCGAGCGAAGACGTCGGCCTCGCCGACCCGCAGGCCCTGCCGCTGACGGTCGCCGCCCACCACGCCTGCGATTTCATCGGCCTGCCCGAGGCCGAACTTACACTCGCGCATGCGACCCTCTACATCGCGACCGCACCAAAGAGTAATTCGGCGACGCTCGCGCTGGGGAAAGCGCACCGCGTCTTGAAAGAACAGCCGGTGCAACCGGTGCCGTTGCCCCTGCGAGATAAAAGCGGGAAGGCCAGCAAGGAGAACGGGCACGGCCAGGGCTACCGCTACTCGCACGACTACCCCGAGAATATTTCCGGGCAGGACTATCTCGAAACGCCGCTGGCCCTCTACACGCCGAAGACTGCCGGGTGGGAAGCCAAGATCGCCGACCGACTCGCACGTTGGCGGGAATTGAAACAGTCAGCGAGCCCCGTCCGCACGCGCGGGGCTGCCGATTAACCAGCTGAGGTAAATCCCGCGCTGTCGCTGCCTCGCGGCTTGCATGGCGGGAGACCGGACTTACTTTCCCGCCATGAAGATCAAGACGCTGACCGGGTTGCTCGTCGGGCTGGGATGCGTTCAGATGATACCGGCCCAGCCGACACCGACGCCCACAACTGATGCGAAGAAGTCGGTGCCCAAGGCCGACGCGAAGGCGAAGGCGGCACCCGCAGCACCGGTGAAGAAGGATGGTAAACAAAAAAAAGAAGACGAGATCGGCCAGATCCAGGGGATGACGTTGCCGCGCGGCACGGGGTTTATCGGGCTGCAGATCGTGAACGGCGTCTTCAAGCTCACGACTTACAACGCCAAGAAAAAACCGGTCGCGGCCGACTTCACGCGCGTTGTCCTCCGGTGGAACGCGCCTTATCAGAAACTCCCCGAGCGCACCCAACTGACGCCCGGCGGCGGACTCGGATCGTTTACTTCGGAAAAAATTGTGCGCCCGCCGCATACATTTCGCCTGTCAATCACGCTGTTCACCGGGGATGCCGACGATGCTCCGGCGGAAAATTTATCGCTCGATTTCAGCGCCTAGCGCGACCGCGGGCGCGGTGGTGGGCGGATTGACAGCCCGTTCCGAGCGCGCGACTTTCGCCGTCCCTTTTTATGACCGCCGCCGTGCACGCACCTTTTGATTCTGTTGAGTCCGCCATTGCAGAAATTGCCGCCGGCCGCGCGGTCATCGTGGCCGATGATGAACGGCGCGAAAACGAGGGCGACCTGATCATGGCGGCCTCGAAGGTCACGCCGGAAACCGTCAACTTGATGATCCGACACGGCAGCGGCATCGTCTGCGTGCCGACGTTTGAACACCAACTGCGCCGACTCGGACTGGGACCGATGGTCGCCAGCAATCGCGAATCACACCGCACCGATTTCACCGTCAGCGTGGATGCCGCCGAAGGCATCACGACGGGCATCAGCGCGTATGATCGTACGCAGACGATTCGGATATTGGCCGACCCGAATGCGCGCCCGGAGCAACTCGTCCAGCCGGGCCACATGTTTCCCCTGCGCGCCCGCCCTGGTGGCGTGCTCGAGCGCGCCGGCCATACCGAAGCGGCCGTGGATCTCGCGGTGCTCGCCGGCCAGCCGCCGGTGGGCGTGATTTGCGAGCTGGTGAACGACGATGGCACCGTGCGGCGGTTGCCGCAGCTGGTCGAATTCAAGCAGCAGTTTGGGCTGAAGATGATCTCCATCGCGGCCCTCATCGAATATCGCGCCCGGCGCGACCACTTGGTCGAGTTGGTCACCGCGCAGCCGTTTCCCTCGGAGTTTGGCGAGTTCACGTTGCACGTTTTCCGGAGCCGGCTCGATGGGCGGCATCATTTGGCGCTGGCAATGGGTGCGCCCGGACCGGAACCGACCCTCGTGCGGGTGCACAGCGAAAATTTGCTGAGCGATGTCTTCCGGGCGAAGGGGTGGGCGAGCCACCAAGCGCTGGAGGCCTCGCTCGCGGCCGTCGCCCACGCTGGTCGCGGCGTCGTGCTCTATATGGAGCCAGCCAACGCCGCCGATGTGCTGGTACGGCGTCTGAAGGCGAAACCGGGCGAGGTACCGCCGCCGATGGATTTTCGCGATTATGGCATCGGCGCGCAAATTCTCGTCGCGCTTGGACTCCGCAAGATTCGCCTCCTCTCCAACAGCACCCGCAAGGCGGTGGGGCTCGACGGCTACGGCCTGGAAATCGTCGAACAGGTGCCGATTTAGAAATTTGGATTTTTGATTGGCGATTGCCGGCGCGGTCGGGTTCGCTGGTCAGTTCCGAAGTTTGAACCCGTCATGAGTCTCGCTGCACCTCAGTCCTCAGTCGTCAACGGCACCGCCTTTCGCGTCGCCGTCGTCGCCGCGTGTTACAATGAAAAACTGGCCGATGGGCTGCTCGCCCGGGTGGTCGCGGGCCTGCGGGCGGGCGGCGTCCGCGAGAAAAATTTAACCGTGGTCCGCGTGCCCGGTTCCCACGAAGTACCCGTCGCGGCCGCGTTGGTGGCCCACCGGACCGAGGCCGACTGCGTGATCGGCTTGGGCGTGCTGATCGGCGGAGACACCCGGCATCACGAGATGGTCGGGCAAAGTGTCTCGCACGCGTTGCAGACGCTGGCGCTGGCGAGCGGGATACCGATCATCAACGGAGTGATCGTGGCCGACACCCTGGCCCAGGCGCGCGCGCGGTGCCTTGGGCGGATCAATCGCGGGGCCGAGTTCGCGAGCGCGGCGCTGACGATGGCGGCGGTCAAAAGAAAGTATTCCTCATGAGCAAAGCCTTATTCGTCCAGCGTCGCGATGGTCGCGTCGCCGCCCTCCAATTCATTTATGCGTGGAGTATGAATACGCCCGTGAACCTCGCGAATGACCTCGTGACGTTCTTCGAGGGCTGCGAACAACCGC
The DNA here is from genome assembly GCA_945871085.1 of Opitutus sp. GAS368. GTDB lineage: Bacteria > Verrucomicrobiota > Verrucomicrobiia > Opitutales > Opitutaceae > GAS368. The sequence goes on along the minus strand of CAMBVX010000094.1, from coordinate 7,488 downwards.
GGGAGCACTACGCCTTTGGCGAGGAACTCATTCATGGGGTGATCGAGCACATCGCGGACATCGATTCGCGGATCAAGGGACTGGCGCACAACTGGGAGTTTGAGCGCATCGCCAAGATTGATTTGGCGATCCTGCGCATCGCTATGTTCGAGATGGTTTACCGCAAAGACATTCCCCCGGTCGTGTCGATCAATGAGGCGATCGATTTGTCGAAGCAGTTCTCCAACGCCGACGCCAAGCGCTTCATCAATGGCATTCTTGATCGACTCAAAGACCAACTCGGCCGCGACGCACGCAAAGCCGATTGAGTTGACGAAGTAGCGAGGCGCAGGTCGTGCGTCGCGAGCATGGTGCTCCACCAGATTTCTACCCGCCACTCGCTCCGCGTTACCCGCCCCTTTTCCTGATGTTCGGGCTCTTCAAAAAATTCAAAGATGGTTTTGCCAAGACCGTCTCGGCCCTTGCGGCCAAGACAGCGGCGATCTTTGGCGCGAAGCCCATCGATGCGTCGTCCTTGGAGTCTTTGGAGGAGGCCCTCTACACGGCGGACTTTGGCGTCGAGACCACCGAGGAGATTCTCAAGGAGATCAAGGCCGCTTACAAAAATGATAAGACGCTGCACGGGCAGGAGGCCGCGAAGATCGGTGCGGCCGTGCTCAAGCGCGTGCTGGCTGGTTCCGAGGGCACGCTGGAGGTAGCGACCAAGCCGACCAATCCCGTCGTGATCGCCATGATCGGGGTCAACGGCTCGGGGAAAACGACGACGTCGGCCAAGCTCGCCTGGAAACTGAAACAGGAGGGCAAGACGGTCACACTCGCCGCGTGCGACACCTTTCGCGCCGCGGCCGTTGAGCAGCTAAAAGCGTGGGCCACCCGGCTCGAACTCGAGATCATCGCGAGCCATACCGGAGCCGACTCCGCCGCCGTCGCCTTTGACGCCTGGCAGGCGGCGAAGTCGCGCGGCCGGGATTTTCTGATCGTGGACACCGCCGGCCGGCTGCACACCAAAACAAATTTAATGGAAGAGTTGGCGAAGATTCGCCGTGTGCTCCAAAAAAACGATCCATCGGCCCCGCAGCATCGTTGGCTCGTAGTCGACGGATCCCTGGGCAGCAATTCGATCGAGCAGGCCAAGGTCTTTCACCAGAGTTTCGGTCTCACCGGGCTCGTTGTCACCAAGCTCGACGGCACCAGCCGCGGCGGCGCGCTCGTCGGGATTTACCGCCAGCTAAAAATCCCGATCTATTTTCTAGGACTCGGCGAAAAGGCGGAAGATCTCCAGCCATTCGGTGTGGACAACTACGTGAAGGCCGTTTTCGGACTCGAGTAACCTTGGTGTGGCTCGCCGCCCAATTTTTGTGCGACGCCGTGTGCCGACCAGGCTCAATCTCCCTCGGGGTGGCTTTCCCCCAACTTATACCAACGTCTCGTGATGTTTGGACGATAGCCGAAACCCCAACTCGCTCACGCTCGCAGCTACCAGCAGTCAAAAACTCAAATGACGCTGGTATAACATGCACGGCAGAGGTCGCCTCCCCGTGCCTCGGTGCCGCCGCGCACTCGCCACGGTCGGCGCGCTATCCAAGAAAAACACCCCACTCACGTCTGCCCGAAAATCTGGTTTCTTGCTATTGCCGGTCGCTAAATCCGAGCGACAGATATTTTACGGTTTCCCTGCAATCCCGCCAAGACACTCATACCAACGTCCCTTGAACTCTGGACTTTTCGGTAGCCGCGTGCGCCAGCGAGTGGACGGATCACCACTCGCTGGCGCTCGCGGCTACCCGGCAAATCAAAGTCTGAATCATTTGGGCGATTGGTATGAGTTCGTCAGGTCGGTGCAGCGGCAGGCGTCCCTGCCTGCTGGCTTGGTCGCGCAGCGCAATCCCACCGGCACGGAGGTCGGTGGCTACGCTAAGCCACATTACGGAACCACCGAAAACAGCGAGGCGCTCAAACGGAATCGAGCCCTCGTGGGTGTGGTCGTAGCAATGAATCCTGCTTTCCCCACCACGCTGGGGGGGGCGCCTCCGCTGGCTTTAACAGGATGAGCGGGACGGATTTATTGCGGGATCGGGTCGGTGCGGCGGACGGTTTTTCCTTCCCAGATGGCTTCGTCGGTTTTGCGGTCGTAGGTGAGCACGCGGCTCGCGCTGTTCGGCGCGGGTGGACGGTCGATTTTGGGCAGCCATTTTTTGTGCTCGGCGATCACGGCGGCGTGCTCGGGCTTGGCGGCGAGGTTGGTCCACTCATTGGGGTCGTTCCGCATATCGTAAAGTTCCTCGGTGTTGTCGGCGTAGCGAATGTAGCGCCAGCGTTCGCTGCGGATGCCGTGATTGCCTTGGTTGTGACTCGTGATCGCAGGGCGCGTGCGGACGGTGGCGGCGTTCTTGAGCTGTGGAGCGAGACTGAGGCCTTCGAGATCGGTGCGAGCGGGTAGGCCCGCGAGATCGATCAAGGTCGGGTAGAGATCGAGGAGCTCGGCGGGCTGCAGGGAGCGTTGGCCGCTTTTCACGCCGGGGCCGGCGAAGATGAGCGGCACTTTCGTGCCGCGATCCCACAGCGTATTCTTGCCGGTGATTTCTTTTTCACCGAGGTGCCAACCGTGATCACCCCACACGACGACGATGGTGTTGTCGGCCATACCCGCTTCATCGAGCGCGACGAGCAGACGGCCGATCTGGGCGTCCACAAAACTGGTGGAAGCGAGGTAGCTGCGGACGAGGTTGCGCCACTGGTTGTTCTCTTTGATCCATTTCAGCCGCGGCTCGGGGAGGTCCCAATGGATATACCACGAGAAACGGGGCGTATCCGCGCGGTCATTTTCGAGAATTTTCGGCAACACGCTGTCGTCGTCAGGATAGAGATCGAACCACTTCTGGGTCGCGTAGCACGGCACATGCGGCAGGAAGAAGCCGGCGGCGAGAAAGAACGGCTGATCCTTCGGAGCGGACTTGATCTGGTCGACGGTCCAACTCGCTACCTTGTAGTCGCCCTTGCCGGTGTCGTCATTGTCGAGGGGCCAAACGCCCCAGTCCATGAGCGGGTGGTCGCCCATCGGTGCGGGCGGGATGAGTTTCTTGGGCGGCCTGGTGCCAACGCCGCCGAAAGGCGCAGTGACTTGAAACTCGGGTCGGGCGTTGGGCGAGGCTTCAGGCGCGGTCTTGTTTTTTCCTTTGCCCTTCGCGGCGGCGGCCCCGCCGCCGCCGGTGCCGCCGTGATAAATTTTCCCGGTGGCGGCGGTGCGGTAGCCGTTGTCGGCAAAGTGCTGCGGGAGGGCCACGCGGTCTTTCCACTCGGGCAGGGTGCGAAACCACGGAGCGAGGCCGTAAATGCCGGTGGTCGTCGGACGCAGACCAAGCAGCAGGCTGGTGCGCGAAGGATTGCAGAGCGGAGCCTGGCAGTGGGCGTTGAGAAACGTCGTGCCGCGCGCCGCGAGGCGATCGAGGTTTGGGGTCTTCGCCAGCGGGTGGCCGCCGAGGTGACCGATCCAGTCGTTCTGGTCGTCGATGGCGATAAAGAGGACGTTGGGCTTTTTCGTCGTCGGCGTGGCGGCGGCGAAGGCTGAGGTGGCGGCGATGACGAGGGAGCCGAGAGCGGCGAGGAGGAGAGGATGGGGTTTCATAAAAGGGAGAGGATGGAGAATGGAACCATGAAGAAGGAACGGACGGATGCAGCTCAGTTTTCTGCAACGTTCGGGCGGTGGCTCACGAGGGTGCGGGATTCACCCTCGCCATGCCCTGGCAGGCATAAAGCCTGCCCCACACTGGCAGCAAAGTGAGCTGCGTCCGCAGGGGTGCTCATAGCTCGGCGCCCCTGGCTTTGCCTTTGCGATTGGCGCCACCACCACCACCGAGCTCGGAAGCGCGGGCGGGCTGGTATTGCGGATTGGGCACGGGCAGCCGCGCGCCGACGCGCGTGCGCCAGGCGGCGAGGGCGGCGTGGAGTTCGCGGGCGCGGGCGGGCTCGCGGGCGGCGAGGTTGTTTTTTTCCGCGGGGTCGGCGGCGAGGTGGTAGAGCTCGAGCGCGTTGTCCTCGAAGAATTCGATGAGCTTCCAATCGCCGCGGCGGAGGGAGCTGGCTGGCGTGCTATGGTGGTAGTGCGGCAGGTGCCAGTAGAGCGTGTCGCGCGCGAGGAGTGCGCCAGGATTACGGAGCAAGGCGGCGAGGCTCACGCCGTCCTGCGGCTGCGTCGTGGGCAAGGAGGCGCGGCCGAGTTCGACGAAGGTGGGATAGATGTCGTGGGTGATGGCGGGCGTGGCCGACTCGCGCCCGGCGGGAATGGTGCCGGGCCAGCGCGCGATCGCGGGAATACGCACGCCGCCTTCGTAGAGCGTGCCCTTTTCACCGCGGAGGGGACGGTTCGACGTGACGAGGCGGCCGCTCTGCTCGTGCTCGATGCCGCCGTTGTCAGAGAGGAAAACGATGAGCGTGTTTTCGGCGAGGCCCGCGGCATCGACGGCGGCGACGATGCGACCGACGGACGCATCGAGTTCCGCGAGGAGGCCGGCGTAGAGCGGGTTGCTCGGGTAGCCGGGCTGCGGCGGCTTGGCGGAGAATTTCTTTTGGAGCTCAGGCGTCGTAGAAAGCGGGATATGCACGGCGTAGTGCGAGACCTGGAGGAGGAACGGCTGCGTGCGGTTCGCGGTGATGAAAGCGACCGCGCGATCCGTGAGAAATTCGGCGGTGCGCTGGGGCGTGGCGCGACCTGCGGCGGCGGGTTGGGTGTGGCCCTGCGTTTCGTGCGCGGTTTTCCAACCCTGGTCGGTGGGGCCAAAACCGGCGCCGCCGAGGTGCCATTTGCCGAAGTAGCCGGTGTGGTAGCCGGCCGCGCCGAGCCGTTCGGCAAACGTTTCAACCTCGAGCGGGAGTTGCAACGGCACGACCGGATCGGTGAGACGTGCATACGGTCGGCGATGTCCGGGGATGTGTTGCGTGATGCCGAAGCGCGCCTGGTCCTGGCCGCTCTGGAGATTCGTGCGGGTGGGCGAGCAGACGGGGCCGGCGTAGAATTGCGTGAAACGCAGACCCTCGCGGGCGAGCCGGTCGAGGTGCGGGGTCTCGTTGAACGTGTTGCCGTAGCAACCGAGGTCAGCCCAGCCGAGGTCGTCGGCGAGGATCAAAATGATATTCGGTTTGGCTGCCTGGCCAAACGCGACCGTGGCCAAGGCCAACACCCAAGTGATAAGGCAAGGAAGGCGAAGCATTCTTGTGGCTGGGGATAAATGGATACGCATGGCGCGGTCGCGATTACTCGCCAATGCGGCCGGGAAGATACCCGACCATGCGGCCGATGTAGTCGGTCACATCCTTGTTGGATGGATCTACGTAGGTGGCGGCGCGGATGGCAGGGATGAGTGGGCGGGCGCGGGCGCCGAGACGGGCGGCCAAACTCAGCGCGGAAAGACGCGCAAAACCATCGTCGGCGCGCAGCGCTTCGGCGATCACCGCCAGGGCCCGGTCGAGTTGGCCGAGACCGGCCAGTGCTTCGGCGGCGGCGAGTCGCACATCGGGCGAGGGATCGGCGAGCACGGCGACGAGGGCATCGGAGGCGGGACGCGCGGCGGCGCCGAGGCGGATGTGGCCGAGGGCACCCCACCAGCGCACGGCAGCGTCGGCGTCGCGCAGCAATGCGCCCAAAGCGGGTAGCTCCGCGACGGTGGCACGACCGGCGAGATCGGAGGCGCGGCGGAGCGCAGGCAGCGGATTGCGCTGCGGATCGGTGGCGAGCGTGTAAAAATCACCGCCGCGGCGGCGCGCGTGCAATTCACGCTCGGGCAGCAAGCCGAGGTCGCCGGCGGCCTCCATCTGCGCGGCGAGCAGGTTGCGCAGCCGGGTGAGTTCGGCGGCGAAGACGGGATCGGCGGCGAGGTTATTGATCTGCCACGGGTCACCCTGCACGTCGTAGAGTTCTTCAACGGGTTTCGTCGGGGCGAAAAATCGGGCGGGCGGGCCGGAGAGTTGGCCAGCGCGGTGGAGCTGCTCCCACACGGGCGTGCTGGCATGTTGCCAGTTGTAGCTCATAAACTGGCCGTAGGGCAGGTGCGGCTGAAAATTGCGGAGATACTGGAAGCGGTGGTCGCGCACGTAGCGAATGGTGTCGGCGCATTCACCCTGGCGGTCTTTGCCGCCAAAGACGAAGCCACGGGGGGCGGCGGCTTTCGCCCCGAGGAAAGCGGCGCCTTGAAAGTGGGCGGGCAAGTCGAGGCCGGCGAGGCTCAGGACGGTGGGGGCAAAATCGACAAAACTCACCAGGCGGTCGGTGGTGCCACCGGGGGCGACGGGGGCGAGGTGACGCCACTTGGGCGGGAAACGCACGAGCAGCGGCACATGCAGGCTCGGACCCCAGGCCCACATCTTGATGCCGGGCATCCCGGTGCCGTGATCAGAAAAGAAAAAAACAAGGGTGTCATCGGCGAGACCGTCGGCCTCGAGTTCGGCGAGCACGTCGGCCACCTGGTAGTCCATGGCGGTGACGTTTTCATAGTGCCGCGCCCACTCGCGACGAAACTCGGGCGTATCGGGATGAATCGGCGGGACCGTCACCTTGGCGGGATCGCGGCGCTGGGCCGGCGTGAGGCGGCGGGTGTTCTCCCGGTATTTTTCTTCGGTGCAGAAGAGCTGACTCTGGTGGGTAACCACGAAATTGAACACGGAGAAAAACGGCTGGCCCGGGGTGCGCTTCCGCCAGTGCGCACGGTTGCTCGATTCATCCCAGGTGGCACGCGGCGTCGCGAAGTTGTAATCCTCCTTCACGTTGTTCGAGGCGTAGTAACCGGCGGCGCGGAGGTAGGCGGGGAAAAGCTTGAAGTCTGCGGGCAGGGGCGCGTGGGAGCGCATCGGGTGCGTGCCAAGACGGAGCGGATAAACGCCCGTGATGAGGCAAGAGCGACTCGGCGCGCAGACGCCGGTATAGGCAAAAGCCTGCGTGTAGCGCACGCTCTCCCGCGCCAGCGCGTCGAGGCGCGGGGTGACTGCGAAGGCGTCGCCATAGGCACCGAGGAGCGGGCTGGTGTCCTCGCACGTGATCCAAAGGATGTTGGGGCGCGCGGGCTCCGCCGCGGAAATGGCCCCCACGAGCAGGACACTGATGAAGGGCAATCGCAGGAGGCGCATGACGAACTGATATTTACCGACTGCGCGTGGCGGCGACGATGGCGGCGAGGCGGGCTTTCAGATTTTCGCCGACCTCGGAATTTTTCGCGAAAACATCGGTCTTTTCCCCGGGATCTTTCGCGAGGTCGAAGAGCTGGAACTGCGGGGCCGGCGTACGTTGCAGCGGTTGTTCGACGATTTCGTTGTTCGCGAACTTAGTTTCGTAACGGACCAGTTTCCAGTCGCCGACGCGGAAGCCAAAGTTGCCCGTGCCGCCGTTGTCCTGCTGGACGTAGTGGTCGCGGCCCTTCGCGCCAGGTTTACCGAGGAGGGCGCCGGAGACGTCGATGCTGTCACCGCAGGCGTCGGCCGGGAGGGCGGTGCCGGTGAGGG
>CAMBVX010000093.1 GCA_945871085.1 Opitutus sp. GAS368 | reverse complement strand
CGCCGCACCTCGTCCGCGCTCTTTGTATCGCGCTTAAAATCTTCCACAAACGAGTAAACGCCGCGCAGGAGTTTCCCGTTGTTGCGCGTGCGAAACGTTACGAGATGCCGCCACGCCTTTTGCTGCGGGTCAAAAATCCAACCCGCATAGGCCGTCTTCGCTTCCGCCTCGCCCCTCGCGCCCGGTGCGCCGCCTGCGTCGTGCAGCTCCGCGCGCACGAGAAACCGCACCGTCTCGCCGACTACCCACGGAAAATCCACCATGCACTGCCCGCCCGTGCCCTCACCGCCAAAGCGCTTGATCCGCACGTCCGCGCCTTCATGCAGCAACTCCACGCGCTCCTCCGGTTTCACCGCTTTCGGATCATCGCCCTTCGTCGGATCCCACACCGAAAAAATCGCGACCTTCTTCCCGTCGCGCACTTCTTGAATCCCAAAATAACCACCGCTCCAGCCGATCGCGGAAACATAAGTCCCCGGCTTCGATTGCTCGACCGTCGCCTCCACATAAAACACTTCGCTCTCCGCCGCGCTCCATTGGAGGTGCACCGACCGCGCGGCGCGCGCCGGGATCTTTCCCCCGATACTCTCCGCCGAACCCACACGCCCCGCCAAAACGGCCAACCCGACCATGAGCCGGAACATCATCGCGAGCCGCGTCGTCTGGGTTTTCATCAGGGCCCGACCGTGGGGCATCCGCCCGCCTGCGCCAATCTCGATCGCGGCCGCTGTTGAGGCATACCCCGATTCGCGGGAATGGCGGCATAATCACAAAACAGGCACTCTCGTGATTGGTTTCCCTTGACCTGCCCCATCCGGTTTAACGACCGATCTTGTGTACATCCCTCCCCACCCACCCATGCCCACTGTCTCCTTCAGCTCCCGCCGCATCCTCCGACTCTGGTCCGCTTCGACCTGTTTGATCCTACCGTTCCAGTTGGCCGTCAAACCGGCGGCTGCCGCCGACTCTCCGTCCATCGCCAGGCCAGCCGCCGGCTCGGGCATGATCGAGGGCCGCGTATTTAATCCCGGCACGGGCGAGTATCTGGAATTCGTTCGTGTCACGGTCGAGGGCACTTCGCTGGAAACCTTCACGGATTCGTCGGGTGAATTCCGGCTCGCGAACGTGCCCGCCGGTCCGGCCAAAGTGACCGCCTTCCGCACCGGTGTGCCGCCGCTGTCGCAAATCGTCACGGTCGCCGCCGGCGGAGTCGCCCGGCAAAATTTCGAACTTGCCTACGCTCGCGCCGATGCGGCTCGCGACACGAGGGTGAAGCTCGAAAAGTTTGTCGTGGAGACCTCGAAGCAGATGGACGGCGCCGCCATTGCGATCAACACGCAGCGGTTTGCGCCGAACACCATGAACGTCGTCGTCGCCAACGAATTCGGGCCGGTCGCCGACGGCGGCGTCGGCGAAGTGCTGAAATCCGTCTCGGGCGTTTCGATTGCGCGCGGCGGGTTTGGCGACGCCTATCAGGTTTCGCTACACGGCGCACCGCCGCGCAACGTCCCGATCACCGTCGGTGGCATCAGCCTCGCCAACTCCGCCTCGGGGCTGAACCGCTTCACCGGGATGCAGCAGTCGTCCATCAACAATTTTTCCCGCCTCGAGGTGGTTTATACACCCACGCCGGAGACCAGTGGCGCCGCCCTCGCCGGCACGGTGAACATGGTCCCGCTGAGTGCCTTCGAGCGCTCCAAGCCGGTCGTGAATCTCAACGTTTCGCTGATGATGCGTGACAACGATCGCTCCTTCCGCCGCACGCCCGGCCCGCTCCACGAGCCCGCGCGCAAGGTCCAGCCCGGTTCGGACTTCTCCGCCATCGTGCCGGTCAACGACCGCTTTGGCTTCACAATTTCCGGTAGCGCCTCGGCACTCTACACGGCGGCCGATTTCTCGCAGAATAACTGGGCCGGCGCCAGCGGCGCGACCAACGGCACGACGCTGCCCGACACGACGCCCGACAAACCCTACCTCACCGTCTATCAGTTTCGCGACCGCCCGGTCTTTTCGAAGCGCATCACGCTCGGCGGCACGCTGGACTTCAAGCTGAGCCCGCGCGACCGGCTCTCGTTCTCCGCGCTTTACGGCTTCTCCGATGCGCAGGCCTACCAGCGCCAGGTGAACTTCACGATCACGGGCGTCGCGCCCGGCAACTTCACGCCGCGCTCCACCCGCGGCAATCCCGGGGCCGGAAACCTCCAGCTCGTGAACAACTACACGAAGCTCGGCGGCCCGGTGATCACACCCGCGCTCACCTACCGTCACGACGGCCCGGTGTGGAAGGCTGAGGCCGCCGCCGGCCTCTCGCGCTCCGGCCGCTTCAATCAGAACTTCGACCAAGGCGCGTTCAGCGCCGCCAACGCCCAGCGCCCCAACGTCACCATCGCGTTCGACGACATCAACTACCTGCGCCCCGGCCGCATCACGACCACCGACGGCACGACCGGTGCGCCGATCGATCCGTTCAACATCAACACCTACGGCCTCACGACCTCGACCGGCGTGCTGCTGAAGGCCCAGACTTCGAAGCGCACCGCTTTCGGCAACGTCCGGCGCGACTTCTTTGAAACCGTACCCGTGACGCTCAAGGCCGGCTTTGATCTGCGCGACGAGCGCTTCGACACGCGCACCTTTAACCCGACCTACACCTTTGTCGGTGCCGACGGCCGTGCGGCGACCGCCGACGACAATGCTTCCGTCGTGCTCGATCCCAGTTTCTCCCAGCGCACGCCGCCGTTCGGGTTTCCGCGCATGGACGTGATGAGCAACCAAAAGCTCTTCGCGATCTATCGCGCGACGCCGGCCTATTTCACGACCAACGACGCGACCACGCACACAGCTACGGTGAACAATTCCAAATACGCCCAGGAATTAGTGAGCGCCGGCTACCTGCGTGGCGACGTGCAACTCCTGGACCGCCGGCTGAAATTAGTGGGCGGCTTTCGCGTCGAGCAGACCAATGCCAAGGGCGAGGGCCCGCTCATCGATGCGACGCGAAATTTCCAACGTGATGCCGCGGGCAAGTTCATCCTCGGCACCAATGGTCGCCCGCTCGCAGTCACCAGCGATCCGGTCGCTGCGGTGCGGCTCACCAACCTCGACCGTGGTCTTAAAGCGGAGAAGGAATACCTCCGCTGGTTCCCCAGTCTCAATGCGACCTACAATATCCGCGACAACCTCATCGCGCGCGCCGGCTACTACTGGTCCGTCGGCCGGCCCGACTACAACCAATACGCCGGCGGCCTCACGCTACCCGATCTCAGTCAGCCGGCGTCGCCGACGAATCGCACTTCGGTAAACAACATCGGCGTCAAGGCGTGGACCGCGAAGTCCTTGAAATTCTCCCTCGAGTATTACTTCGAGCGCGTCGGCCTCATCTCCGTCAGCGCGTATCAGCGCGACATCAAGGATTTCTTCAGCTCGACCGTGTTCTCGCCGAGCGCCGAGTTTCTTTCGCTCTACTCGCTCGATGCCGCGACCTACGGCGCCTACGATGTCGCGACGCAATACAACCTCACAACTCCGGTGAAAATGAGCGGCGTGGATGTGAACTATAAGCAGGCACTCACGTTTCTGCCCAACTGGGCGCGCGGCGTGCAGGTTTTCGCCAACCTCGGCGCCCAGACGCTCACGGGCGACGACTCGGGCAGTTTCGCCGGCTACATCCCGCGCACCTACAACTGGGGCGTGAGCCTGACGCGCCCGCGCTACAACGTCCGCATGAACTGGAATTACTCCGGTCGCGCCCGTCAGAGCATCGTCGCCACCGGTCGCAGCCTCGAGCCCGGCACCTACACCTGGGGAGCGAAGCGCATGATCGTCGATATCAGCGGGGAGTTTCGCTTCTACAAAAACTGGGCGGCCTTCATGAACCTCTCCAATCTGGGTGACGAACCGATCGACGTTGAAATCGCCGGGCCGAGCACGCCGGACCACGCTCAGTTCCGCTCGCGCACGAACTACGGCGCGCAGTGGACATTTGGGCTCAAGACCACGTTTTGAAGTCGCCCGTCCGACGCTCTTTCAGCGAGCATTGCCGCGATGTCCACGATCGCCCGCGTCGAGACGTTCGTCGTCTCCCAGAAACTTCGACACCCGTTCCATTTCTCGCAGTGGGGCTTTGACCACCGCGCGGTTTGCCTCGTGCGCGTCACGGCCGACGACGGTCGCTACGGCTGGGGCGAAGGCTACGGGCCGGCGGACGTCGTGCGCGCCGGGGTGGAGTTTTTCGCGCCGCTCATCCTCGGTGGCGATGGGCTGCGCACCGGCGCGCTGTGGCAGCAGATGCATGCGCGCGGTCATGATTTCGCGCGGCGCGGCGTGCTGCTCGCGGCGCTCAGCGCCATCGATGTCGCCCTGTGGGATCTTAAAGGGAAAATCCTCGGTGTGCCCGTGCATATGCTGCTCGGCGGCAAGCGGAGCGATGCGGTCAGCGTTTACGCGACGGGAATGTATTTCGACGACGAACCGAATCTCACTGCGCGGCTTGCCACCGAGGCGGCCGGCTATGTCGCACAGGGCTTCCACGCCGTGAAGATGAAGGTGGGCCTCGGCGTCGAGGCTGACGCCGTCAACGTCCGCGCCGTGCGTGCCGCCATCGGCCCCGCGGTGAAACTGATGATCGATTCGAACCACGCCTTCTCGCTCCGCGAGGCGCTCGATCTCGTGCGGCGCGTGGAGGACTGCGCCATCACCTGGTTCGAGGAGCCGCTTGCGCCCGACGACTACGAAGGCTACCGCGAGTTGCGCCGCCGTTCGTCGATTCCCATCGCGGCCGGCGAGTGCGAATACGGCGTGGCCGGTTTCCACCAACTCTTCGGCGCGCAGGCCGTGGACATCGCGCAGCCCGACATCTGCGCGTGCGGCGGATTCACCGAGGGGCAACGCATCGCGGCGTTGGCGCGCGCACATTCCGTCGCGGTGACGCCGCATTGCTGGGGCACGGGGATCGGGTTCGCGGCCGGGCTGCATTTTCTCAGCACGATCGACTTGCTGCCGGGACGGCTGCGCTTGCCGGAGTCGTTCCTTGAAATGGATCGCACCGAAAACGCCCTGCGCGATGAGCTGACTCAGCCGCGTTATCCAGTGATCGCCGGTCGCGTGACGGTGCCGGATGCGCCGGGCCTCGGCGTGGAGGTCGATCTTCTTCGGCTTGCAGACTTCAGCGGCCCCGCAAAATGAAGCGGCGAACTCTGCCACGCGTTGGAGCCGTGGTATCATTGACGCTGTGGGCCGCAGGGGTCGCGGGCCACCGCGCTCGGGCGGCGGAAGAAAAAACCTGGCACGAGCCGTTACTCCGCGCCGTGAGCGGCGACTACCGTCACGCACTCGCGACGCGCGAACGGTTGCGCGCGGAGCTGGCCACGCTGCCCGAGACCCCGCGCAACCAGCAGAGTGGCCGCATCGGCTTTCAAGCCTACCGCACCGGCACCGCGCCCACCGATTTTTCTGTTTGGGTAGAGGTAGAGCTTCCGGAGGAAACCGAACTCGACGCGGTGGTGCTGGTGCCCGTCGATGCGCCCCATCGGGATTTCCCTGGCGCGGGCTACGGATTTCCCCTGCGGTTTCGCGTTGAGATGTTCGGTGCGGACGCGGAGTCCACCATCGCAAACTACGCGGAGCAGGCGCTGCCCAATCCCGGCGGGCTTCCCGTGTGGATCCCAGCCGACGGCGCGCGCGGACGGCGCGTGCGCGTCACGATGACCGAGCCGTGGACCAACGACGGCCAATTTTTTGTCTACGCCCTCGGCGAGATCATGGCGATGCGCGGCAACCGCAATCTCGCCGCCGGCGCACGAGTGACGGCGAGCAAACAGTTCGAAAGCCTCAGCATCTGGGGCAAAGCGAACCTCACCGACGGCCAGAGCCTGCTCGGCCCGCCCCGCGGCGCAGAGCCCAGCCCCGGCCGTGGTTTCCACTCAGCCATCGTCGAATCGGCCGACGTGACGAAATGGGTGCAAGTGGACCTCGGAGAGTCCACGGCCATCGATGAAGTGCGGCTCATCGGCGCCTCCGGGCGGATCTTTCCGGGCCGACCCGGCTTCGGCTTTCCGGTGCGCTTCAAGGTCGAGACGGCGGACGAATCCGACTTTTCCCGCGGAAGGATGCTGGCGGACTACACGGCCGCCGACTTTCCCAATCCCGCGAGTAATCCCGTCGTGGTGCCGGGCCGGGGCGCGCGCGCGCGCTACGTGCGCGTCACGGCGACAAAACTTTGGGAGCGGGCCGAGAACTTCACCTTCGCGCTGGCGGAGCTGCAGGTTTACGCGGGCGACCACAATGTCGCGCTGGGCCGGTCGGTATCGTTTCTCGACGCGTATCAATCCAGCGGGAACCGCGTTTGGCTTCCGCAACTTCTGACTGACGGGTTCGCCAGCGAACAGCGTCTCGTCGAGTGGCCCGCCTGGCTGCGCCGCTTGTCGCGAAGGCGCGAAGCACTGCTGGAATTGGCGGTGGCGGAGCGCGATGTCGTCCGCATCAGAGACACCGCCGGCGAAGACTTGGGCCAGATCGCGTTGCTCACCGGTTTTGGCGGCACCGTCGTAATGCTCGGGGCGATGCTGCGGGCACGTCGAAATCGCGAACGTGCCGTCGAACGGCTGCGTCAGCGCATCGCTTCCGACCTGCACGACGAGATCGGCAGCAATCTCGGCAGCATCGCGCTGCTGAGCGAGCTGGGACTCCAGCGCGAAGGCGGCATGGTGCGGGGCGATTTGGAGGAGATCCGCCGCGTCGCCCGGCAAACCGCCGAATCGATGCGTGACATCGTCGAGCTGATTCAACGCCCCGCCGCCTCGGGAGAGGAGTTCGTGGGCAAGCTGCGCGAGATCGCCGCCCGGATGCTGGTGGGCCTCGCCTGGACCTTCGACGCTAGCCCTCGGTTGGAACTGCCCACGCTCACCGCTCAACGGCACCTGCTGCTCGCCTTCAAAGAAGCGCTCCACAACGTCCGCAAACATGCCGCCGCCCGTCGTGTCTCGATCGACCTTTCGCCGCACGAGCGCCGCCTCGAATTGAAAATCGTCGACGACGGCGTCGGCTTCACACCTTCCACCGCCACCGATGGCCACGGGCTGGCAAACCTCCGCTACCGCGCGTCGGCGTTGGGCGGGGAAGCGCAAATCACGAGTGCCCCCGGCGCCGGCACCACGATCATCCTTTCGATCGACCCCCGCGCCCTCCACACCTCGCCTCCATGACTTCACCCGCCAAATTTCGCCTCTGGTTGATCGAGGACAACGCGCTCTTCCGCCGCACGGTCACGCGCATCGTCGCAGACCTGCCAGGCGTCTCGGCCGCCGAGGGCTTTGGCAACTGCGAGGACGCCCTGCGCACGATCGAACAGGGCGAGCGGCCGGACACGGTCCTGATCGACGTGGGCCTGCCCGGCATCGACGGCATCGAAGGCATTCGACAGATCAAGGCACGCGTGCCCGCCGCGCAGATTCTCGTGCTCACGGTGTTCGAGGACGACGAAAAGATTTTCCGCGCGATCTGTGCGGGCGCGTCGGGCTACCTCCTTAAATCCGCGTCCATGCAGGAAATCGCCGAGGCCGTCGCCGAGGTGCGTCGCGGCGGCTCACCCATGACGCCCCGCGTGGCGCGCCGCGTCTTGGAGATGTTTTCGAAGCTCGCCCCCGCGCAACAGGACTACGGTCTCGCCCCGCGCGAACGCGAAGTCCTCGAACGCTACGTGAAGGGCTTCACCAACAAGGAAGTCGCCGACCAGCTCTCGCTCAGCGTTCACACGATCGACAGCTACAACAAGAGCCTCTACGAAAAACTCCACGTCAACACCCGCTCCGGCGCGGTGGCAAAGGCGTTGAAAGAGCGGTTGGTGTAAACTCCACCGCTGCTCTGTGGCCCCCCTGATTGCGGGAATAGTCGGTAAGCCTGTGGCGGGGTATCTTAGACCGATGCGCCGTGTGCCTCTTTCACTCTTACGTGCCGTTTTGACCGTAGCGCTGGTTTCACCAGTCGGTGCCCTTTCCGCGGAGAGCACGAAGCTCCCGCCGGCGATCACACGCTCCGTCGACTTCGAGCGCGACGTGCAACCGATCTTCGCGCAGAGCTGCCTCGAGTGCCACGGGCCGAAGAAGCAGAAGAGTGATTTCCGGATCGATGTGAAAAAAATTTTCCTCGCGGGTGGCGTGAGCGGTAAACCGGCCATCGTGCCGGGCAAGAGCGCCGACAGTCCGCTCATCCGTTTCGTCGCCGGTCTCGAGGACGATATGCAGATGCCGCCGAGCGGCAAAGGCGACCCGCTCACCGCGGAGCAGATCGGCATCCTGCGCGCGTGGATCGATCAGGGCGCGGTTTGGCCCGAGCACGCGAGCGCGCAAATGGCAGACGCCACCGACTGGTGGTCCCTGCGACCCATCCAGCGGCCCGCAGTGCCGGCAACAAGTTTCAAAACCGGCAATACCGTCGACGCTTTTCTTGCGGCGAAGCGCGCCGAGAAAAATCTCTCGGCTTCACCGGAAGCCGACCGTCGCACGCTGTTACGGCGCGCGGCGATCACCTTGACGGGCCTGCCGCCGACACCGGAGGAAACCGAGACATTTATCCGCGATTCCGATCCGCGGGCCTACGAAAAGCTCATTGACCGCCTGCTCGCTTCCCCGCGCTTCGGCGAACGCTGGGCGCAGTTCTGGCTCGATGTCGTGCGCTGGTCCGAGACCAACGGCTCCGAGTCCAACCTCTACCGCAAGAACGCCTGGCCGTATCGCGACTACGTGATCCGTGCCTTCAATGCGGATCTGCCGTTCGACCGTTTCATCCGCGAACAGATCGCCGGTGATGCGCTCGGCGTAGACGAGGCGACCGCGTTTCTCGTTTCGGGCGGGTTCGTCCACTCCGCCACCGTCGGACGCGAAGAGTCGGCGATCCGCCAGGCGCGCGCCGACCGGCTCGATGAGACGATCCAGTCCGTCAGCGCCTCTCTCCTCGGCGTGACGATGGCCTGCGCGCGCTGCCACAACCACAAGTTCGATCCCATTCCGCAGAAGGACTACTACGCTCTCGCCGCCGTATTTCAGGGCCTCGAATACGGCCATCGCCCATGGCGCAACATGCCCGATGCCGCCGCTCGCGCCGCCCGGGCCGATGCACTGTTGAGGGAGATCGATTCCGTGCGCGACGAGCTGCGCGCCGCGACCCCAGCGTGGACCGAGGAGTGGCCGGATCACTTGGAGACGCGTTTCACGCCCGTGCGGGCCCGGGCCGTGCGCATGTCGTTCAACCCACAAACCAACGCCGTCGTCGAGGAATTCCAAGTCTTCGGCGCCGCGACCGGGGAAAAAAACCTCGCCCTCGCGGCGAACGGATCGAAGGCCCGGTCGTTCAAGCCCGCCGAGGCGCTCATGCGCGAAATCGCGAACGTCATCGACGGCCAATTCGGTCAGACCTTCGCATGGCGGACGCGCGAGGCACAGGAGAAGGCCGAACCGAACGCGCCGCCGCCGTGGTTTGAAATCGAGTTGCCGGTGGAGGCGAGCATCGACCGCATCGTTCTGAGCTCCGACCGCGAAGCCCTCGCGCACACCGACTACCTCATTGAACCCGGCAAAGCCACCGCGTCCGGCCCACGCAAATACCGCGTCGAAGTGCGCAGCGCCGACGGCGCTTGGCGAGAAGTGGCCAACGTCGATCTCCCTCTCAAGGTGGTCGCCGGAGGTAGCGCCACCGCGAAGAAATCCGCGCCGGCTGCGCCGCAAAACGAGGCGACTCGCGCGCTCCTGGACCGGCTCAATGCCTTGTTGCGCGACTACACCGGGGCGTTGCCCCGACCCGTCTTCGCCGGCTATTTCATGCCGCCGGTCAAAACCCATCTGCTCGTCCGCGGCGACCCGATGGCGCCGCGGGACGAGGTTTTCCCGAACGCCCTCTCCGCGCTCAACGCCGATCTCAAACTCACGTCGACCTCGACCGACCAGGACCGCCGTCTCGCGTTTGCCGCGTGGCTGACCGATCCGAAACTGAATCCACTCACGCCGCGCGTGCTGGCGAATCGGCTTTGGCTCCACGTCTTCGGCCTCGGGATCGTCGACACGCCGGGCGATTTCGGCCAAGCGGGTTCGCCGCCGAGCCATCCGGAACTGCTCGACTGGCTCGCGTCCGAGTTTCTCGCCAACGGCTGGTCGGCCAAGCAAACGATCCGACTCCTCGTCACCTCCGCCGCGTTCCGCCAGTCGAGCGCGCCGAATCCCGCCGCCGAAAAAATCGACGCCGCTGCGCGGCTGCTCTGGCGATTTCCGCCCCGGCGCGTCGAGGCCGAAGTATTGCGCGACGCGACGCTCGCCGTCGCGGGCACACTCAATCTCACGATGGGCGGGCCTGGCTTCCGCATCCACGCCGACAAAAAACGTTACGAAGGCTGGAAGGTCGTCGACAACTCCGGCCCCGCCACGTGGCGTCGCCTGATTTATCAGGAGAGCATGCGCGGCATCGACGACCGCATGTTCACTGCGTTTGACCGGCCCGAGTGCGGTCAGGTCACGCCGAAGCGCACGGTGTCCACCACGCCGCTCCAAGCGCTCAATCTGTTCAACGGCGAGTTCATCCTGACGCAGGCGGAGAAACTGGCGGAACGCATCCAGCGCGAAGTCGGCACCGATGCACCCGCGCAAGTCAAACGGGCCTTCGCCCTCGTGCAGAGCCGATCACCCTCGGCCAACGAAGCGCGGGCCGCGCAGGCCCTCGTCGCGCAGGATGGACTGCCCGAGCTTTGCCGCGTGCTCCTCAACACCAACGAATTTGCTTTCATCGAATGAAACCTCACGCCCATGGCCCCGCCCTCTCGCCCGCCCAGTTCGGCCCGCGCCTGCTGGATCGCCGCGATTTTCTTCGCACGGCCGGAGGCCTCGCCGGCAGCGTCGGACTCCTGCGCCTGCTGGCGGGCGACAATCTGCTCGCCGCTTCCGATGTCGGCGCGGTACGCCCGAGAATCGATCCCGACCAACCCTACGCTCCGCGCGCGCCGCACTTTGAGCCCAAGGCGAAGCAGGTTCTCGTGATTTTCTGCGTGGGGGCCGTAAGCCACGTCGACACGTTCGACTACAAGCCCGACCTCTTCAAATACGACGGCCAGAAGCCCCCCGGGATTCCGGCGGTGACGTTCGAGGGACCGACAGGCAACATCGCGAAGCCGCGCTGGGCCTTCAAACCCCGCGGCCAGAGCGGCAAGATGGTTTCCGAGTTGCTGCCCAACCTCGCCGCGCTCGCGGACGACATGTGCTTCATTCACTCGCTCACGAGCATGACCAGCGCGCACCCGCAGGGGGAAAATTTTCTCAACACCGGGTTCACACTCGAAGGCTTCCCCTCGCTCGGCGCGTGGGTGACCTACGCGCTCGGCACGGCCAACCAACAGCTCCCCGCCTTCGTCGCCATCAACGATCCGCGCGGCAAACCGCGCTCGGGAAAAAACAACTGGGGCTCGGGCTTCCTGCCGGCCGCGTTTCAGGGCACCGACTTCGGCGCCGCGCGCCCGCTCGCCAATCTGGATCGCCCCGATCGAATTTCGGCCGCCACCGACCGCCGCGCAAAAGATCTGCTCGAAGCGTTCAATACCGAACACGCGCGAAAGTTTCCCGGTGACACCGACCTCGCCGCACGCATCGCCAGCTACGAACTCGCCGGCCGCATGCAGCTGTCGATTCCCGATGTGACCGACCTGAAGTCCGAGCCCGAGCACGTCCATAAACTCTACGGCACCGACACCGGCACCGACCTGAAGAAAGACTACGCGAAGAACTGCATCCTCGCGCGCCGCCTCCTCGAGCGCGGCGTGCGCGTGGTGCAGCTCTTCAACGGCTCCGACGCGCAGGCGAACGGCATCAGCAATTGGGACTCGCACGCCGATATCGAGCGCACCCACGCCATGCAGGCCGAAATCTTTGACCAACCCACGGCCGCGCTGCTCGCCGACATGAAACAACGCGGACTGCTCAAGGATACGCTCGTGGTCTGGTGCACCGAGTTCGGCCGTATGCCATTCCTCCAGGCCAACGGCACCGGCCGCGATCACAACCCCGAGGCGTTCACGTGTTTCCTCATGGGAGCAGGCGTGCGGGCCGGCACCAGTTTCGGCGCGAGTGACGACTTCGGTTTCAAGGCCGTGCAGGACGCGTCCACGCTCTACGATTTCAACGCCACCATTCTCCACCTGCTCGGCTTGGATCACGAGCGTCTCACTTACTACAACAACGGCATCGAGCGCCGCCTCACCAGCGTCCACGGCCACGTTTTGAAAAAGATGCTCGCATGAAGACCGTCTTCAATCCCCTGCCAACGAGTTCACGGACTTGGTCATTGCGCGCCCGGCTCGGCGGGCGTGGCAATCCAGCTGAAATCTCAGATGGATGGCCACGTCGCTTCGCTCCTCGCCATGACAAACAGGGCTCATGGTCACTTTCACCGAAAGCGCCGCTGCTTGGACCTGCTCTCGCATTGATTTTGCTCTCGTTCGCCGTCGCGCGCGCGGCCGAGCGGCCGAACGTCCTTTTTATCGCGGTCGACGATCTGCGACCCGAGCTCGGCACCTATGGCGCGAGCCACATCAAGAGCCCCCACATCGACCGGCTCGCGGCCACCGGTGTGCGCTTCGACCGCGCCTACGTGCAATATGCGATCTGCGGCCCGTCGCGCGCGACCACGCTGACCGGCCTCCGCCCGCACACGCTGAAGATCGAGCACATCGACACCAATTTCCGCGACACCGTGCCCGACGTCGTCACCCTGCCACAGCTATTCAAGCAGCACGGCTACACCACCGCCTACATCGGAAAAATATTTCACCCCGGCCAGACCGACGACGCGAATTCTTGGACCCGCAAGCTCACGCCCGCCAGAGGCGAGGCCGCCGGCGGTTACAAGCTCGCCGCTAGCCGCGCCATCGTGAAACAACGCCGCGAGGCCGCCCTCGCCAAATATGGCACGGACAAAGGCGGCATCACGAACGGTCCCGCGTGGGAAGCCGCAGATGAGCCCGACAATGCTTACGCCGACGGAGAATCCGCCGACGCCGCGCTCGCGGCGCTGCGCGATTTGAAGGGCACGCCGTTTTTTCTCGGTGTCGGATTGCTGAAACCGCACCTGCCCTTTGTCGCGCCCAAGAAGTATTTTGACCTCTACGATCCGGCCATGCTGCCGTTGACCGCGACGCCCGAGCCACCGACGGAAGCGCCGTCAATCGCGCGGCACAGCTCATTCGAACTGCGGACGCGCACCGGTGTGCCGACCGCCGGACCGATCGATGCCGAGACCTCGCGAAAACTGCTCCACGCCTACGCCGCGTGCGTGAGCTTCGTCGACGCGCAGGTCGGTCGCATCCTCGCCGAACTCGACGCCCTCGGCCTCAGCGAGAACACGATCGTGGTGCTCTGGGGCGACCATGGCTGGCACCTCGGCGAATACGGCATCTGGGGCAAGGCGACAAACTACGAGATTGGGACCCGTATCCCTTTTGTCATTCGCGCTCCCGGCATGGCCGGCAACGGCCGGTCCAGTCGCGCAATCGTCGAGTCCATAGATCTCTATCCCACGCTCAGCGCCCTCGCCGGCCTGCCCGCGCCCATCGCGCTCGAAGGCCAGAGCCTCGTGCCGCTTTTACAGAACCCGGCGGCGACCGGAAAAAATTTCGCCTTCAGCGAATTCCCGGCGCCCGCGCTGCGCGAGTGGGCCGCGCGTCCGCTCTCACCCGCGATGCGGGAAACCTTCTTCGGCCCGCTCATCGCCGATGCGGAGGCCCAGCTCGCGCGCGAACACGGCGCGCGTTACGACCGCAAAACCTTCGAGGATCACGTGAAGGGCTACAGCCTCCGCACCGATCGCCATCGATGCACACTGTGGGTCGATCGTCGCACCCCCGACAGTGAGCCCCTGGCCGTCGAACTCTACGATCACGCCAATGATCCCAACGAGATGCGCAACATCGCAGCGCAGTTGGACCAGCAGGCTTTGCGTGCCCAACTAATCGCCCGGATCCGGGCGCAATGGCCCGCCGCGCGGTGAGCTCCGAAATAGTTTTTCACCCTCCACCGCTGTCCCTGCCTCATCCGATGACCTGCTCCCCACCCGCACCTCGGCACTGCGCTTGCGCCTCGCCCGTCGCGCCCGGTGCGCCGCCTGCATCGTGCAGCTCCGCGCGTACGAGAAACCGCACCGTCTCGCCGACTACCCACGGAAAATCCACCATGCACTGTGCCCGCCCGTGCCTTCGCCGCTGAAGCGCTTGATCCGCACGTCTGCGCCTGCGTGCAGCAACTCCACGCGCTCCTCCGGTTTCACCGCCTTCGGATCATCGCCCTTCGTCGGGTCCCACACCGAAAAAATCGCGACCTTCTTCCCGTCGCGCACTTCCTGAATCCCAAAATAACCGCCGCTCCAGCCAATCGCCGAAACATATGTCCCCGGCGTCGAGCGCGCGACCGTCGCCTCGACATAAAACGCCTCGCCCTCCGCCACGCTCCATGGGAGGTGCACCGACCGCGCCGCGCGCGCCGGAATCTTTCCCCCGATGCTCTCGGCCGCCGGAGCATGGACGGTGAGCGCAACAAGCATGACGACCACCCAGATTGTTTTCGCGAACGGAACCGACCACGTTTTCTTCATCGTCCAACCGTGGGACATCCCACCCTCCGCCGCCAAGGCTGGTTACGCCCCATCGCGCGGGCCCTACTTCTTCGCCACCGCCCCAGCCGCCCCATCGCGCAAAAAATCCGCCAAGGCCCGACTCGCGTGACTCAGCACCCGCGCCTCCCGGTGGATGATCCCAATCGAACGCCTCATTCCCGCGAGTGCCCGGAAG
Organism: Opitutus sp. GAS368; assembly: GCA_945871085.1. Taxonomy (GTDB): domain Bacteria; phylum Verrucomicrobiota; class Verrucomicrobiia; order Opitutales; family Opitutaceae; genus GAS368. Next base: position 5,534 of record CAMBVX010000093.1, on the reverse strand, counting down.
CGCACGCCCGGCGTCGGACGCCGACACGCCATCTCGGGCACGACCGACACCCCCCAGCCCTTGGCCACAAACGCCAGCACCGTCTCAATCTGCGCGCTGCGAAAACTCACGCGCGGCGCGAAGCCGTTGAGCCGGCAAAACTGCAACGCCTGCCCCGCGAGGCAGTGCCCTTCCTTCATCAGAATAAAGGCCTCCTGCTCCAAATCATCGAGCGTCAGCCGTCGCTTCTTCGCCAACGGGTGCGCCGCCGGCAGGGCTACGAGCAGCTTTTCGTCGAAATATTCCTCCGCCACCAATCCCGGCCGTTCCACCGGCAGACTGACGAGCGCCAGGTCGATTTCTTTCGCCAGCACCGCCGCCGCCAGGCGATCGGTCGTGTCCTCGTGCACCACGACTTCGACCGCGGGAAACTTTGCACTAAAGGTCCGCAGCCGCTGCGGCAAAAAATACGGTGCCACCGTCGGCAGCACTCCGAGCGTCACCCGCCCTCGCACCAACCCGCGCAACTCGCGCACCCCCTCGCACGCCAGGTCCACTTCCGCGAGCACCCGTTCCGCGTGCGCCGTCAACAGCTCCCCCGCCGGCGTGAGCGCGACCTCGCGCTTCGTGCGCTCGAAGAGCCGTTCGCCCAGTTCATCCTCCAGTTTCATGATCTGCTGGCTCAATGAGGGCTGCGCCACATGGCACTGCTCCGCCGCCCGGCTGAAATTTTTTGTGCGGGCGACGGCGAGGAAGTAGCGCAATTGATGGAGCTCCATAGTATTTTCCTATTACTGCCAGCGTTTCTTAATATTTCTATCCTATGACGCGAGGTGATACTCTCCCACCGCTCCCATGAATAAATTTCCCGATTCCCTCCGCAGCGCGACACCCGCCGACGGCCACGCCGTCGCGCGCCAAATGGCCGAGTTCGCTCTCGCCGAGCGTAGCGCCTCGCACTATGATATGGCCGCGCATCTTTCGGCCGCGCCCGCACCCACCATCGAAATGCTCACCGCTGTCTACTTTCAGACCGTCGCCGACGCCAACGCTGGGTGGCGGCTTTAGCCCGCAATTTTCCAATTACAGATCACGCCAGCTCCCCCACCAAAAACTCGAAAACATCATGGAAAACCCAACTGGAACCACCGGCGGCAAATGCCCCTTCCCTCACCTGCACGGCAGCACCCCAAAGCCCACGCCCACGAGCGCCGGCGGCCGCTCCAATCGCGACTGGTGGCCCAATCAGCTCAACCTGAAAATGCTGCACCAGAACTCCGCCTTGTCCGATCCCATGGGCGCGGACTTCGACTACGCGAAGGAGTTCAAGCAGCTCGACCTGCCGGCCCTGAAGCGGGATCTCTGCGCACTGATGACGGATTCGCAGGAGTGGTGGCCGGCCGACTTCGGACACTATGGTCCGTTTTTCATCCGCATGGCCTGGCATAGCGCGGGCACCTACCGCACTGGTGACGGTCGCGGCGGCGCCGGGGCCGGCCAGCAGCGCTTCGCCCCCCTCAACAGTTGGCCGGACAACACCAACCTCGACAAGGCGCGCCGGCTCCTGTGGCCGCTGAAGCAAAAATACGGCAAAAAAATCTCCTGGGCCGACCTCATGATTCTCACCGGCAATTGCGCGCTCGAGTCGATGGGCTTTAAAACCTTTGGCTTCGGGGGCGGTCGGGCCGACGTCTGGGAGCCGGAGGAAGATGTGTATTGGGGTTCCGAGAACACTTGGTTGGGCGACAAGCGTTATGCCGGCGATCGCGACCTCGAAAACCCGCTCGCCGCCGTGCAGATGGGCCTCATCTACGTCAATCCCGAGGGGCCGAACAGCCACCCCGACCCGCTCGCCTCGGCCAGGGACATCCGCGAAACCTTTGCACGCATGGCGATGAACGACGAGGAGACGGTCGCCCTCATCGCCGGTGGTCACACATTCGGCAAGACCCATGGCGCGGCCCCCGCCACCCACGTCGGAGCCGAACCCGAGGCCGCCGGCCTCGCCGAGCAGGGGCTGGGCTGGTCCAACAGCTACGGCAGCGGCAAGGGCGCGCACACGATCACCAGCGGGATCGAAGTCATCTGGACCACGACGCCCACCCAATGGAGCAATAACTATTTCGAGAACCTGCTCCGCTACGAATGGGAACTCATGAAGAGTCCCGCCGGCGCGCACCAGTGGGTCGCCAAAGACGCGGACGCCACGGTGCCAGATGCCTACGATGCTGCGAAGAAGCATCGTCCAACGATGCTCACCACCGACATCGCGCTGCGCGCCGATCCCGCGTATGAAAAAATCTCCCGGCGCTTCCTCGCGAACCCGGACCAATTCGCCGACGCGTTCGCCCGCGCCTGGTTCAAGCTCACCCATCGCGACATGGGCCCGAAGGGGCGCTACCTCGGCGCCGAAGTCCCCGCCGAACAGCTCCTCTGGCAGGACCCGATCCCGGCCGTCAACCATCCGCTGGTCGACGCCCACGACCGAGCCGGCCTCAAGGCCTCGATCCTCGCCTCGGGTCTTGCCATTTCCGAACTCGTGTCGACGGCCTGGGCCTCGGCTTCGACCTACCGCGGTTCCGACAAACGCGGCGGTGCCAACGGCGCGCGCATCCGCCTCGCCCCGCAGAAAGACTGGGAGGCCAACCAACCCGCGCGTCTCGCCAAGGTGCTCAAAGCCCTCGAGGGCATCCAGCAGGCGTTCAACGCGAGCGCAGCCGGCGGCAAGCAGGTTTCCCTCGCCGACCTGATCGTCCTCGGCGGTGCCGCCGCCGTCGAACAAGCCGCGAAGCAGGCCGGACACGACGTCGTGGTTCCCTTCACCCCGGGTCGGATGGATGCCTCGGCTGAACAAACCGACATCGCGTCTTTCGCGGTGCTCGAGCCGACCACCGACGGATTCCGCAACTACCTCAAGACTCGCTACACCCTCCCCGCCGAACAACTCCTCGTCGACAAGGCCCAGCTCCTCGGGCTGACCGCGCCCGAGATGACGGTGCTCATCGGTGGCCTGCGCGTCCTGAACGCCAACCACGGCAAGTCGCAGCACGGCGTCTTCACCAGCCGCCCGGAGACCCTGACGAACGACTTCTTCGTCAACCTGCTCGACATGGTCAACGTGGTGAAACCGACCTCGCCCACCGAGGAGCTGTTTGAACTTCGCGACCGCACCACCGGCGACCTGAAGTGGACTGCCACCCGCGTCGACGTCGTGTTTGGCTCGAACTCGCAGCTGCGCGCCTTGGCCGAAGTCTATGCCGAGAGCGACGCGCAGCCCAAGTTCGTCCACGACTTCGTGGCCGCTTGGAGCAAGGTGATGAACGCCGACCGCGTGGACCTCGCCTGACCGCCCAACCCACGGCCGGAGAGGAACCCTCCACTCCGGCCGCTGACTGCAACATAGGTGCCCGGGCGTGGGTTCTCATACCAACGTCATTTGAGTTTTTGACTGCTGGTAGCTGCGAGCGAGAGCGAGTGGTGTTTCGACTATCGTCCAAATATCACGAGACGTTCGTATAATACCAAGCGCCGGAGGCCATCGGACTTTGGGTAGCGGCAGGCGTCCTTGCCTGCCGGCGCTCGCAATCGGCAGGCAGGGACGCCTGCCGCGACCACTTCGAATAGTCAAAACTCATGGCGCGTTGGGAAGATGCAGTGGATCGCCTCAGCGGAGAAAGACGCCGGCAACGCCGCGCTCGAAAAATGCCGCGGGAACGTTGCGGACGCGTTCTGCGCCAACTCCGGCCTCAAAAACGAAGGGCGAGAGGGTGGTGTCCCGGTCGCGCGCGGCGTGGGTGCGGTTAGATCCCGCGCTGCCGCCCAAGGCCAACTTGACCGATACTAAATTTTCACGGCTGAGGAATGCTTACGCCGACGGATAAATCCACGGCTCGCGATACGGGCGGCTCAGCAATTGGTTGGCCTCGGGATCGCCGAGGACACGTTCCGTCGCAGCGTCCCAGGCGAGGCTGCGGCCCACGCGCCACGAGACCATACCGAGCAGGGGGAGCACGGTGGCGCGATGCGCGAGTTCGATACCCGCGACCGGCGCGCGGCGTTGGTCGATCGACTCCATGAAGTCCGACCAGAGGAGCGCGAGGTTGTGGCCGTCGGGCTCCTGTAATTGAGGATTCTCGTGCTCGATTTTCCCGCTCTTGGCCGCCGGATAAAATGTCCAACCATCGCGCCAACCGATGTGCAGCACGCCCTTGGTGCCGTAGAAATAGGCGCCGATCTTGTGCTTCTCACTGTTATTGTCGGCGAAGCGGCGGTGCTCCCACACGCAGGTAAATTTTTCGAACTCGTAGGTCGCGATCTGATGGTCGGGCGCGTCGCTCGTCTGCTCCTTGGTGTTCAGGACCGGCACGCCGCGCACGGGCCGCCCGCCCGCACAGAAGACGCGCTTCAGCGGGGCGCCACCGCTCCACCACATGACTTGATCGAGCCAATGAACGCCCCAGTCGCCGAGCTGGCCATTGGCGTAGTCGAGGTAGTTGCGCCAACCGCCCGGGTGGATGCGCTTGTTAAAAGGTCGTAGCGGTGCCGGGCCGCACCAAAAATCCCAGTCCATCCCGTCGGGCGGCGCCTCGTTCAGCGAGGGTTTTTCCACATCGCCACCACCGTGCGCGAAGACCCGTACCATGCCGACTTCGCCGACCGCCCCCGACTTCAGAAACTGCATTCCGCTGACGTGGTGCGGGCCGATCCGGCGATGCAGCCCGATTTGCGCAACGCGTCCACTGTCGCGCACGGCCTTCAGCATCGCGCGACTTTCGTTGACGGTGTGTCCGGTCGGTTTCTCGACGAAGACGTGCGCGCCCGCGCTGACCGCCGCGATGGTGTTCAGCGCGTGCCAGTGATCCGGCGTGGCGATGATCACGATATCCCGTTTTTCCCGCGCCAGCAGCTCGCGGTAGTCCTTGTAGGTTTTTGGCGTGTCGCCGGAGAGGCCGTTGACCTGATCAGCGGCAACTTCGAGCGCGGTCGCATCCACGTCGGCCAGGGCGACCGTCTGGCAGCGGCCAGACGCCATGGCTTCCTTGAGGATATTTTTCCCCCACCAGCCGCAGCCGATCAGCGCGGTGCGAAACTTGCGGCCGGACGGCGCGGTGCGGATAAACGGTGCCGCCGCGAAACTAGCACCCGCCACAGCCGACGTGCGCAGGAAGGAGCGGCGATCGAGTTTCACGAACCTGAGTCCGGCCTATTTCTTCCGCACGTCAACGACGACGATGTCGCCGCGCGTATTGCGGCAATAAATCAGGCCGTTGGCCAACACCGGCGCCGCCCAGCATTTACCATCGAGAATCTTGGCCGAGGCCGTGGGCGAAAAACCCGTCGGCGAGGCGGGCGCGATCATCAAGGTGCCGGTGCCGCTCAGGGCGATGAGCCGGCCGTCGGCCATATTCAGAGCGCCCGTGCGAAAATCCTTGTGCGCCCATTTCTCTGTGCCCGTGGCGAACTCCAGGCACTTCAGCGAGGCGATCGAAGTCGTATCGCCATCGACGCCGTAGAGATGTCCGTCGTGCAGCACCGCGGCGTTGAGTTGCGTGCGA
>CAMBVX010000092.1 GCA_945871085.1 Opitutus sp. GAS368 | reverse complement strand
TGATATCGGCGCCATCCAGAATCCAGTTCATGCCCATCGACGTGAATCGGTGGGTCTGCTCCATCGAGAATATGTGCGACAGATGCACGCCGACGCCGATGCCGGCGGCACGGCAGCGACGGGTGGTGTCCTCGATCAAGCGCAGCAGTTTGGGATGCTCCCATTGTTCCGCCACGTCGAGGGAGACGCTGAGATCGTGGGGACCCATGAAAACTCCGTCCACGCCTTCGACGTCGATCAGCGCATCGAGATTTTCGTAGGCGGCCACGCTCTCGATGCCGATGATCAAATAGTGGTGGCGGTTGAAGCGGCGCAGAAAGGTCTCGCCCGCCGGCGTCGGCGGCCGGGTGCCGTCGAAGATTTCGCGCAGTTGCCGGCCCTTGATCGGACGGTAGTGGACCGCGCCCACCATTTTGCGCACCTCGTCGACGGTTTCGATGTAGGGCACCACGATGCCTTCGGCGCCGGCGTCGAGCGCCATCGCGGCTTCGGTGGCATCGGGCGAGGAAATCCGCACGATGGGGGAAATGCCCATGCTGCTGAAATGCTGGCACAGAATGGAGGTCTCGGCCCGGTCCATGGGCATGTGCTCGTTGCAGAAAAAAACATAGTCCAACGGTGCGGTGCCGAGCAGGCGCGTGATCACGGCATTGCTCAGGCCGGTGATGTGGGTGCCGTAGACTCGGCTGCCGTCGTGGAGGGATTTGCGGAGGTTTTCGCCGTTCATAAATTTCCTTGGGGCAAGGCCACTTGCCAGCCCATGCGTCCGTCCCGATATGCGACCGAGAGCGCCGTGCCCGTCATTCTGACGTCCACGAGTCCGCCGGGTCCTGCAATCGATAACACGCCCTCGGCGAGTTCCCACGCTCCGGCCACAGTGGCACGAGGAAAGACGCAGAAGACACTCAACAGCGAGCAGGCGGTGCCGCGTAACGAAGCCTCGACGAAGCTGTCGCCCGTTTCCTGATGGGTTTCGCGGGCGAACGTGATGGACCCTTGATCGAGGCGCACGACCCGCGAGGCGAGCGTGGCACCGCCGGCGCCCGTGACGGAAAAGTTTCCGTCCGCCGTCGGCACGCTTTTATCCGCCGTATGCCAGCGGAGGGAGATCTCGCGCAGCCGGGGCAGGGTCGCGGTATCCAGCACGACGACCACACCTGGATTCAAGTGCACCACGGTGCGGCAGACTTTGTTCACGCCGGCGTAAACGTCCGTGGTATCCAACTGCCAGTATCCGCCCTTTCTGTCATCGAACCGGGACTGGAGGAACTTCGATCGCAACGCCGGCGTTTTGCGGCGCTCGGGGGCGTTGAACATGGCGCGCGCGATGGGCCGGTCGGCGCGCATGTTCTCGCGGTCGAAGATCAGGACGTTGTGGGCGATCGTGAGACCGAAGGTTTTGCTGCTGCTCTTCTGATCGACGTGATACCCGCCGGGGTCCAGAATCAGAGGTTCTCCGTAACCGTCGATGCACACCTGACCGACGTCGTTGTGACCGTTGATTTCGTAGGCGCTGCCACCCTTGCCATAGACCAGGCACGGAGTGGATCGCGCGTCCCAATCGGTGCGACTGCTCACACAGCCGGTGTTCGCCGGAAAGACTTTGCCATGCGGGTCTCGGCCCTCGGGACTGACCGGTGCGAGCGTCTGGTCATACCAGACGAGTTCGAGCGCATAGTTGCGCATGCCATCGGTCTCTTGATCGGGGAATAGATTATTCAGGTAGTGCGACTGCAGGATTCCATCGTGCCCGGCGGCCGCCACTGCGGGCAGATGGGACAGGCTGATCCGGCGCTGGCCAGCGGCCTTGGGGCTGTTGCCAAACAAAGCCTCCCGGCCATGCGGCCGGGTCATATACATCAGCCAACGGCAGAACTGCGCCAGCGCGGGGGGCAGGGCGCTATTCTGTCCGTTTGCTCCGGCCCTTGCGGCCGACCAGTAGCGCAGCGTGGAGAAGAAGGCCACGACGTTGACGAACGAAGCCGCATAGGGGATGGACTCGTTCCATTCTCCGTCCGGTCCGAACTCGCCCAAATAGGCGACCATGCGCTCCCGCCCCAGTTCGACCAACCGGGCCGACTGCGGATGATCGTCCTCGAACGCCATGCCGGCAATAGCGAGGCCGCCCGGAATCACGGAGGCGAAATTGTTAAGGGAACCGACCACCCAGGAGCCGGTCTCGACTGCCTTCAGGTAAGGCTGAATTCCGCAGCGATCCACCCCGGCGACCACGCGGCGGCGTTCTTCGGCGCTCAACGACGCGTGGAGCCAGTCGTAGGCGAGCCCGAAGGCGGAACCCAGCTGGCCCATGCGCAACCCGGTGTGCCACTGGGCTGGAGCCACCGCATCCCGCCAGTCGGTCCAGAGCTGCGGGTCGAACGTGGCCTCGATTTGGGCCAGCGCCGCGTTGCGATAACGCTCATCCTCCGTGATTAGAAACGCCAGAGCATGCCGCAGCACGCGCGTCGCCGTCGCATGGACGATCGTGTAGTTTCGGCTGCCGCCCGCGAGCGGCCTGGCGTTCACGTCCGCATCCGCCCGCGTGCGCAAATCCTCCCACAGCGTGCGACCATGCCCGCTTTTCGCGCAGGTGCGGAGTTCGGCGACCGACCGCAGGCCGTCGACCTTGCCGGCAGTGACCAGCAGGTGAGGTCGCGTCAGAGCCCGCGCTGCCACCGGCTCGCGCACTCCGGCACCTCCGGCCGCCCGGAGCGCCGGCGGCAGCAACGCCACGCCGAGGGCACCGAGCGACGAACCAATTATTTCCCGCCGGGTCGTTTTCATCGGGACTGAAGACGTTTCACAGGGGCGCCGGAGAGTTGCCGTGACGCGATCAATGCTTGTTCCAGCTCGAGTTCGGCGTCTGCCATCGAATCCGCGCTACGAATACGGCATTGTTGGAGCCGTATTTCATCGGGATCGTGTAGTCGTAGGGATTCGGCGCTTTCGTTTGCATCCATTCGGCGACGGTCACCCAGGTTTCGTTTTCGTTGACTTCAGTGATGCCGAAATTGCCGAGGCGCGCGCCGCGCTCGGGCACCAGGATCTGCTCGGTGGCACGAATGACCTGGAGTTTTTCGGGGTCGACTCGGGCGATAAAAAGCGGAGCACGGTTGCGCATGACGTGGTCGTTGTTCGCGCCGCGCCGGGTGTAGACCAAGTACAGGGCGCGGTCGTGGGTCACCCAATGCTGCTGGGTGTTGTAGTTACCGAGGTCCTCGCCCGAATCCCAGGTCCACGCTTTCGGCGGAGTGAAATTCAACCCGTCGTCCGAGGTGGCGACATAACCGGCGCGATCGGCGCGGATTGTCAGATAATAACGATTCTGGAATAACATCAGGGACGGCTCATAGAGCCCGCGATCGCCGGCCACCGTCAGGTCATTCCCCGCGGCCGTCACGCGCAACGTCCTGCCGTCGAAGCTGCAGCGCAGCACGGTCACGGTGTAGGTGCGTAAATCCTGGGCGCGAAAATAAATCGGCAGGAGGATGTCGCCGTTCGGCAGATCCACGCGTTGGGCGCAGCCGGCGCCGGCGCTGAAAAATTTCGCCGCGTTGGGCATGGCCATGGTGTCCCACGGGGTCCAGGTGCGCGTTGTCGCGTCGTAAACGGAATACGCCGTCTTGCGCGGAAAATTGGGTACCTGGGCGTCACCTTGATAGCGCGCCATCAGCCCGATTCCGAGCAGACGGCCTGACTTGGCGTGCCACTTCGGCCAGAAGTCGGCGACGCCCTCGGAGACATCTCTTTCAACGGTTCGCCGACCGAGTGTGTCGGCGTGATCATGCGGCGCCGACCAGCTTTTCCCGAGATTGTCGGTCCGCATTTCATTGATGGCATAGAACACGTCGCTCCCGGTGAGCAGCAGTCGCTGCATGGTCAGCACGACGCTCGGCGTGGGTCCGGGGATGGCTCCCGCCCGCGGATGCACCCAGCAGGTTTTGTGATCAAAGCCGGAGCTGATGGTGTCGAGCTGGACTGAAAACGCCGGCGCCGCCGCGCCCGACGCAAGGCTCGAGCCAATGGCCAGCGACAGCGGACATAAAACGGCGATGAGCGAGTTCATATATACAGGGCGAAATCCTGGGAGGCACGGAGCTTGGGGCGGTGGATCCCTTTCTCCAACTTCCGCCGACTGGCAATATCGTTTGGCCAGTAAACGTTCGCGTGCCCGCACGACGCGAGGCAAACTGAAGGCGACCGATTCGGGGCCACCGGCCCAGACGTCGGTTTCCGCGGGCCGGGAATCGGTGAAGCAGATTCGTCGATCCACAGCCTGGATTGATCCGACGAGGGCAAGTTGCTTTTTGTTGAAAGGCTCTATCGGGAGAGGGAGCACGACGAGGTTATGTCGTGAGGCCTGAATTGCTCCCAGCTCCGAACCCCTCAACGACCCGCTTCTTTACCAGTCAGCGGCAGGCCGACCTCAATTTTTGCTTGGTTCAAAAACGAACCAATTCTGCAACGGGGCCGACGGAACCTAACGATGCGGTGCGTGCCGAAGCCGCCCATTATGCCCCAAGCGAAAATGAGCCCTAAAATCTCGGGAATCTTATGCTTCCGATTCTCGATCGCGGACAGCTTATGCTTCCGAAGGTCATCTGACTCGTTTTGGCGACTCCTCGATACCGGCGGGCGACTCATGGGTCCTGAGGCGGACTTGTTTTAGTTCAATCGACAATTTCGTCTGTCAAACGTCACGCTGAGCTCGAAATCGCATGGAGCGTCGAGACCTCGTGAGCCAAATCGAGGCAGCCGGCGCCGTCTTCATCCGCCACGGCGGCAAACACGACTGGTATCAAAATCCAACGACGAAAGTCTGTCAGCCGGTGCCTCACCACACCGAGATCAACGAATTTCTGGCAAAGGCGATTATCCGAAAACTGTCCGTAAAACAGCCGCGTGCGCGTAGCCGCGCCGCTTCCGGCGCGGTGCCTTGCTCACTCCACCCCCGTCTGCGATCAGCAGACCCCACCCCCGCCGCTTCGGCGATCAGCCGAAGCTCACTCCCAAAGTTTCGCCCATTGGCGAAACTCCATGAGCGTTCACCTCCCCCGGTCTGTTCTCCCCCGCGCGTTCGCCTGCGCTCTTCACCCCGAAAATCCAAGTGTAGCCCACCCCCATCCGCGTCACTGTATCCGCCGCGCCCGCGCTCACCCTTGCCGCCGCCCGCGCCTCCGCCAGCGTCACCCGTCCAACTGCTCTGCCACGACGCCACGCCATGTCCGCCGCCCTCCCGTTCCGCCACCTCCTGCTCGCCCTCGTCGTCGTCTCCATCTGGGGCACCAACTTCGTGGCCATCAAGGTCGCCCTGCGCGAACTGCCTCCGCTCCTCCTCTGCGCCGTGCGCTTCATCTTCGTCGCGTTCCCTGTAGTATTCTTCCTCCCGCGCCCGGCGATCACCCTCCGCCAGCTCATCGTCTACGGCCTCACGATGTTCGCCCTGCATTTCGGTTTTCTCTTCCTCGGCATGAAGCTCGGCATGTCCGCCGGCCTCGCGTCCCTCGTGCTGCAATTTCAAGTCTTCGTCACGCTCGCCCTCGCCGCGTTCGTCCTGAAAGAACGCATACTGCCGGTGCAAATCGCCGGTGCACTCGTCGCGGGCGCGGGCTTTGTCCTCGTCGCCGTGCACACCGGCGGCGACATCACCATCGCCGGCCTCGTCTGCGTCCTCCTCGGCGCGACTTCGTGGGGCTACGCCAACTACACCTCGAAACGCCTCGGCCGCGTCAACCCCCTCGCCCTCGTCGTCTGGGCCAGTCTCGTCGTCCCCATTCCGATGGCCCTCGCCTCACTCGTCTTCGAAGGCCCGGCGCTCATCACGCACAGCCTCACGCATCTTTCGCTCCCGACGATTCTCAGCGTGGCCTTCATCGTCTACGCCTCGACCCTCGTCGCGTATTCCCTCTGGAGTTGGCTCCTCGCGCGCCACCCCGCCTCCACCGTCTCGCCCTTCGCGCTCCTCGTGCCCGTCTTCGGCTTATTCAGCTCCGCCCTCATCCTCGGCGAACCGCTCCCCGCCTGGAAACTCCAAGCCGCCGCCCTTGTGATCGCCGGCCTCGCCCTGAATCTCTTCGGTCCACGCCTCACCCGGAACCCACCTGCCGCCTCCGAAAAATAATCTCCGCCCCCGCGCTCCGGCCAACTCCCGGATCAGTCTTTGCGAAAGTTCGTGCATGATTCCCTTGTCGCGCAAGCCACGGACGCAGCACGGACGACACCGCCGCAGAAAAACTTGCAGGCTTATTCCGTGACCGCTGGCTCTCTGCCGCGGCCATTCGCCCCTCGCGTCTGGCCGCTTTTCGGGGCAATTTTTCCGGCCAGCCTCCCCGCCATGAAAGCCTCACTCGCCGTCGTTGCCGCACTGCTCACCCTTTCATCGCCCTCCTGGGCCCAATCGATTCCGCCCACGGTTCCACCCGTCACTCCACCAATCATCCTACTTCCGCCGGCTACCCCGACCATTCCCACACCGCCCACCGGCTGGACCGTCTCGCCCACCACCGTCGACGCCTCGCGCACCCGCGCCACGGCGCATCCCGCCCGCCTCACCAACCTCTCCATCCGCGCCGTCGCCGGCAGCGGTGCCGACGCCCTCGTCGCCGGCGCTGTCGTGCAGGGCACCGGCACCCTGCCCCTGCTCGTGCGCGCCGTCGGCCCGGGCCTGCGCCCCTACGGCGTCACCAACCCACTGCGCGACCCCACCCTCGAACTTTTCCGCGCGAGCACCAGCGCCGCCAAGACCGCCGCCTTCGGCACCGACGCCCAAGTCGCCTCCACCTACGTCGGCGCGTTTCCCCTGGCCGCTGCGAGCAGCCCATCCACCGGCGACGCCGCCCTCCTCGGCCATGCCGCCGTCGGCACCCTCACCGCCCAATGCCGCTCCGCCACCGACGCCACCGGCATCGCGCTCCTCGAATTCTACGATGCGACCGCCACGCCCTCGACGACCTCCGCCCGCTTCGTCAACAGTTCCTCGCGCGCCCGCGTCGAGACCGGTGAAGGCCTCGTCGTCATCGGCTTCGTCATCGCCGGCGAAGGCGAACTCCGCCTCCTCCTCCGCGGCGTCGGCCCCTCCCTCAGCCAGTTCAACGTCCCCGGCATCCTCGCCGATCCCTCCCTCGAACTCTACGCCGGCAATACCCGCCTCGCCGCCAACGACAACTGGCGCAGCGACGGCCCCACCGCCGCCGCCACCCTGCAAGACGCCGGCCGCGCCCTCGGCGCCTTCGATCTCGCGAGCCCCAACGACGCGGCCCTCCTTGTCACCCTCCGCGCCGGCACCTACTCGCTCCACGTGCGGGGCGCCGCCGGCGAAACCGGCATCGCCCTCGCCGAAATTTACGAAGCCGCCGCGCCCGCGACCGGCTTCGACGTTGGCCGCGCCACCAACGCCGTCGGCCTCGATCTCTACCGCCAACTCGCTGCCACGTCCCCCGCCCTCAATCTCGCACTCTCACCCTATTCCATCCAGACCGCCCTCGCCCTCGCTTACGCCGGCGCCGCCGGCGAGACCCGCGCCGAGATGGCCCGCGTGCTCCGTTTACCCGCAGACAACGCCTCGCTCCAAACCGAATTCTCCAGCCTCCGCACCGCCCTCGCCGATGCCGCCGCGAAAACCATCCCACTCGCCGCCGCCCGTAGCACGCCCACCCAGCGCACCGACCCCATCGAGTGGAGCGCCGCCAACCGTCTGTATGGCCAACCCGGTTACCCGTTCCGCGAGTCCTTCCTTTCTCTGCTGAACGACGGCTTCGCCGCACCGCTGCAATTCACAGACTTCATCGCCAACCCCGAGGGTGCCCGCCTCACCATCAACGCGTGGGTCGCTGGCCAAACGAAACAGAAAATCCTCGATCTCATCCCCACCGGTGGCGTCACCGACACCACCCGTCTGGTCCTCGTCAACGCCCTCTACCTGAAAGCCCCTTGGGACCGCCCGTTCTCCACGTTCTCCACCTCCCCACAGGTGTTTCACCCGACCCCCACCACCACGCGCACCGTTCCCACGATGGCAATGAGCGGCTCTTTTGGATACGCCAGCGAAGACGGACTCACGGTCGTCACGCTCGACTACCTCGGCCGCGATCTCCAGTTCGTCATCGTGCTGCCCGCCGCAGGGCAAACTGCCGCCGCTGCCGCCGCGCGACTCACCCCCGAGCACTTCGCCCGCTGGGCGAAACTCAGCGATACCAGCCGCACCGAGGTCAACCTCGCTCTGCCGAAATTCAAAATCCCCGGCGCGACGCTCGCCCTCACCGACGTATTGCTGTCACTCGGTCTGACCACCGCCTTCGACCGCCCCAAACGCACGGCGAATTTCGACGGCATCGCCCCGCGCCGATTGGAGGTGGACGACTATCTCTATATCCAAAATGTATTTCACCAGACGTTCCTAGCCATCGACGAAGCCGGCACCGAAGCCGCCGCCGCCACGGCCGTCGTCTTGGCCGTCCCAGCCAGCGCCACCATCGGCCCTCCCCCCAAAGAAGTCCTCGTCGACCGCCCCTTCCTCTTCGCCATCCAACACCGCGCCAGCGGCACCTGCCTCTTCCTCGGCCGCGTCTCCGACCCGCAGTAACCCGCCCGCGCGCAAAAAAAACGCCTTCCCCGCTCCTGAGAGCCGGGGCAGGCGCACCGCACAGTCCGTCGCACGGACGTTTCCCGCGCCAAACTCACAACGTATTCAAAAAATCGAGCAGCTGCTGGCGTTCCGCCGCACTCAACGCGGCATAACGATCGCGCGAGCTCTGCGCCTCACCCCCATGACCGCGCACGGCTTGGTCAACGGTGTTCGCCCTTCCGTCGTGCAACCACGTCGGCCGTGAACGCAGTCCCCACAGCGGCGCGGTGCGCATCTCCCGCGCTCCCGCCGTGCCCTGCACGATCCCGTCGCCCAGCGCACCCATGTCATGTAGCAACAAATCTGAATACAATCCGACCTCTTTCCCACTCAGCGCCGCGATCGGATGCCGCCCCGTCCGCATCGTCGGCGTGTGACACACCGCACAGTCCAACCGGGCAAAAATCGCCTCACCCGCGACCGACGAAGCCGTCGCCGGCCCGCGGGGCGGCGGCGCGAGCAATCGCATGAAATCGGCCGCGCGATCCATGTCCGCCTTGCCGTCCACGGGATCAATCTCGTCCTCGACATCCGCCACGCGATCAAACCGCGCGAGTAATTCCACGTTTCCGTTCGGCGCATTCTCGGTGGGGAAGAACCGGTTTGTGATCCCCATTTCGTTCACATACGCATCGCCCGAAAACGCCAGCAGCGTCGCCTGCTGCGCCTTCCAGCCAAAGCGCCCGATGCGGTTTACTCCGCTCACGACGTCGCGCACCACCGAAACTTTTCCCGCGATCCCGGCCGGTTTCGCGCGCAGCGTGCCGAGGGTGATCGTGCTGTCCGGAATCGCCTCGATCAGACCCGCTCCAAAAAGCGGTGTCGTCACCCGCCGTGCCACCGTGTTGGCCTCCGTCGGCACGACTTCGCGTAGGCCGCGATTGATCGACCGCACCTGCAGCAACGAACCGCCCTGCGATTCCAACGCGTCGAACACCCCGTCGACTGTCCGGCCAAAGCGCGTCACCGTCGTGCGGCTCGCCCCACCGACGCCGCCCGCACTGTGGCACGCCACGCACGAGACGTCGTTGAAGATCGGCCCGAGCCCTCCCGCCACCGTCTCGACCTTGCGAAACTCGACCCCGCCCTCGTTGAAGGCCGCCAACTGCGCCGCCGTCAACCCGGCGAGCGGCTGCCCGAGCGGATTGAGCTGTGGACCCGGCCGGCCCTGATTGGGATTGGCCGCCGGGGGCGCCACGGGCGCGGGATTGGCCCCGGGCCCCGGCACCCCCACCGGCGCGCGGGGCGGCTGCCCCGGGCCCTGTGGACCTTGCGGGCCCCGGGGCCCCTGCGCAAAAGCGGCCGTCGCCGCGACGAGACAACCGACGACAATCACACGACGACCGACGAAGCTAGGCATGGACATTTTCATTGGGTAATTTTTTTGAGCCGCCCGAGAGCGGATAATTTGTTTCCGAACCGACGACGAGTATCGCAGCCCAATGTTAAGCCCGTGTCTCAGTCCACGGCAGAATTGTTAAGGCCCTGTAAGCGCTCCCGGTTTTATCCGTGTTCATCCGTGCCATCCGTGGTGAAACCTGTTTGGAAATCTTCGCCCCTCACACCATGCCCGCCCCACTCTCCTTCTACGCCCAACTCGTCGCCCTCGAATCCTCCGCGACCCCGTTCGTGCTCGTGACCCTCATCGAGGCGCTCGGCAGCGTACCCCAGGACACCGGCGCCAAAATGCTCGTCACCGCCACTGGCCTTGCCACCGGCACCATCGGCGGCGGCCGCGTCGAAGCCCACGCCCTCACCCTCGCCCAAGCGCTCCTCACCTCCCACACCTCCGCCCCGCGCTTCGTCAGTTGGACGCTGAAGGGCGACGTCGGCATGACCTGTGGCGGCGCCGTAAAACTCTACTTCGAGCCTCACCTCGCCACCGTATGGCCCATCGTCATCTTCGGTGCCGGCCACATTGCCCAAGCGCTGATCCCGGTCTTGCTCCCCCTGCCGTGCAGTCTCACGGTTTATGATACGCGGCCCGAGTGGCTCGAAAAACTCCCCCGCGCCCCGCACCTGCGCGGCGTCCTCCTCACCGATCTCGCGCCCGTCGTCGACTCGCTCCCCGGCGACGCCTTCGTCCTCTGCCTGACCCAAGGCCACCGCACCGACCGCCCGATCCTCCAGCGCGCCCTCGCGACCCGCGCCTTTCCCTTCATCGGCGTCATCGGCAGCGCCGCGAAGTCTGCCGTCCTCCGTCAAGAGCTCGTCACCGCCGGCCTCGCTCCCACGCTCGCGGAAAAATTTCACTGCCCCGTCGGCCTCGATTTCGGCACCAACCACCCGCCCGAAATCGCCCTCAGCATCGCCGCCCAGCTCCTCACCGAACGCGACCGCCTCGCCGAAAAACGCGATTGATTCCCGCCCCAACCACTCCCCACACTATGTCCACTTCCCGCCGGACAACCCCGTCCGTTCCCCCGCCCTCGTCTGTCCTGCTGTCAACCCTCATCTCGACATGAAAAAATTCCTCCTCGCTCCGTTCCTCGCCGCCCTCGCCATGTTTTTTTGGGGCTTTGCCTACTGGGGCGCGCCCCACTTGCTCCCGTACAAAGCCCTCAGCACGGTCACGGATGAGTCGGCCACGGCTCTCGCCGTCGGAAAACTTTTTCCTGCCACCGGTGCCTACCTGATTCCCAGCCCGCTCTCCGGCGAGGCCCGCCTGATGGAACTCGCGAAACGCGGCCCCAGCATCGAAGTGCATATCCGCAAAGAGAGCGCGCCTCATCTGGACCCCACCGTGATGCTCAGAGGCTTCCTGCAACTGCTGGTGATCGCGACCCTGCTGAGCGTCCTGCTCTGCGGCCTCTCCCCGGCTTTCGCGCGCTGGACGTGCCGCGTAAAGTTTTGCGCCGCGCTCGGGGTCCTCGTGGCGATTGGCGACCTCGGTCAAGCGATCTGGTGGCACCACGCGTGGGGCTGGACGATCGCCCAGGCGTTCTACGACCTCGTCTTGTATATCATCGCTGGCCTCGTCCTCGCCAAATTCGTCACCCCCCAAGCCGAACCCACCGCCGTCTAAGCGGCCCCACAATGCCGCGCGCTGCCGGCCGCCCAGCAAATCCGAGGATTGCGCGGAACCCCCTCGCTCGCCACGTTTCCATCTCGTCATGCGCCACGTCGTCCGACTCATTCTGGTTTTCGCCCTGCTGCCACTCGGGCTCCGTGCCCAAGCCACGCCTACCGCTGAATCAGGCCCCGCCCCAAAGCCCGCCGCCGCCGACACCGCTCCCCCGCCGGCGCCGAAGCGCAACCGCGCCATCTCCGGCGATGTGGCCGCGATGCTCACCTCCAACCTCCCAAAATACACGCCGCCCCCACCCGCGCCTCCGCCCCTCACCGCCGCCGAACTCGCAAAGAAAGACGAGGAAGACGCCGCCGACCTCCGCGCAACCGACAAACCGAAAAACACGATTGTCCGCCTCGAAAAATTTGTGGTGCAGGAACAGCGCCCCGTGATCTTCACGGAACGCCAGATCCACACCAAGAAGGGCCTGGCCGCCCTCGCCCTACGCCGCTACATCTCCGACGCCGACCGCGCGCTCAACCGCTGGACGCTGCCGCTCTTCGGCTCGTCCGCCGAAGCCCGCGCACTCGCCATGTATGCCGAAGACGAACGCCTCAAGAACATGTCCGATCTCTCCGACAACGTAAACATGGTCATGAAATCGGACCCCACGGCCGGCGGCGCAGTGAAGGATGCCGCCCAAAAGACCTACCTGCGCTCCACCTCGTTCGGTTACGGGGGCATGGCGCCGAAATAGTTTTCCGCGCGGCCCATCGCCCGCGTCGTCCGAGTTCGTAGCCCCGGCTTCAGCCGGAATCCGTCGTCACTTGCCCGCTCCTCGTCCGACCAGCTCGCGCACCATCGCCGCCCACTCCGCGTCCAGCGTGACACCCTTCGGCGGCTCCGCCCGCCCGGCGCGCGCATACCAATAGCCCGCGTTGCCCTCGTCCCCTTCCTTGCGGTGAAGATACGCGTGCACCCACGACCCGTCGCGACCCTTGTCCTCCTGCGCGCAGTCGTGCGCGCGCTCCCAATCCCCCCGCCCATCGTGCCACAGCGCCTGCAACGCCCCACTCAAACCCGCCGGCACCTTCGCTTCCCCGGCCATCGATTGCTGAAATTCATCAAATGACATTTGCCGACCCTCCCCGACCGTCCCCACCTTTTCAACCACGCTCTCCACTCCTTCTCGTTCCCGTTCCCGTTCTCGTTCTCCTTCTCGTTCTCCTTCCCGTTCTCGTTATCGTTCTCATTCTCCTTCCCCTTCCCGTTCTCGTTCCCGTTCTCCTTCTCGTTCCCGTTCCCGTTCTCGTTCTCGTTCTCCTTCCCGTTCTCGTTCTCCTCCTCGTTCTCCTTCTCGTTCTCCTTCCCGTTCTCGTTATCGTTCTCATTCCCCTTCCCGTTCTCGTTCCCGTTCTCGTTCTCGTTCTCCTCCTCGTTCTCCTTCTCGTTCGTTGTTTCCAATTTCCGCCCCAAGTCTCCCCCTCTCTCGTTCTCTCGTCTCCCGTCTCCTGTCCTCCTGTCCTCCCGTCCCCTGCCTCCCGCCCTCCGCCCTCCGTCTTCCGACCTCCGATCCATGCCCACCCCCGAACACGTGATCCTCCGCGAACTCCTCGCGCGCGATCCCGCCTGGGTCTCCGGTTCCGCCCTCGCCACCAAGCTCGGCGTCAGTCGCGTCGCCATCTGGCAGCACATGGAAAAACTCCGCGCCGCCGGCTTCACCTTCGAGGCGCAACGCGCCCGCGGCTACCGGATCACCCAAAAACCTTCCACCCCGCACGCGTCACTCATCGACACCCAACTCAAGGTCCGGCCCCGCGGTTTTTCGCTGCTCGTCCTCCCTGAAACCGACAGCACCAACGACGAAGCCGCCCGCCAACTCGCCGCCGGCCGCCCCGCCCCGTTCGCCATTTTCGCGCATCGCCAGACCAAAGGCCGCGGCCGCCTCGGACGCGCTTGGCACAGCGAAGCCAACGGCAATCTCTACCTCAGCGTCGCCTTCCGCCCCCGCGTTGCCCCGGATCGGATGGGCGTCTTTACGCTCTGGATGGGCCTCAACGTCTGCGAACTGCTCGCCAACTTCGCCGGCCTCAAGCCCGGGCTAAAATGGCCCAACGACATCCTCTTCGACGGCCGCAAAGCCGGCGGCATGCTCACCGAAGCTCGCATCGACGCCGACCAGATCCGCGATCTCGTTTTCGGCCTCGGCCTCAACATCAACAGCCCCTCCGCCGACTGGCCCGCCGCCCTCGGCGGCCGCGCCATCGCCCTCGCTGAAGTCACCGGCGCGCCCCTCGACTTCAACCGCCTCGCCGCCGCCCTCCTCGGCCGCATCTTCCTCGCTTACCAAAATTTCCTCGACGGCGACTACACCAAATCCTTCGCCGACCTCTGGCATCGCTACGACGTCCTGCGGGGCCGCGCGATCGCCCTCCTCGAAGGCGGACGCCGCCACGCGGGCACCGTGGCCGGGCTCGACGACGACGGAGCCCTGCTCCTCCGCGACGCCCACGGGCGCACCCAGCGTTTCCGGGCCGGCGAGGTCACCCTCGAAAAACTCGCCTGAGTCGCGCCCACCTTTACGAGTGAACCCGTCGCGTTGCCCCTTCCGTCCCGCCCGCCGGGGTTTTCCATCTCCGAAATCCGCGATGCCCGATTTCAAGATCTCCACCTTCCGCATCAAGATTTCCGCTCCCCATCTCCTCCGTCTCCCGCGTCTTCCCCTTCTTCCGCGTCTCCCGCGTCTCCCGCGTCTCCCGCGTCTCCCGCATCACGTGCGTGGTGATCTGCGTCGCTCAAGCCGCGTGGCGCAGCCTATACGCGGTCTCCACGCTCTCGTGGCCGAGTAAATCCTGCAGCGTCCGGATATCCGTCCCACTCTCCAGCAAGTGCGTCGCAAACGAATGCCGCAGCACGTGCGGCGTCGGCCGCGAGCCCGCGCACTTCTCCCCGGCCACGACCGCCGGTTGTCTGGACAAAAAAAGGGGGGCGGCCGACCGCGCGGCCCACGCCGCCGCGTCCAACGCCTGCGCATGCGCGAGCAACCCCGGCTGGTTGCCTTTGACTTGGCAAGCAGCGGGTTGGCCGCCTGGCTCGGGGGCCTTGGAAACGCGGCCTCTAGCGATGAGGCCCGCCCGACGACCGGTCACCGCCGCGAACGTAACGCGGCAATAATGTCCATCCGCGCCGCTTGGTAGGCCGGATAGAATCCGAAGAAAATCCCGATCGCACACGACACCCCGACTCCGAGCAAGACGGCCGGCACGTGGAGCCTGAATTCCCATTTCGCAAAGTGTGCGATCCCCCACGCGGCACCGATGCCCATTACGGTGCCCGCCAGCCCTCCCACCAGACACAGCATCAAGGCCTCCAGCACAAATTGCTGTTGCACGTGTCGCCGCTCGGCTCCGAGCGCGCGCCGCAGACCGATTTCCACCCGGCGCTCGGCAACCGAAACCAACATCATGTTCATCACGCCGACGCCGCCGACCATCAGTGAAATGGCGGCAATCGCTCCGAGCATCAGCGTAAAAAGCCGTGTTTGATCCTCGAGCTTTGCAATCAGCTGCTCTGCCGTGGCCACGCTGGCCTGCGTCTCCCGATGGAATCGCCGGAAATAGGTCGCGATTTCCTCTGTCACCGTGCGCGGATCGACCTTGGGCCCGACGCGACCGAAGAGCGCGACGGGAGGATTGGCCGGGAAGCTCCGGCGCGCCTTGGCAAACGGCAACAGTACCGCACGGTTCACGTTGAAGGGTGTCACGCTCCCGCCCGAATTAGGGGCCAGCACGCCAACGACGGTGTGGTTGACGCCGCCAACCCGCACCGCCTGCCCTACGGCCTCGACCGGCGCATACCCAAGGGTGGTGACCAACTCGGCTCCCAGCACGCAAAACGCCGACGTCTGATCGAGGCTGTGCAAGGAACGGCCCGCCGCCATCTCCAGGCGATTCACGCTCGTGAACCGCTCTTCGACGCCGAGCACCGGCGCCTCCGCCAACCGACGCCCCGCCTGCACCTGGGCAACCGCTCCGACATAAGGCACCAAACTCTGCACCGACGGCAGCCCCAACAGAAACGCATCCGCGTCCGCCGGTTCGAGCCGACCGAGTTTCTTGGTGTCGGCAAAGGTCACGACAAAATAGTCCATCCCCACGGTCTCAAACTGCCGCAGCGTTTCGCGCTCCACGATTTTTCCCGCCGTCACCATCGCAATCACCGAGGCAATCCCGATGGCGATGCCAACCACCGCGAGCGACGCGCGTTGCCGCACGAGCCAAAGACTGAGCACCGCTTCCCGCGCGAGTCGTTTGATCATGAGGAAAAAGTGAGGCCGTTTGCGAGCGTCAGCTGGCGCCGGCACTGACCAGCGACGTCGGCGTCGTGCGTGGCGATCAGAATCGTAACGTGCTCCGCGCGGTTGAGAGAGATGAGGAGATCGACAATCCCTTGCGCGGCCTCCGAATCGAGCGAGCCGGTCGGCTCGTCCGCGATCAAGAGCTTGGGCGACCCAACCAGCGCACGGGCGATCGCCACGCGTTGCTGCTGGCCACCACTGAGCTGGTTGGGCAGCTGCGCCCCGCGATCGCCGAGGCCGACACGCTCGAGCATCTTTTTTGCCTCAATCCGGATCGCTGCCGGCGGGAGATTGCGGTAGAGCAACGGCAAGCCCACGTTATCGAGTGCCGACAGATGCGGGAGCAGGAAGAACTGCTGAAACACGCAACCAATCTGACGATTGCGCAGACGGGAAAGATGATCGTCGTCGGCCTGCAACACGTCGACCCCACCCAGCCGATAGGTCCCGGAGGTTGGGGCATCGAGCAGGCCAATGATATTGAGCAGCGTCGATTTGCCCCCGCCCGAGGCCCCCCGGATGGCGACCATCTCACCAGCCGCGATATCGAGATCGATCGCCTTGAGCACCTCGATTTGCAGGGGCCCGAGCGGGAAACTTTTACAGATTTGGCGAAGCTGAATCACAAGGCGAGGTCGTTTCGATTAGCGATAGAGCACGATTCTTTCCCCGGCTTTCAGGCCGTCCAGCACCTCGACTTCGCCCGCGCTCGTCACTCCGGTACGCAGCGTGCGGGGCTCGGTCTTTCCGTCCGCCAACCGGACAGTGGCGGTGTAGGCCCCGGCGGTCCCTTGTATCGCACCGAACGGAATCACCAGCGCGTTATCGTTGGAGTAAACTTGCACGCGCACATCGGTCGTCATGCCGAGAAATAGTTTCGCCCGCGCCTCCTCGGGAATCACCGGCATCGCCGCCGCGATCTCGAATCGGGAAACCCCCGTGCCGTTATTTGCCGCCTGCGAATTGACGACGGACACGGTGCCCTGCAGCTCGATGCCATAAAAGGCCGCTCCCGTCACCCGCACCGGTTGCCCCGGGCGCACCAATAACACATCGGCCTCATCGACGGTGGAGCGAACCGAAAATCCCTCCACCCGGCCGACGCGGAGGAGCACTTCGCCTTCAAAGGCATCGCGGCCGGGCGTCAGCGGGATCTCGTTTCCCGTCGCTCCGCGCAGGATCACGCCGTCATGCGGAGCAATCAGTTTGGCGCGGTCGCGATTGGTGCGTTTGCGCTTCAATTCCGTTTCGATGTTTTCCAGCGAATTGCGCGCGACCCGCAGGCTGCCCTCATCGCCCCGCTTCAGGGTCGCCGCGAGATCCTCTTCGGCGGACGCCAGTTGCGCCCCCAGATTGGCGACAAAAGCGTTGGCCGTGTTCCGCTCGATCTCCGAAACCACTCCCCGCTCAAACAGTTTTCCCGTATTCGCCGACTGGACCCGCGCCTGCTCCAGATCGGAACGGTTGCGGTACACGTTTCGCCGGGCATTGGCCACATCGCGACCGTTGCTCCATGTTGCCAGCTCCTGCTCGATCCGGCGGGCCTCGATCACCCGACTTTCCAGATCCCGCAGCTCGTTGTCGAGTTGCGCCGTGTCCAGTTCGACGAGCGCCTGCCCGGTCGTCACCCGGTCGCCCGGCTGGACGCTGATCTTCCGGATCTTACCGGCAAACGGACTCGCCAGGCTTGAGGTCGTGATCGGCTCGAGCACGCCGGCCACGTTGATGGCGGCCTCGATCGGTTTGATTGCCGCCACCGCATCGCCACTCACCACGACCTCACGCACCGCGCCTTCACCTGCTCTGCGGCGTCCGAAGACGACGGCGAGCACAATCAACGCGACCAGCACACCCGCGCCGGCCGCCATCCGGCGCATCATCCGCTGCTGGCGCATCAGAGTTTCCAGCGTCTCTTTTTGCGCGGCGAGATCGCCGAAGGCCGATTGCAGTTTGTGATGGTTTTCCGCGAGCCGTTCCGCGAGTTCGCGTTCCTTGGCCCGCGCCACTTCGAGCGCATCCTCCGCGAGCGCATTTTGGAGCGTGATCCCCGTCTGGGCGGCAAACACCTCGATCAGCCGCTGATCCGCGCCTGTAAACCCGCCGCCAATCCGGTTCAGCACTTGCATGAGTCCGACCTTCTCCCCGCGGGGACCGACGATCGGAAAACACAAAATCGTCCGCGTGCGATAGCCTGTCGCCAGGTCGACCTGGGGGTTGAAGCGCGCATCGGCGTAAGCATCGGGGATATTGATCAGCTTGCCGGTCGTGAAACACTCGCCGGCCAATCCCGCGCCTTGGGGGATGCGGATCTCCTTCACTTCAGCCCCGCTCGCCACCCGGGAGAACAGCTCTTTGTTCTTGGTATCGTGCAAAAAAATCGTGCAGCGCTCGCTGTCCAACAACGCGACGACACGCTGCACGAGCAGACCGAGCAATTCGTCGAGCGGGATGCGAACAAAAGTAGGGTCGGTGGGTATGCTCATGGCGAAATTTTCGGCCGATCCTCCTGGTCGGAATCCAAGGTCACTCTCCACGTCTGCAGCGTCACCCCAAGCGTCTCATCCAGCCCCGTCACGGCATTGAGATAACCGAGCAATGCACCCAGCTCGCCCATCTGCGAGGAGACAAATCGGTCTTCGAGCCGGGCCACGTTCAGGATGGAGCTCAGACCGGAGCGAAAGCGGAACGATTCATCGTCCACCGCCTTGGCGGCGAGCTCACGCGACTGCCGCGCGATTTCCAGAAATTTTCCCGCCGCCTCCAGATTGCGGATGCGATCGATGACCTGGGACTCGATGTCCTGGCGCAGGTTCTCGTGCCGCAGCGCGTGCTGGCGCACCGCAATATTGGCACTCAGCAGAGCTTGGCGTCGCTCCAGATCACCCCACAGCGGCACTTTCAACGTCAGGCCGACAAACGTCTCCTGTTTGTCGGGCCGCCGGAGGCCATCGTAAGCGGTCTGAAATGAACTCGTCGCATTGTGCAGGCTCGACTGCGTGCGGGTCGCGGCGAGACGCAAGTCCCACAGCTGGGAGTTACGGGCGACGGCGAGGCCCAGTTTGGCCGCCTCTCCGTCGAGCTTCGATGCCGAAAAATCAATGCGCGAGCGGTGGGCAATCGCCAACGCCGTCCCGACCTGCGCGGTCACGCGCTCCACTTTTTCCGGCGGCTGCACTTCGAACTGCACGCTCGACGGCTCGTCGAGCAACCGGGCCAACTTTAACCGAGAAGAGTCTTCAGCATTCACGGCCGTAATGAGCGCGAGCTCACGGCCGGCCACTTCGGCCTCGGCCTGCGTCCCTTCGCTGCGCGATATGCGCCCCGCGTCGAGAAGTTCGCGGCTGACCTCCAAGGTGTGCTTGCCTCGCCCGAGCGACAGCCGGGCGATCGAGGCCGCTTCCTTGGCCTGGACGAAGGTGCGATAGGCACCCAACACCTCGTTGACGGCTCCGATGACCGTCGCACGCAGATTCAACTGGGACAAGCGGTCGGCGATTTCCGCCTGTTTCACGCCCGAGCGCCCGACCGTCCAGCCGCCGCCCCGGAGCAACGGCTGCGAGAGGCTCACGGTCCATCCCGTCTCCAGCGTCGTGCTTCGATCGCCCCGAAAATCGTCCACCGTCTCCCGCGCAACCCCGAGCGAGGTATTCCAGCTGTAGGAAAACTCTCCGCCGGTGGGCACCCGCCAAGTGACCTGCGGCCCGTAGGTCGTGGCGGCCCTGTCCGCTTGGAGCCGGGGATCCTCATCCTCGGCGTTGCTCAGCGTGCGCGTCTGACCGCTGGTCGAAGCAAAATCCACCCGCGGTCGCAGTTGCTGCCGCGCCACCCGCAGGGAAAATCGATCACCTTCGCGCTGGAGCAGGCCAAGTTTGATCGAAAGCGTTTTTCCCAGCGCCAGCTCGACCGCCCGCCGCTCGTCGAGACGAACCACCGGCGCCGGAGAGGCCGCCGACTCCGCAGCACGGTCCGCCGCCGCGAGTCGCCCCAACAAGAAAATAGGGAGGAAAAAAACCGAACGCATACTAAAGAATGGAAGGATCGCCTGCGGTCTTCGACCCGGGGGCAAATTGCCAGGGTTTAAATTCGGGCCCTTCAGCAACAAATTTTAAGACCGCTAAACCTAGCGTCAAAAAGATGATCACGCTCCGGAAAGGAACGTGACCATCGGAAATAAATAACAATCGAGGCACCTTCATCTTGTTTGGGATTGGTTCCGGGCGATGGCCCCAACCGATCCTCAATCCGAAATGGGTTACTTACCCGGTTTGTTCTTGGCAGCCTTGGCCTCCTGCTCGGCCTTGGCCTTGTCCTTGGCAGCCTGCTCGGCCCATGCCCGGGCCACGGCAGCTTCCTTCTCGGCCTTGGCCTTGTCCTTGGCAGCCTGCTCGGCCAATGCCC
>CAMBVX010000091.1 GCA_945871085.1 Opitutus sp. GAS368 | reverse complement strand
GGGCGATGCGGCGCGGACGAAGGCGTTGCCCAGGACGGCGGCGGTGCGGCGATGGGAGGGAAATGGCCATGAGCACATCTGCCAATGAGCCGATAGACTCTCCGCTGCGCACGGGCCGTAGCCGGTTTTTCCTGAGCTTGGCCGTTTTTCTGGTTGGGCTGCTCGCCACCGCCCGAATCGCCCGTTTCACGCAGTCGTCGGAGGATGAGATTGACCAGCTCGATTTCGAATTTCACTGCAGTGAAGTCGAGAGAGAGGTGTTGAACCGACTCCAGGACTGCGAAGCAATCCTGCGCGGCGGGGTGGCGTTTTTTGCCCACGGCCCGGAGCAGGTCACGCGTGACGAATGGCGCCATTTCATCGCCGAGCAGACCCGGGTGGGCCCGCGGTGGTCGGGGATTCAGGGCGTGGGTTTTGCGCAGGCGATTGCCCGGGCGGATCTGCCGCGTCACGTGGCGGCGCTCCGGGCCGAAGGATTTCCCGACTATCAGGTCCGACCGGCGGGTGACCGGGAGACCTACTCGGCGATCATCTACCTCGAACCGTTTGCCAATCGGAATCTCCGGGCCCTAGGCTACGACATGCTGAGCGAACCCGTTCGTCGCACGGCGATGGAACGGGCGCGGGACCAGAATGCCGCGGCGCTCTCGGGCGCCGTTGTCTTGGTGCAGGAGACGGACCAAGACATCCAGGCGGGCACGTTGATGTATTTGCCGGTCTACCGGTGGAAGGCGCCGCTCGAGTCGGTCGGCGACCGGCGTGCCGCACTGATGGGTTGGGTCTACAGCCCCTACCGGATGGATGATTTGATGCGCAGCGTCCGGACCAAGCTCACCCACCCCGATGGCCGAACCCTGCGTCTGGAGGTTTTCGACGGCGACGTGGCCGCGCCCACGGCATTGCTCCACGACAGCGCGGCGCGCGGGCCCCGGCCCCCGGACGGAGGGACGAACCGGACGCAGAAAATCCAAATGACGTTCGCGGGTTGCCCATGGACCTTGCGCTTGACCCGGTCCAACCCCGAAACCGCACTGCTGCTCGAACGCACTGTATGGGTCTCGCTGGTGGGCGGGACCAGCATGAGTCTGTTATTGGCCGGGTTGGTTTTTTCCCTCCTCAACACGCGGTCCAAGGCCCAGAGAATGGCTTGGCAGCTCACCGGGGAACTGAGGTCGAGCGAGGAAAGGTTTCGCGCGATCGCCGATTACACCGTGGATCTTGAGTTGTGGTTCGACCATGGCGGTAAAATTTTGTGGGTGAGTCCAAGCGTGGAGCGCATAACCGGCTACTCGCCCGCCGCAGTCATGGGACTGCCGGATTTTCTCGGATCGATCGCCACGCCGGGCGACGCCAACGCGGAAGCGCTCGCCTCGCTCGGCCGGGGGGTCGCGCTCGGCGGATCGGACAGCGTGCGGGAATTTCAGTGTCACCACAAAGACGGGACAATGTTCTGGTTGAGTCTGTCCTGGCAGCCGATTTTCGATCCCAGCGGTCGGCCCATCGGACTGCGGGCCAGCGGGCGTGACGTCACCAAGCTCAAGGAATTGGAAGGACGCCTCCTTCGCGCCAACTTGGTGGTCGAACAGTCGCAAGCCTCCATTGTCGTCACCGATCTGCGCTGCGCGATTGTCTACGTGAATGCCGAGTTCACCCGCGTGACCGGCTATACGGACGAAGAGGTGCGGGGGCAGAACCCCCGCATCCTCCAATCGGGTTTCACGCCGGCGGAGGTCTATGTGGAAATGTGGCGGGTCCTCTTGGCGGGGGAGAGTTGGCACGGGGAGTTCCAGAACCGGAAAAAGAATGGCGACTGTTATTGGGAGACGGTGACGATTTCTCCGCTCCGGAAATCGGACGGGCGCATCTCGCATTATGTGGCGGTCAAACAGGACGTATCCGAGCGCAAGAAGCTGCAATTGAAGCTGCAAGCGAGTGAGACGCGCTTCGTCCGACTCGCCGAGCAGACCGGCACCATCGTGTGGCAGATGGACGCCCAAGGTCTCTACACCTACGTCAGCCCGCTCGCAGAACGAGTGCTGGGCTACCGGGCGGACGAATTGGTCGGCCGGGTGCATTTTTACGACCTGCATCCGAGCGCCGGACGGGAGGCGTTCAAGGCGGCCGGGCTGGCGACCCTCGGACGACGGGAACCGATCGTGGAACGGATCGCCGCCGCGCAGGCCAAGGATGGCCGCGCACTCTGGCTCGCCACCACTGGCGAGGCCGAGTTGGCCGCCGATGGCAGCCTGCTGGGCTATACCGGTTCCGCCACCGACGTCACCGAGCGGCGCCTCCAAGAGCGGGCGATGATCGATAACCTGACCAATTTTCGGGCTTTTTTCGAAACCATCACCGACATGGTCTTCGTCGGAAGCACGGACGGGAAACTGATCGCGACCAATCGGGCGGCTGCACAGACTCTCGGCTACAGCGAAGTAGAACTGGGCGCAATGAGCCTGCTCGATGTGCACCCGACGAACCTCCGGCCGGAAGCCGAGGTGATTTGTGCTGCGGTGTTCCGGGGTGAACGAAACAGTTGTGCCCTGCCGCTCCTGCGCAAAGACGGCGGTCTGGTGCCCGCCGACACGCGCCTGTGGTTCGGCCAGTGGAACGGGCACGAGTGCCTCTTCATGGTCGCGAAGGATTTGAGTGCGGAACAGGAAGCGCAGCAGCGGTTTGAGCGCATGTTCCGCGTGAACCCGTCGCTGATGGCCCTCGCCAGTCTGCCGGACCAGCGGTTCTCCGACGTCAACGACGCCTTCATGAAGGCGCTCGGCTATTCCCAGGCCGATATCATTGGCAAAACGGCCAAAGACCTCGCGCTGTTTCCTGCTCCCGACCGCTATACGGAGCTGATCCAAGAGCAGATTGCGCAGGGGCAGATCAACAACGTCGAATTGAAATTACGACGCAAGGACGGGGAGCTCCTGGTCGGTTTGTTGTCCGGTGAAATCGTCGTGAATCAGGGGCGGAAATTCCTCCTCATGGTGATCAACGACATCACCGAGATCCAACGTATGGCGGCGGCCGTGAAGGAGTCGAACGAGCGGCTCAACTTGGCTGCCCAAGCTGGCGGGGTGGGGATTTGGGACTTCGTCGTGGGCGAAGGCAAATTGGTGTGGGACGACCAGATGCTGCGCCTCTACGGGCTGACGCGGGAGTTGTTCAACTCCACCTACGACGGATGGCAGCGTGGACTCCACCCTGAAGACCGGTTGCGGGTCGACGAGGAAATCCAGGCGTCGGTGCAGGGCCAAAAAGATTTCAATACGGAGTTCCGTGTCGTCTGGCCGGACGGCAGCGTGCATGACATCCGCGCGATGGCCGTCGTGCAGCGGGATACCTTCGGCGGGGCGCTGCGCATGATCGGCACCAACTGGGATATCACCGAGGAAAAGCAGGCGGCGCGCAGGCTGCGTCGGAATGAATCGCTGCTGCAGTTAATGTTCCAGGCGTCGCCCCTGGGCTTCCTCGTGGTCGACAACCGCACCGATGCGATTTTGCACTTCAACGAGCGCTTCTGCGAACTGTGGGGCATCACCCATCTGGCCGCAGGCATGCGCCGCGGGGAACTGAAGAATAACGACATCATTCCGGACTGCCTGCCCATGCTCGTGGACGTGCCGGCTTTTGCGGCCTCGTGCGCCCCCCTGCAGGACGTGGACAACCGCACGACGGTCGAAGACGAGATCGCCTTTGTGGAGGGGCGCACCATCCGCCGCTATTCGACGCAAATTCGCGACCAGATGGACGACTATCACGGGCGGTTTTACATTTTCGAAGACATCACCGGACACAAGCGGCTGGAATTGGAAATCGCCGCGAATCTGGAGAAGGAGCGGCAGGTTTCCGCGATGAAGACCCGGTTCATCTCGGTCACCTCGCATGAATTTCGGACGCCGATGGCCGCCGCGATGGTGTCGGTCGACACGCTGCAGAACCACCTGGAGCGGCTATCGCCGGCCAAGCGCACCGAGTTGTTCGGCCGCATTCACACGTCGATGCACCGCATGACCACCATGCTCGACGAAGTACTGGTGCTGAGCCGGATGGATGCCGGCCGGATGAAGCTGACTCTCGAGTCGATCGACCCCGTGGCGTTCACCGAAGCTGTCATGGCGGAAGTTCAGGCGGGCGACCGAGCCGCCCACCGGTTCGAATTCCACGCGGAAGGAAGCCCCGGGCCGTTCCTCACCGAGCCCAATTTGCTCCATCAGATTCTCTCCAATCTGTTGAGCAACGCGGTGCGCTATTCGCCCGCCGGCACCACCATTGCCACGTCGTTTGCGGCGGATCGCGCCGGCGTGCGGGTGGCGGTGGAGGACCGGGGGATCGGGATCCCGGAGGCCGATCGCGCGCGGATTTTCGAACCGTTTGAGCGCGGCTCGAACGTCGGCAACATCAACGGCACCGGACTCGGACTCAACATCGTGAAGCGCATGACGGAGAAACTCGGCGGCACGATCACCTACGAGCCCGTGCCGACGGGCGGCAGCCGCTTCATTCTGATTCTGCCCAGCTCCACGCCCTCACCGTCATGACCCCACTCCCTGCCGTCACCATTTTGATCATCGAGGACGATGAAGCGATCCGCCTGTCGCTCGCCTACATGCTTGAACTGAATAATTTTAATGTGGTGGTCGCCGCGAATGGGACGGAAGGACTGCGGCTCGCCCGCTGCGAGCGACCGGCGATTGTGATGACGGACATCAACATGCCGGGCCTGACAGGCTTTGAGCTGCTGGAGGCGTTTCGCGGCGACGAGGCGCTGCGCGCGATCCCGGTGATTGTGATCACGGCGAGTGTGGACCGCGAGACCACGCGGCGCGGGATGGAACTTGGGGCGGCGGATTTTATCACCAAACCGTTTTCCGAGCCCGAGGTGTTGCACTCGATTGCCGCCCGCTTGGAGAAAAAGGAGCTGCTCGACGAACTGGATGCGTTTTCCCACACCGTGGCGCACGATCTCAAGAATCCGCTCACCACGCTCCTGGGGCGGATCGATCTGCTTGGGATTCTCATCGACAGCGCGGACAAGGCGACGCTGCGGCACCAAGTGGACGAGGCGAGGAAATCCGGCCAGAGGCTGAACGCCATCATCAACGAACTGCTCGTGCTCGCCGGAGTGCGGCGACAGGCCGTCGTCTTGCGCCCACTCGAGATGGCTGTGATCGTCGCCGAGGCGATTGAGCAACTCGACAGTCTCCTCGGAAAGCAAGAAGCGGAGATCACGCAGCCGGCGGTTTGGCCCGCCGCCCTCGGCTACGGCCCGTGGGTCAGCCATCTTTGGGCGAACTACCTCAGCAATGCGGCGAAATACGGCGGCCCGGCGCCGCGGATCAGGCTTGGCGCGGCCTTGAATGCCGATGGACAGTACGTGCGGTTTTGGGTGGAGGATGACGGGCCGGGCCTCGACGAGGCCGAGCAGGCGCGGATGTTCGTTCCGTTTTCACGGATTATCGACGCGCGCGTCAAGGGCAACGGGCTCGGCCTCTCCATCGTGCGTCGCATTGCCGAGAAACTCGGCGGCAAAGTCGGCGTCGTGAGTCGTCCGGGCGCGGGTGCCCGGTTTTGGTTCGAACTCCCGGCGGACCATCCGCCGGCGGCCACCCCCCCGCTCCCTTTACCATGAACATCCTGATTGTTGAAGACGACGAGGCGATCCGCACCGGGCTGGGTCTTTTGTTGGAGCTGAACGGCCACAATGTGCTGGCCGCCGCCGACGGCTTTGAGGCCATCAAGTTGGCCGAACGGGGGCCTCATTTTATTTTTTGCGATATCGGCATGCCGGGCATGGACGGTTATCAGGTCTTCGACGAGATCCAGAAACTCCCGCAGTGCCACGGCATCCCGTTCGTGTTTTTGACCGCGATGACCGACCGGGAGTCCCAGCGACACGGCATGACGCTGGGGGCGGACGATTTTATCACCAAACCGTTTGCCGAGCGGGAGATTCTCGCGGTGATCGAAGCGCGCATCCGCCGCCAAAAGCCGCTACGCGAGCGGATCGAGGCCCTGGTCGCCGACCGTTGTCGCGAGGTCGGGGCCGAGTGGTCGCACGAATTGATGACGCCACTCACGGGTGTGCTGGGCGGCCTCGAACTGATCGAGTCGGAAATTGATTCGGTCAAACCGGACGAACTCAAAGACCTGCTGGCGATCATCCGCAGTGGCGCCGAGCGGCAATATCAGTTGTCGAAAAAGATCATGCTCTACTTCGAGCTGGAGCGGTTGAAAATGTCGCGGGCGGCCTATACGGCCAGATGTGACGCGTCCGTCGCGATCGCCGCCGGAGTTAGCGCTGCCGCGCAGCGCTTCACGCGTGGCACCGATTTGACGGTGAGCGCCGCCGAAGGAACGGTGGCGCTGGACGGGGCCCACCTCAGTGCGGCGATCGCTGAACTCGTGGCCAATGCGTTCATTTTTTCGAAGCCGGGCGAGCCGGTTACGGTCATGGGCGTGGCCCTCCCGGGGCGCTACCGGATCGAGGTCGCGGACCTGGGGCCGGGTATGTCGCCGGAGCAGTGTGCCCGGGTCGGAGCATTCCAGCAATTTGGGCGCGCGCAGCAGAACCAGCAGGGCCTCGGCCTGGGTCTGGCCATTGCGCGCGCCGCGGCGGAGATTGCGGGCGGCCAGTTTCTCGTGCAGGCCGGGGTCGAGGGCCGCGGTTTGCACGTAACGCTGGATTTGCCGCGGTACGGTCGGCGAATAGCTGGGAGTGACGTCAGCGGGCCGGAAACCGGGGGCAAGGGCGGGGAATAAGCCATGCGACCGAAATCCGCCCGGACACCGCTGTTTTTCCTGCCGGATGTCGCGTGAGCGCGTTCAAGAGTATCACCGTCCGGCGGGCGGAGGCCCACGCGGTGCGTGACCGGTCGTTATCACTTAACGGAGTAATCCGACGAACAGGGGTGCAGGGATTTCGCGTCGGCGCGGATATTTTACGGCACGCGGATTTCTTGGCTTCGGTCCGGCCGGTTGGACCGCACCGTAGCTGGTGCAGCGACCGGCCGAGGCAGTGGGCGAGGGTTTTTTGGCAGCCGGAAAAAGCCCGCTGCGTCAACGCACTCCACCTTGGATGGCGCGACGGTTCCACTTCGGGCGGGCACCGTGTGCAGACTTGCGGTCGGGCGGGCATTGCGGCTGCGTGGCGGTCATGAAATTCACTCCGCGCGTTTGGTCGCTCCTCTTCTCGGTGGTCGTCGCCATAAATCTGCCGGCGGCGGAAACCGCCAAACCTGCGGCGCCGGCGGGCATGGGGGAGAAAGTTCAGGGGCTCGCGGCGTTGCTGAAAGCCACGGGGCTCACCGAGCCGCAGCTGCTCAATGGCGTGAAGAGCGGGCTGGGGACGGCGGTGGATTTTGCGACCACCGAGCTGGCGAAGCCAGGCGCGTTTCAACTCAACGGGCCGGCCTCGATGGCGAAGTTGCAGACCGCTCTCGTGAAGGCTAATCAGTCGGGCGCGCTCGACAGTTTTAAGGCCACGCTCAATCAGTCGGCGGCGAGTGTGTCGCCGCAGGCCGCAGTCTTTTTGAAAGAGTCATTGCAGGCGCTGGCGGTGACCGATGTGAGCGGTTTGGCCAGCGGTGGGCCGGACTCGGCGACGAAGCTGCTGCGCAGCGTGGCGGAGCCGGTGTTGCGCGCGAAGTTACGGCCGCTCGTGAGCCAGGCCATCGCGGCCAATGGCTCGGCGGCGAAGATCAAGGAACTCGCGGGCAAGGCGGGTCCGTTTGCGGCGATGCTGGGCGTGCCGAACGCGAGCGATCTGGAAGGTTACGTGCTCACGCAGGTGATCGACACGAGTTTCGGTTACATCGCCAAGGGCGAGGCGACGGTGCGGGAGCATCCGGCGGCACTGCAGGACAAGGTCGCGGCGAAGATTTTTTCCATCGGGAAAAAATAATTCCGCCCGCCGCCCCTTTTTGCCGCCGCTCCGTGCGATGCCTGCCCAACCTATTCCCGGCTCCAGCGGAGAGGTGCTCACGACGCTGCCCTCGGCGTATACGCCCCATGCGGCCACCGGGCTGCTGCATCTTCCCCGTTTTCTCGCGAAGTGCAGCTACGTGAAACAACACGGCGCCTTGCCCCCGAGCTACGCGAAAAACTACAAACGCGGTTGCGACCGGTTTCTCAGCCAGCACCTCGGGATCGAGCCGGCGGCGGTGGAAAAAATCGTGATGGAGTCGGCGAGCGACGAGGAGATCGACGCGAAGCTAAAACTGATTTTTCCGGCTGACGTGCGCGCGGCGCAATGGAACCGTCGCTACGTGCAGATGGGGATGACGTCGGCGGGCCGCGAGTTCATGGCGACGGCACTTTCGGCGATGGGGTGCGCGGATCGCCTGGAGGAAATCAAGAGCGTGCCCGATCTGATGGAGTTCGACGAAGGGCGGATTGAGTAGCGGAGGGCGCAGTGCGGGCCTGCTTGCCCAAAGAATTGTCCTTGCGCGCCCGGCTTGGCGGGCGCGGCAATCCAGCTGAAATTCCAGCGGGATCGCCACGGCGCAGCGCTCCTCGCGCTGACAAAATTTGGGTTCATTGCCACGCTCGCGCCGCGCCTTGGTTTAGCGCTCGCCATGACAAGCGACGAAAGGGCGGGTCAGGGACCGTGCCCTACTTTACGCGAGCGACCACGGCGAGCGCATGGCGCGCGTGCGGAGGCGGTTCGCGACGTCGTCTTTGATGAACTCTTCCTTCACCGGGTCCCAATGGAGTTTGCGACCGAGGACCATGCCGATTTGGCCGAGGTTGCAGACCGTGGTCGTGCGGTGGCCGAGGCCGACGTCCGCGATGGGGCGCTTCCGTGAGCGCACGCAGGCGAAGAAATTGTCGTGGTGATTATTGCTCAGTTCGAGCTGCACCTTTTTATTGGGGGCCTGCATTTCGCGGAGGAGGTTGTTGTCGGACGCGCTCATCTTGTCGCGGGCGATGTCGAGCCAGCCGCGTTCGCCGACGAAGCGGGCGGTGCCGCCGCCTTCGAAGCGCGTGCGGCAATGCATCGGGACGCCGTTGGCGTAGCGGACGGTGAAGTTGACGTTCGTGCAGTTCGTGAAGAGTCCGCTGCTGGGGAACTCGCCGTGGCCTTCGACGGAGACGGGGCCGGAGTCGTCCATGCCGAGCGCCCACTGGCCGATGTCGAGGTAGTGCGCGCCCCAATTGGTGACCTGACCATAGGCGCTTTCGGAGATGAACCGAAAATTGTAGTGGCAACCTTTGGAATTGTAGGGGCGCCACGGAGCGGGCCCGAGCCACATTTCCCAATCGAGGTTGGCCGGCACGGCTTCCGGCTGCCAGGTGGCGCCGCAGTGCCGGTTGTTGGGCGGAATAAAACAGTCGATGCGCTCGAGTTTGCCGAGGCCGTCGTTGCGGACGAATTCGGCGACGTCGTGAAACCGTTTCATCGAGCGGTGCTGGGTGCCGTGTTGCGCCACGCGATTGTATTTGCGGGCCGTGTCGACGAGGGCGCGGCCTTCGGCGATGGTGAGCGTGAGGGGCTTCTCGACGTAGACGTCCTTGCCGTTGCGCATGGCGTCGATGGCGATGAGCGCGTGCCAGTGGTCAGGCGTGCAAATGAAGACGACGTCGATGTCGGTGCGGCGGTTGAGCTCGCGGAAATCGCCGTAAGTTTTGCAGTCGGTGTTGCCGTATTCCTTGTTCACGCGGGCGGCGGCGGAGTCGCGGCGGGTGCGATCGACATCGCACACCGCGAGGACGCGGATGGATTCGGGCGAGCCGAGGAGGGGGCCGTAGTGGCCGTCGGCGATGTTGCCGCAGCCGACGATGCCGACCGTGATTTTTTTGCTGGGGGCGTTTTGTCCACGAAGGCCGGAGGGCAAAATGAGCGGGGCCGCGGCGACGGCGGTCACGACGGCCGAATGCTGGAGAAACTGGCGGCGGGTGAGAGGAAGCGGGGAGTTCATGGCGCGTCAGGATTTGGAGGTGGAGAGGCGGGCGAGAGCGTGCGTGGCGGCTTCGCGCACGACCGCAGGTTCGGTGGCCGCGTCTTTCAGGGCGGCGAGAGCGGATTTTGCGGCGATGTCGCCGCGGACGCCGATGCTGCCGATGAGGCCGGCTTTGAGGGTGCCGGTGAGGGTGCCGAGGGCGTCGCGAAACGCGGCGTCGGCTTCGGGGCCGGCGATGCGTTCGAGGGCGTAGCGGGCGGAATCGGCGGTCTTGGCATCGCGGAGGAGCGGGGCGAGGGCGGGCACGCTTTTCGCGGAGGCCACCATCGCGAGCATCTGACAGATGAAGGCGAGGCCGGCATCGGTGCGGGCGGCGTCGGCGAGGGCCTTGAGGAGTTTTTCCTCGGCGCGCGCGCGGCCCTCGGGCGGCGTCGCGATCACCTGCTCGCGCACCGACCACGCGAAGCTGCGGTCGGCCCCGTATTCGAGGCGGGCGCACTGATCCCAGGGATCAGGAGTTTGGCCGGCCCCGGAGTAGCGATCGGCGGGATTGGCTGAAACGACTTTTTTGATCTTGGCCGCAGGCGCCGCGGGCGGATTTTCTACATTCATGGTTGAGCAGGGGAGGGAAACGGAAACGCGGATCTATCGGAAGGCAAACGGAGGCAGGCCCGCAAGGGCAATTGCCGCCGCCCGGCGCAAATCAGCGCACGGCGTAGGCGCCATTTGATCACCGAATTTATCGGCGATGCGATAGCGGGAGGTTGCGCCGGCGCGCGGGATCATTTTTCCTCCGCGCATGATCAAGGGCCAGAAAGTCGTCTGCATTAACGACACCTTCACTCCGACCATCCGGGCGCTCTATCAACAGCTCCCGGTGAAGGATAACATTTACCGGATTCGCGAAGTGTTTCTCGGGCGGGAAAAAATTGTGAAGGGTGGCGATTCGGCGACCGTCGGTCTGTTGCTCTATGAATTAAGAAACCCGGCGGATCCCTTTCATCATGGGAAGCAAGAGCTTGGTTTTTCGTCGGAGCGATTTGCGCCGCTGCAGGAATTGCCGCCCGAAAAAATTGAGGTGGAGGAAGAGGTTCACGCCGGGGCGTGGCTGCCGGCGTGAGCGCGCGCGGGCCGCGTCCCCGCAGCGGCCGCACTTGCCGGCAGCACGTGTGGCTTGAAACAACGGCGGCGCCCGCCCGTCTTGCGGTCAGATGAAATTCTCCCGGCCGAGGTGTTTTTTGCGGTTGGTCGCGTGGGCGGGAGGGCTGGCTGCGACGGCTGGCTCGCTGGCGGCGCAGGACGTCAGCAAAGACAAACCCATCGAGCTGCCGACCTACACCGTGACGGATTCGCGCGAGTTGCCGCCGCCGGAACCGTGGTTTTACGGGCGCATCCCGGGGTTTGAAGTGCTGTCGAATGCGTCGGAAAAATCGACGAAGCGGCTGGTGGGAGACTTTCAGCGGTTTTTTCTGGCGCTGAGTTTGGTCTGGCCGGGCGTGCAGCAAAAAACGGCCGTCCCGACCTCGCTGATTATTTGTGGCAAGGGGGCGAAGTTCGACGCGTTTATCCCGACAGGGCAGCAACGGCCCAATCGTGCCATGGCCAGTCTCACGCTGCGGGCCGCGGAGCAATCGGCCATCGTGATCGATTTTCAAACGAAGGTGCTGAACCTGAGCACGTCCGAAGGCGCGACCGCGGTTGCCGCCACGGCGGCCGCGGCGGGCGAAGAGGGGTTGAGTTTAGGTGGCGGCGATCCGGGCTTCCAAGTGGACGCCTATCGCCAGCTCTACCGTGAATACATCCGCTTTCTTTTGGGTGGCGTGGAGCCGCGCGGGCCGGCGTGGTTCGAGGAAGGCGTCGCCCAAATTTTTATGGCGATGGAAGTGACCAACACGACGATCATCGTCGGCAAAGTCGAAAACCCGAACACCATTTCGGCCGAGCAGGGTGCGCTCAACGCTGCGGGTATCAGCGGCACGGCCCCGACGGAGGATCGCGATTTCAACGCGGCGTTGGCGAAGCGCCGGTTGCTCGGCATGGCCGAACTTTTTGCGGTCACGCACGACGCCCCGGAGGCCAACAGCGCGCTCGGCGGCACGTGGGCCAAACAATCCTACGCGTTTGTGCACTGGGGGCTCTACGGCGACCAAGGGAAACACCAGAAAGAATTTCTCACCTTTCTCCGGCGACTCGACCGCGAGCCCGCATCGGAAGCGCTCTTCAAAGAGTGCTTCAAAAAAAACTATCGCGACATGGTGCTGACGATCCGCGGCTACGTGGATTTCACGAATTACAAGGTCGCGGGCGTGCAGGCGGGCAAAGGCGAAAAACTTCCCACGCCACCGCCGTTCGAGCTGCGCGAGGCGACCGAGGCCGAGGTCGGTCGGATCAAGGGCGACGCGTTGCGCCTGGCCGGCCATGTCGCGTCTGCGCGCACGGCGATGACGACGCCCTACATCCGGGGCGAACGTGATCCGCAGCTCCTCGCCGCGATAGGCCTGCTCGAACGCGCGGCGAACGACGACGGACGGGCGCGGAAATTTCTGGAAGCCGCCGCCCAAGGCAAGGCCGCGCGCCCACGGGCTTATCTCGAGCTGGCCAAAATGCGTTTTGCCGAGGCGGCCGCGAAACCCGCCGTGGCGCCGGAGCGCTTCAGCGCCGAGCAGACCGTGGCGGTGCTCACGCCGCTCTTCACCGCGCGCACCCAGTCGCCGCCTTTGGCCGAGGCCTACGAACTCATCGCGGAGGCGTGGGCCCGGAGCGTCATCACCCCGGGAGCCGATCACCTCGGTGTGCTCGATGAGGGTGTGCGGTTTTTTCCGCGGCACTCCGCCTTGGTCTACGCGACCGCGGTGCAGAAAGTTCGGGCCGGGCTGGTGGCGGACGCGCGATTGATGATCGACCTCGGGCTGCGCCTCGCGCCGGCGCCGGAGTCGGAGATGCGGCGCAAGCTCGAGACCTTGCGGGCCAGCCTGCCGGTGGTGAAGTAGTTCTTGCAGAGCGGACGCACCGGGGCCGTCAGCGCACGTTTACGATGATCTCGCGATTATCGAACGACGTTTCCACGGTGTTTTCGGCCTTCGGCACGTAAACAAAACGCAAGATGCTCCGGCCTGGGCGCAGCGCGACATAGGTCGTGCTCCACGTCGCGGCGGCGGTTTTTTCGGTGGCGGTGACGAGCCGCGGACTGCTGGTCAATCGTAGGATGCGCGAATCGTTGGACATGTTCTGCCATTCGTAGTCGGGGGGAGCGTTCGTGGGCACAGGCAGCACGATCTTGATTTGCTCGGTGGTTCGAACGGTGGTGGAGGTCTTTTTCGCGTCGGCGATATGCGTGACAACGACTGGGGCCGCCGCGCGGGCTCCGGGCAGCGTCAGCACCGCAGAGGCGACGACGAAGAGGAGTATTCTAAGTTTCATGGGGTGAGCGGGCTAGGGGATATCTGACAAAATTGAAGGCAAATATACCTAGGCTAGGACCGCAAGTGGCGATTGGGGTGTCGAGAATATGCGGGCCGGTGCCGCGACGCTTGTTTCCATGCGTTGACTTGAGTGGCCTCGCTGCCGAAGTTTCTGGCCTCCCCTATGAAAACCATCCTTCGCTTGCTTTCGCTCTCTGCGATCTTCGCTGCTCTCCTGCCCGCCGTGCGCGCGGCTGCCGGTGGCCCCGTGGCCGAATTGCGCATCTATACCGCGACGCCCGGCAACAACGACAAAGTCCTCGCGCGCTTCCGTGACCACACGATGAAGCTATTTGAGAAACACGGCATGCGTAACTTGGGTTACGCTGTGCCGATGGAGGCAAAAGACGGTGCCGGCGAGAAGCTCATTTATGTCTTGGTGCACAAGAGCCGGGAAGCGGCGAAGGAATCGTGGAAGAATTTTAGCGCAGATCCCGAGTGGAAAGCCGTTGCCGCCAAGACCCAAGTCAACGGCAAGATCGTAGCGAAGGCGGAGTCAATTTTCCTTTCGATGGCCGATTTTTCTCCCGAGGTCGCTGACTATAATGGCGCGCCCCGCGTTTTTGAAATGCGCACCTATACAACGCCCGAGGGCAAGATTGCCGCGCTCGATGCCCGCTTCCGTGATCACACCTGCGCCCTCTTCGTGAAGCACGGCATCACCAATCTCGGGTATTATCATCCGACGGATGTGGAAAAGGGCGCGGGCAAGACCCTGATTTATTTTCTCGCGCATGCGAGCCGCGAGGCGGCTACGAAATCGTGGGCCTCCTTCCGCGCGGATCCGGTTTGGGTCGCCGCCCGGGCGGCCTCCGAAAAAGCCGCTGGCGGCTCGCTCACCGCGCCCGACGGCGTGAAATCGGTTTTCATGACGCCGACGGATTTTTCGCCGGTCAAATAAGTTTCGTTCGGCGGGCAGAGTTGCCCGCGGAAGCGAGAATTCCATTGAAGCGCGCGGGCGCGGGGCTTGCTGTCACGGGTGATGA
Source organism: Opitutus sp. GAS368 (assembly GCA_945871085.1). Taxonomy (GTDB): domain Bacteria; phylum Verrucomicrobiota; class Verrucomicrobiia; order Opitutales; family Opitutaceae; genus GAS368. Next base: position 6,177 of record CAMBVX010000091.1, on the reverse strand, counting down.
CTCTCCCGGCGGTTCCGACTCCGCGCGTGCCTCAGATGGGACGCATTCCGCAGCTGGATATTTTGCGGGCGGTCGCAGCGCTGTCCGTGGTGTGGGTTCACTACTGGAGTTATCCGCGGGATAATCTGGCCGTCTTGGTGCCGTGGCTGGCTGAGCTGCTGAGCGCGGGCGACCGGCTGCTGCAGGTTTTTTGGCCGCGCGGTTGGTCGCACCCCGGCGTGATTCTGTTTATCGTGTTGAGCGGGTTTTGTATTCATCTGCCGCAGGCGGGAAGACCTGAACGTCCTGGCGATACACGGGCCTTTTTTCGGCGAAGATTCTTTCGAATCTATCCGGTCTTTCTCGCTGCGCTCGGGCTCGGTTTTTTTGCGAATCTGGGCGTGCCGCCGCAGAGCAATATCTGGGTGATACCGGAGCCGTGGTCGGTCGGTGGGCTGCTGGCTTCACTCGCGGGACTGACCGCGTTTTGGCCGGGGCCCGGTCCCGTGGGCAATACCATCCTTCACACCGTGATTGCCGAAATGGGTCTGTATGTGCTCTACCCGGTGGGGCTCGCGCTGGTGCGGCGGAAGGGTTGGCCCGTCGTCTTGAGTGCGACGGCCGGGATCTCGCTCGTGGCCGTGGCCTGGACGCACTACGGACGCGTGGAGTGGGCGTTTACGTCCACGTGGGGATTCCTCTTTTTTTGGTGGTTGGGTGCATTCGCGGCCGAGTTTCGTGCGCTCGGGCGGCGTTTAAGTGCTCCGAGGTTTTGGCTGTATGGCGCAGCTTTGGTGGTGCTCTATGCGGGCTTCAATACGTGGGTGCGCTATCCCGCGATGTCCCTCTTCGTGGGACCTCTGGTGGCCGAGCTATGGGGGCTGAAATTTGGGGGATCGGCCTTGCTTGCCGGACCATGCTTCGCGGCGCTGTGCATGGGGCTTGTGTGGCACATTGACTACGTGCGGGTCGGCTCCGCCTGGATTTGGCGAGCGCTCGAGTGGATCGGCGAGCGGAGTTATTCCCTGTATGTGGTGCACATTCCGACGTTGGGACTCACGCTTTGGCTGCTCCGCGGCACCGAACCGTGGCCCACGTTGTTTTGGCTGACGGTGCCCCTGCTCGCGGTCGCCGTGGTCGCCCTCGGAATGTATCAATGGGTCGAGGCTCCGGGTATGCGCAGAGGTCGGACGATCAAGCCGACGGTAACTCCGGGAAATGCGCCGGCTCCCTAGCGTAGTTCGCGGATTTTTTCGCCGATGGCGGCCCCTTTTAACTGGGCCTCAGCCAGCGGCAGGCCCGTGGGTACGCCGGGGCGCTGGTGGCCGGTGGCGGTGAGCCAGGCGGCCATCATCAGTTTGCGGCGCTCGCGCACGAGCTTGAGCAACGGGGCGTCAGCATTCGTCGTGAGGTGCACGAGTAATTCCTGATCGTCGGGACGAAGTCCCCACGCGGTGAGGATGGCGCGGGCGATCACCGCGTGGCCAAAATTATCTGGGTGCACGCCGTCTTTCGAGAACGTGAAGGTCGGATCCGTCCTACGGAGGTGGGCGAGCGTGATGGCCAGCAAACGGTGCGCATCGATTACGTCCCACCCGGTCGCGCGCTGGGCGACCAGCCACGCGGAATAGTGGTCGAGGACGTCGTTGTAACCCGCGAACGGTTTCGGGTAGGCGTCGAGGCCGGCGGGCAGGGTCTTCGCGGCGATCGGCACGGGATCGAAGATCGGTGGGGTCACGTGGATGATTGTGGCGCGCGCGGCGACCACAGCGGCTTGGAGGCGCGTCATGCCATCGCGAAATTTCGCGAAGCGTTCTTCCGCGAGGGGAAAATAAATCCCGTCGTTCATCCCGTAGCAGGCGACGACGACGTCCGGTTGGGTTTGCGCGAGGATGCGTGCGAGACGTTCGTGGAGATCGGGGCGGGGAAATTTTCCGCCGGCGTGGCCGACTTCGGAAAGTCCCGAAACGGTTTCGCTCGAGAGACCGAGGGCGATGATTTCGCCGTTCCATCCGGGCACCCGCGTGCGCAGGACAGTCTCGACGAAATCCACGTAGGTGCCGCCGTAGGTAATGCTGTCGCCGAGGAAGACGATCCGTTTGGCGGAGGCGAGCACCGCCGGTAGCCCGCGTTCATTTTGAACGACGGGGAGTGGCTTCGGCTCGGCAGCGAAAGTGGCCAGCGCCGTCGCGAGGAAAAAAAGCACGCGCACAGCGCCAGTTGGGCGCCGCGCGACTCGAGCATGCGGAGTGTTCAGGAGCGGAAGCGGGTGGCGCGGGTGCCCGGGACAAGGTCCACCTCGCAGAACAGGCCGCGCATGCCGTCCTTGGTTTGGTCGGCCGCCCACGCAAAATGTCTATCCGTCAATTTATCGATGGTGAAGGGCTTGCCTTCGACATGGCCGTCGCCGATGCGATCACGCCAATAGAGGACGGCTTGTTTGGCTCCGATTTTGGTGAGGGCGGCGGCGAGTTCCGCCGTGTCGGCGACTTCCACGAATTTGGTGACGCTGCGGCCCATGAGTCGGGCGGTTACGAGTCCGATGCGGGTTTTCATCACGGAGTGGTAAAGCAGGTGTTGGGCCCGGCCGCCCAGCTTTTTCTGCGCAGTTCGAGTTTTCTGGATTTTCCGCCGCAGAACGGTTCGGGCAGAAGCGCTGTCCTCGAGGGAGGTTGGGTTCACTCGGCGTCTTCCCAGTGCTTCGCGCGGCCGAGGGCTTTGTTCCAACTCGCGAGGAGTTTTTGGCGCGGGGCGGATTTCATCGCGGGCACAAAGTGGCGGTCGGCCTGCCATTGGGCGGCGATTTCGGCGGTGTTTTTCCAGAAGCCCACGGCGAGGCCGGCGAGAGACGCGGCGCCGAGTGCCGTGGTTTCGGATACGCGCGGGCGCACGACCGGGACACCGAGAAGGTCGGCTTGGAATTGCATGAGGAGGTTGTTGGCGCAGGCGCCGCCGTCGACGCGGAGTTCCTTCAACGTGATGCCGGAGTCGGATTGCATTGCGTGGAGCACGTCATGGACTTGGTAGGCGATGCCTTCGAGGGCGGCGCGGGCGAGATGCGCAGAGGTCGTGCCGCGCGTGACGCCGGCGAGGAGGCCGCGGGCGTATTGGTCCCAGTGCGGCGCACCGAGGCCGGCGAACGCGGGGACGAGATAGACGCCGCCGTTGTCGGCGACGGAGGCGGCGAGGGCTTCGACCTCAGCGGACGTTTTGATGAGACCGAGACCATCGCGGAGCCATTGCACGACGGCGCCGGCGATGAAAATGCTGCCTTCGAGCGCGTAGTCGGTGCGTCCGCCGATGCGCCACGCGACGGTGGTCAGGAGATTATTTTTCGAGGCGATGGGTTTCGGGCCGGTTTGCATCAGCATGAAGCAGCCGGTGCCGTAGGTGTTCTTGACCATGCCGGGTTTGGTGCAGGCCTGGCCGAAGAGCGCGGCCTGTTGGTCGCCCGCGATGCCGGCGATGGGGATCGCGCCGCCCCAGAGCGTGCAGTCGCCGTAAACTTCGCTGGAGTCGCGCACGGTGGGGAGCAGCGAGCGCGGAATGCCGAAGAGCTTGAGGAGGTCGTCGTCCCAGTCGCAGGTCTTGAGGTTGCAGAGCATCGTGCGCGAGGCGTTGCTGACGTCGGTGACGTGGACGCGGCCGCTGGTGAGGTTCCACACGAGCCACGAATCGATGGTGCCGAAGGCGAGTTCGCCGCGGCGGGCGCGGGCCTTGGCACCGGGGATTTTTTGGAGAATCCATTGGAGCTTCGTCGCGGAAAAATACGCGTCGAGGACGAGGCCGGTCTTGCGGCGGATCATCGGGGCGTGCCCGGCGCGGCGGAGGCGGTCGCAGGCGCCGGCGGTGCGGCGATCCTGCCAGACGATCGCGTTGCAGATCGGCTGGCCGGTTTTGCGATCCCAGACGACGGTGGTCTCGCGCTGGTTGGTGATGCCGATGGCGGCGATGTCGGTGGAGGAGAGCCCGGCCTTCTGGAGTGCGTCGGCGGCGACTCCGGACTGCGAGGCCCAGATTTCATTCGCGTCGTGTTCGACCCAGCCGGGCTGAGGGAAGAGCTGGCGAAACTCCTGCTGGGCGACGGCGATGATGGCGCCTTGGTGGTCGAAGACGATGGCGCGCGAACTGGTCGTGCCTTGATCGAGAGCGAGGATGTGTTTCATGGGGAGGAACAGGTAACGGAGTTTTTTGACCACGGATTACACGGATAAAACGGATAAACCTAGAAACAGCAGTTTTACCACAAAGACACAGGGGCACAGAGACGAGAAACGCAGGAAATCGCCGAAGATTGTGGCTCATCAAGGTGGTGAGTTTTCAGGCCATCCTCAATTTTCCTGAAATGGTTTTCTCTGTGTGCTCTGTGCCTCTGTGGTTCAATTTCAACTGCCGAGCTGAGGATAAAGGCGCCCGTGGTGGGAATCTATCCGTGTTCATCCGAGTAATCCGTGGTTCAAATGGTTTGGGTGAGCTCCACTCGCTGGCGCTCGCGGCTACGGGCGGGGGCGACCTACTCCGGCACGAGCTCGGGCACGATCGGGCGGCCCGTTTCACGACGGATCGATTCGAGGTTTTCCCGGACGAGTGCGCCCATTGATTCGCAACGCAGGTAATCTTTGCGGCCGTAGTGTTCGGCGAGGCCTTCACGCAGCTCGTGAATTTTTTCGAGCGGGGCGATCGGGTCGCGCGCCATGTCGTGCAGCAGCAGGCCGAGGCGTTCGGACGCGAGCTGGGCGCGCTGGAGCATGAGGGTTTCCTCTTCGCGTTTGTATTGGTGTGCGGTCTCGGGTCGCAGGTGCTTCGTGCAGAACATCGCAAACGACGCGTTCTCTTTGAAGAACTGTGGCAGGTAAAATTTCTTGCGGCCGTTGAAACTCTGTTGGTCAAAATCCATCGCCCGGATACGCACCTGCCAGTCGTCAAAATCCGGCGTGAGCAGCACGACAAAATTATATGAACGCATGTCGCCGAGCAGGCGGACGAAACAGCGCTCGTTGAATTTCACGAGTTCTTTGGCGATACGGATCGGGCGGAGTTCCTTCCGGTGCAGCCAGCGATCAATAAAAATATCGCCGGGAATGCCCACGACGTGCTCTTCGACGAGGGTCGTGCCGTGCGTGATGTAGTTCAGGCGGTTGGGCGAGAGGAGGTGCTCGAGTTCGAGGCCGTAGACGCGCGAGGCGTCGGCTTTCTTCACGTAGAAATAGTCCTGATTGTCGTTGTAGGCGTTGACGATCCGGATGCGAAACGGCGTCGAGTTGCCGAAGGTGCAGAAATCCACGCGGTCGACGTAAAGATGGTTGATGACGGAAAAATCGCCATCGACCTTGAGGATGGCGTAGACCTGTTTCAGCGCCTCGTTGAGTGCGGGCATTTCGGTCTGGTCGTAGATGACGGTGTCCCAGAGCGTGGCTCTGCCGTTTTCGTCGGTGAGCGGGATGACTTCTTGAAACGCGCGGAGCCGTTCGTAGGTCACAGGCAGATCGCGTTCGCGCCGGTAGCGCCGCAGGTAGCCGCGCAGATCCGGGCTGATGGGAAAGCTCGGCTTGCGCTGGGTGGGGGCGGGTTCGAAATGCGTCGTCGCGTCGTCGGCCATGCGGGCGAACGTGGGGCGCGCTCTGGATGCTGGCAATGCTGGGGCGCGCGCGGCGGCGGCTGATATCGCGGCATTCCGCGCCGCGTGCACATTGCACTTCTCCTTCGGCGGTATTCGCGTTCAGGTAAGCCCGCCATGAAACTTCGTTTCCCCGTGATTGCCTCGGTGCTTGTCCTGCTCGGTATCGGTGCGGTGGTCGCTTGGACGATTTCCAGTCGGGGTGGTGCGCCGGCTCCGGCCGCCCTGCCGCCGCCCGTCGTCGCCGCGCCCAAGCCCGCTGCCGACGGCTTGGCACTCGAACGCGATCATGCCGCCGTCTTCCAACGCGCCTTCTGGCGTCGGCCCACCTCCGCCGACAAGATCCTCCACGCCGAACGCCGCGATTGGCTCGACGATTCGAGCGGCGTGCAAAAGTGGCAGTGGTTCATCGCCGTCCAGCCCAGCGCCGCGTTCCGCGACTGGCTCCTTAAGGATAATCCGTTCGAGCTCGTCGCCGTCGCCCCCGGCACAGAACTCGGCGCGCTCTCGTCCCCGCCCGCGTGGTTTCCCGTCGCCGCAGAACTCACTGCGCTCGCCCGCTACCGCAATCGTGAAGGCCG
>CAMBVX010000090.1 GCA_945871085.1 Opitutus sp. GAS368 | reverse complement strand
CACGCTCGCAGCTACCAGCAGTCAAAAACTCAAATGACGTTGGTCTTACTGCGCCGAACGATGTGAGCGCTTTCGCCCTGATTGCCGCGACTAACGCGCCCGTGTGGCTCCCGGATTAGAAACAAGCGCCCCTCCCATCCGCCGCGTATGACGCGACGGACTTTGACGTCGTCGCTGCGATTGGTTTTATTTTCCGACCCTCTCTTCTACCATGCCTACCTACAACTTCGTTAGCTATCTCTGGGACGATGCCAAAGCTGCGTCACTCGATCCGGTTGCCCGCCTGATATATCGTTCTAATATTCTCGGGAGCGACCAGCGCATCACCAATACTGGTGGCGGCAATACGTCGTCCAAGATCTCCGAAAAAGACCCGCTCACGGGCGCCTCGACCCAAGTCCTCTGGGTCAAGGGCTCCGGCGGCGATTTACGCACCAGCACGCGCGAGAATTTTTCGTCACTCTATCAGAGCAAGCTTATCGGCCTCCAGAAGCTCTACGCGGCGCGCAAGGACAACGGGCTCAAGTCGCAGGCCGAGGACGACATGGTGGGCATGTTCACGCACGCGACGTTCAACCTCAACCCGCGCCCGTCCTCGATCGACACGACGCTGCACTCGTTTTTGCCGGGAAAACACGTCGACCATATGCACCCGAATGCGATCATCGCGATCGCGGCGTCGGCGCGCTGCGAAAAGCTCACGCAGGATATTTTTGGCGGTGAGATGGCCTACGTGAAGTGGATGCGTCCTGGCTTCGAACTTGGTCTCGCGATGCAGGAAATCGCGAAGAAGAATCCGAAGACGCGCGCGATCATGATGGGCCAGCACGGCTTCATCTCGTGGGCGAATGACGACAAGCAGTGCTACACCGACACGCTCGGCTTCATTGAAAAAGCGGCGGGCTACATCGAGGGAAAATATGCGGAAAAAGGCGGCGACCGCACGGCCTTCGGTGGCGCAAAATACCAATCGCTATCAGCTGACAAGCGGCGCGACAATTTTGCCACCATTCTCCCCGCGTTGCGTGGTCTCGTCTCCAGCGAGAAACGGTTCATCGGGACCGTGCAGGACGACGACAAGATTCTGCGTTTCGTGAACTCGAAGGACGCGGCGCGTCTCGCTGAACTCGGCACATCGTGCCCTGACCATTTTCTCCGCACGAAGATCAAACCGCTCTACGTGAATTGGAATCCGCAGACCGAAGACCTCGCCACACTGCGCGAGAAACTCGCGACGGGGATCGAACGCTACCGCAAGGACTACGCGGCCTACTACGCGAAGTGTAAACACGCCAACTCGCCCGCGATGCGCGACGCGAATCCGACCGTCGTGTTGATCCCGGGTCTGGGCATGATCGCGTGGGGCAAGGACAAGTCGGAGTCGCGCGTCACTGCCGAATTCTACAACTGCGCTGTCGAAGTCATGCGTGGAGCCGAGGCGATCGATAAATATATCGCGCTGCCGCAACAGGAGGCGTTCGACATCGAGTATTGGCTGCTGGAAGAGGCGAAGCTCAAGCGGATGCCCGCCGAAAAGGAATTGGCGCGCCAAGTCGCCATCGTGATTGGCGCCGGCTCCGGGATTGGAAAAGAAACCGCGCACCGTCTCGTGAAAGAGGGCGCGCACGTCGTGTGCGTCGATCTCAACGAGGCTGCCGCGCAGGAAACCGCCAACGAGCTCCTCGCGAAATACGGCGCCGGTATCGGCGTTGCCGGTAGCGGTCTCTCGAATTGCGGCCCGGCCATCGGGCTCGCCGCCAATATTACCGACCGTGCCAGCATCCGCCGGATGCTCGATGATGTCGCGATCGCCTATGGCGGCTTTGATTCGATCTGTGTGACCGCCGGCATTTTCGTTCCCAGCAACACGACCGGTCACATCCCCGATGACAAATGGGGCGTCACCTTCGCGATCAACGTCACCGGTGCCTACCTGGTGGGCGACGAGGCGGCGAAAACGTGGAAGAAGCAGGGCCTGCGCGGCAACCTCGTGCTGACAACTTCGGCCAACGCGGTCGTCGCGAAAAAAGGCTCGGTCGCCTACGACTGCTCGAAGGCTGCGGCCAATCACCTCGTGCGCGAACTCGCCATCGAGCTCGCCCCGCTGGTGCGCGTCAACGGCGTCGCCCCCGCGACGGTCGTGAAGGGTTCGGCGATGTTTCCGCGCGACCGCGTCATTGGTTCGCTCGCGAAATACAATATTCCCTACACCGACAAAGAGGAGACGGAGTCGCTGGTGTCAAAGTTGGCTCAGTTCTACGCCGACCGCACGTTGACGAAGTCGCCGATCACCCCGGCCGACCAAGCCGAGGCCTATTTCCTCCTCGTGAGCCAGCGACTGAGCAAGACCACGGGTCAGGTCATCACCGTCGACGGCGGTCTGCACGAGGCGTTTTTACGCTGAGCCGCGCTGACGTTTTCTATCGACCGCCAAAAAAGCCCCGGCAAGGGCCGGGGCTTTTGCTTGGTCAACGACGGCGCGCTTCGTCGCCACGAGTCCTGCGACGCCGGCCCGGGAGCTTTCTAATTTAATTCATCGCGTGAATAGAATCTATTCACGGCGTGGATAACAATCTGAGGCGCTGGCTGGGACCTTTGCTCGCCCGGGCGTTGCGCGCGATGCCGGTCGTCGTGGTCACGGGAGCGCGGCAAACGGGCAAGACGACGTTGGCGAATCTCCTGACGCCGGGGCGGCGTTACCTGACGCTCGACGACATCGCGGTGTTGGAACAGGCGGAACGGGACCCGGCCAGTCTGCTCGCGGGAACTGCCCGTGACGCTCGACGAAGTGCAACGCGCCCCGGCGCTCCTGCTGGCGGTGAAACGGCGGGTGGATGCGGGCCGCAAGGCGGGTTCGTTGCTGCTCACGGGCTCGGCCAATCTTGCGCTCATGGGCACGGTGGCCGAGTCGCTGGCCGGGCGGGCGATCTATCTCGAATTGCCGCCGTTCTGTCCGGCGGAGTGGTCCGGGGAGAGCGTCGCGGCGACCGGTCTGGACGCGTTGTTTGCGGCGAAATATTCCGCCGTCGATTGGCCGGGGAGAGCGTCGCGGCTGGGCGCCGTGGGTGGTGCGAGGCGGCTTTCCCGACGCGCTGAAAGCGGAGGGCGATGCGGCGCGCGATCTGTGGTTTGCCGGCTATGTGCAGACCTATTTGGAGCGCGACCTGCGGCAGCTGGCAATGGGGGCAGCCTCGTAGATTTTCAGCAGATCATGCGCTTGTTGGCGCACCGCACGGCGCGTCCGCTCAATCAGAGCGAGGTGGCCGTGACGCCGGGTTGCCCCAGCCCACGGCGCACCGTTACCTGAATCTTTTGGAGACGGGCTGCCAGATCGCACGCTTGCAAAACTACCAGCGCAACTAGGGGAAATCTGCCGCAAAAGCCCGCAAGCTCATGTGGCGTGACACGGGCCTCGCGGCGTGGTTGGCGGGCGTGAAGCCGGGTGCAGTGGCGGCGCGCCCTGATGCCGGATTCTGGTTGGAGCAGGCGGTGTTTCAGACTTTGCAGAGCTGGGCCGCGCTCGATCCGCAACGGCGCGTGCCTTACTGGCGCGAGGGCGATGTGGAGATCGATTTCGTGTTGGAACACGGTGGCGAGGTCGTGGGGGTCGAAGTGAAGTCCACGAAGAAAGTCGGTGCGGAGGATCTGCGGGGCACACGGGCGTGGCAGGCGGCGTTTACGCGCAAAGGCGACGTGCCGCGCGCGGTGGTTTTGCACGGCGGGGACGAGGCGCGTTTTTTGGGGCAGAATACGTGGGCGCTGGGGCTCGGGGCGCTGCTGCCGGCGTAAGGGGTCGGTGGTTCGCTCCGGGCCGCTGGGGCGCGTGGGTGGGGAGTCGTGGGGGGGGGACGTTCCACACTTTCGTGTGGGCGGCATGATTGCGCTCGCGATTTAGGTTAGGAGTCGTCTCGTAGTAGGGCGTTGTTCGGCGATTTTATCGGCGGACAATTTACCCCAACAATTACCTCCCCCGTCGATGAAACCGCTGTCCCGCGTCCTCGTTCCGCTGCTGTTGTTGAGTGGAGTGACCTGTGCGGCGGCACCCGTAGCGCGCTGGGATTTTGGCGAGGAGGACACCTCGCGGGCGGTGGTCGTCGGGACGGTGCAACGTGACGCACCGGGCCCGCGTCCGCCGCAGTTTCCGGATTTCGAAAGCTACAACACCGCGCTCCGGCTCGACGGCAATGGCGGGCATCTCGCGCTGGCGGACCCGGGCGAGGGGAGTGTGCTAGATTTTACGAATGGCGACGCGATCACGCTCGAAGCGTGGGTGCAGGTCGACGGATTCAAGGCCAACGATCAGCTCTACGTGATCGGCAAGGGGCGCACGGGTGCGCCGGGTTTCGCGGCCGATAATCAAAACTGGGCGCTGCGGGTGCGCGCGGTTGGCGGCCAGTTTGGGGTGAACTTTCTTTTCGCCACACCGCGTGGTGCGACTGCGGTGGCGACCGCGACGTCGGAAAAGTCGGACGCTCATTGGCACCGTTGGACGTCGAAGTCCGGTTTCGCACCTGACTCGGGCTGGCACCACATCGCGGTCACCTATCGCTTCGGGGAGCCGGGGAGCATGCGTGGTTGGGTCGACGGGAAAATAGTCGTGGGTGCATGGGACATGGGTGGCGCGACGACGGCCGCGCCGGTGGTGGATGATGATGCGGTCTGGGTCGGCTCCGCGATGAAGGCGAGCAAAGCCGCGAGTTTCCGCGGCGGACTCGATGCGGTGGCGATCCATCGCGAGATCGTAAGCGAGGCGGAGTTGAAAACGCGGTTTCGCCGCGTGGGCGGTGCCGCGGTCGCCCAGCTTGCTCCGGCGGTGATGCCCGAGCTCGGAGTGCTGCCGGCGGGTCGCGTGGTCGCGACGTTTCATGAAGGGATGCCGGCGCAAGATCGTTGGCTCAATGCGGTGGAAAAATTACCGGGCGAAACGCTGCGATGGACCGGGCGGGAATTTTTGTTAGCGCGGTTGCCGCTGCGCTACGACGATTGGGGAATTCGCGCGAGCTGGAAAGGCCCCGTGCTCACACGGCTCGCGGCCGATGTGACGCTGCCGGTGGGCCAGCATCGTGTGGTATTGCGCGCCCGCGGCCTCAGCCGCTTGTGGGTGGATGGCGTGCTCGTCACGAGCACGAAGCCGCCGAAGGGCGATGCGGGCGGTCACGATCCGATCACGCCAGTGCCGACGCCTCCGTTGCCCGGGCTGAGTCGCGTGGCCTTTGGGGTGCAGGAAGTTTTTGGCGACGTGATCGTGAAATCGGGCGCGCCGGTGCGGATTGTCCTGGAATCACTCGTCGGCGGAAAACGTCTCCGCGCCGAACCCGGCGAACTCGTGGTCGCCGTGCAGACGGCCGACGGTCGCTCTTTCAATGTGCTGCAAACCGCGGGCGAACCGGTGGCGCTCACCGAGTCCGCCGTGGGGGCGAGTCTCGCCGGGATCGAGGCCGCGCTCGCCGCGTTCGACGATCAGAACCGGCGGGCGGCCGCGACGACGCAAAATGCTTTTTGGCAAGAACGCCACCGGGTCGCGCGCGTGTGGGCCGAACAGGCGTCCTTGGCAAAGGGAGTGTCTGCGGTGCCCGCCGGAGCGAAGCACCCGATCGATGCGTTTCTCGCGGACAAGATTCAACGCGTGGTCGCCGCAGCGGCGAAGGTGCCGGCGGCGGCCAGCCAGAAATTTCACACGGAGGTGCTGCCGATCTTGCGCGAGGAATGTTTTCGCTGCCACGGCGACAAACAAAAGGGCGGTCTGAAACTGAACTCGCTCGAAGCGGCCCTCGCTGGCGGTGAATCAAAGTTGCCGGCGGTGGTGCCGGGCAAGGCTGCCATTAGTGAGCTGATCGCGCGCCTCAAACACGCCGATGAAGACGAGCGGATGCCGCCGAAGGGCGATGCGCTCAAACCCGCGCAAATTGCGACCCTGGAAACGTGGATTAATGCCGGTGCCGTCTGGCCCGCCGCACTGATCGCGCCCGAGAGTGTCGCGCTCGCGCCGATGGTGGGGGACGCGGCGTTTCTGCGGCGCGTGTATTTCGACACGGTGGGTGTGCCGCCCACGGAGCGCGAGGTGCGGGCGTTTCTCGCGGATCGGGCTGCCGAAAAACGAACCAAGGTCATCGACCGCCTCCTCGCCGACGAGCGGTGGGCGGACCACTGGGTCAGTTATTGGCAGGATGTACTCGCGGAGAATCCGAGTATTCTGAAACCCACGCTGAACAATAGCGGACCGTTTCGTTGGTTTCTCTACGAGGCGCTGCGCGATGGAAAACCGATGGATCGGCTCGCCACCGAGCTGATACTCCTCCGGGGCAGCGATCGCGAAGGGGGCAGTGCGGGCTTTGGCCTCGCGACGGATAATGACGCGCCGTTTGCGTCCAAGGGTCACATCGTCGCGACCGCGTTTCTGGGGATCGAACTGCAATGCGCGCGCTGTCACGACTCGCCCTATCACAACACGAAACAGCGCGACCTGTTTTCATTGGCGGCGCTGTTCGAGCGCAAGGCTGTCACGGTGCCGAAAGCGAGCACCGTGCCCGAGGCGTTTTTCGAAAAGAAGGCGCGGGAATCGCTGATCAAGGTCACGCTCAAGCCGCGCGAGTCGATTGCGCCCACTTGGCCGTTTGCCGCGATTACCGGGGTGGCCGATGACCCGGCGCTCGATGCGTTGATGTTGAACCCGCGGGACTCGCGCGAGCGTCTCGCCGCGCTCGTCACGGCGCCGGCCAATACGCGCTTCGCTCAAGTGATCGTGAATCGCGTGTGGAAACGGCTCATCGGCGCGGGCATCGTAGAGCCGGCGCACGATTGGGAAGGTCATGCGCCGAGCCACCCGGAGCTGCTCGCCTGGATGGCGCGGGACTTCGTCGCGCACGGCTACGATCTGCGCCAGCTTGCGCGATTGATCCTTACGTCGGACGTTTACCAACGCGCCGCGAATGGAAAGAATCTTACGGTCGCGCCGGAGCAACGGTTCTTCGCTGCGCCGGAGCCACGCCGCCTGACCGGCGAGCAGGTGGTCGACACCCTTTTCGCTGTTTCCGGCCAACCGATCGACGTTGAAGAGATCACGCTCGATGCCGACGGCAAGCGGCCGGCGGATTCGTTTATCTCCCTCGGTCAACCGCGCCGGGCCTGGATGTTCGCGAGCCTTTCGAATGAGCGCGACCGCCCGAGCCTCAATCTTCCCCGCGCGCAGATGGTCGTCGATGTGTTGGAAGCGTTCGGCTGGAACGGCTCGCGGCAAAATCCCCGTACCGACCGCGAGGCTGATCCCAATGTGCTCCAGCCCGGTGTGCTCGCCAACAGCGCTGTATCGGTGTGGGTGACACGGGCTGCGCCGCGCAGCGAGCTGGCCGAACTCGCGGTTAACGCGCCGTCGCCGGACGCGCTGGTCGAGAGTGTATTTTTGCGCTGTTTCAGTCGTCCGCCGACCGCGGCCGAGCGGGTGCCGCTGGTGCGCACGTTGACGCCGGGATTTGCCCAGCGCGTTTTACCGGCCTTTGAAGTGAAGCCAGCGGAGCCGTGGTCCCCGCTGCCTGCCGTCGCTTGGTCGAACCACCTCGTGGCCGAAGCCAACGCCGTGAAAGTGGAAATGGAGCGCCGCGCCCGGGCGACGCCCCCGGCCGATCCCCGTCTGCGGGCCGAGTGGCGCGAGGCGTTTGAGGATGTCGTGTGGAGCGCGTTGAACACCCGCGAATTTGTCTGGCTGCCGTAGTCTCAAAATGAAACACCCGAAATTTTCCACCACGGATTTCACGGATAAACACGGATGGAGCCAAGCTTCGGGTCGTTCTCCGTGTCCATCGGTGGTTCAAAGCGCTGAATCAATCTTCCCACTATGAATCGTCGAGAATTTCTCACCACTGCGTCCGTCGGGTCCGCCTTGCTTCCTTCCTTGGCGCGCGCCGCTGCCGCTCCTTCCGCCCCGTTGATCAAGGGACGCGCGGAGCACGTGATTTCGATCTGGCTGGGCGGCGGGATGGGGCAGATCGATACGTTTGATCCCAAGCGGCGCGGCGATCCGGCGAAGAAGCTCGCGGGCTCCTACTACGACAGCATTCCGACGGCGGTCGCGGGTGTGAGCGTGTGCGAGCATCTCAAGCGTCTCGCGCCGTTGATGGATCGTGTCACCGCTGTGCGCACGGTGCACCACGATGTGATCGATGAACATGCGGCGGCGACGAATCGCATGCACACGGGGCGTCCCGTCAACGGCTCGGTGGCTTATCCTTCGCTCGGCTCGACGATCGCCCACGAACGGCGGGCGTTGATTGACGGTGTGCCGCCCTACGTGCTGATCGGTTATCCCAACGTCACCCGCGGCCCGGGGTTTCTTGGCGCGCGCGACAGTTATCTCTATTTGACCGATACGAGCCAAGGCCCGGCCGGGCTCACGCGTCCCGCCGGCATTGCCGCGGATCGGCAGGCGCGGCGCGAAGCGTTGTTGGGCGGACTGCGCGAGAGTGCGCCCGCGACGAAAGACTCGCGGCTGACGGATTACGATGCGGCGATCGAGCAAAGCCTGAAGCTGAGCAGTCCGGAGTTCACCCGCAGTTTTCGTCTCGACGAGGAGAAGGCCGATTTGCGCGCGAGCTACGGTGGGGAATTTGGCCAACGCTGTTTGCTCGCGCGGCGGTTGGTGGAGCGCGGCGTGCGTTTCATCGAAGTGTCGCACAATCTGAATTTCATCAACGGTACGGGCTGGGATGTGCACAACGGCGGGATCAAGCAGCAACACGGTCTCATCGGTGATCTCGACTTGGCCGTTGCCGCGTTGATCACGGACCTCGAGGCGAAGCGCCTGCTGGAAAAGACGCTCATTGTGATCACGAGCGAGTTTGGGCGGCCGCCGGAGTTCGACAGTGGAGGGGGGCGCGGACACCAAGGCCGCGCGTTTTCGTGTGTGCTCGCGGGCGGTGGGTTGCGGCACCGGGGGGCGTATGGCGAGACCGACGAGCTTTCGAAAAAAATCGTGCGCGATCCGGTGAGTGTGCCGGATTTTTTCGCCACGATTCACGCGTCATTAGGAATCGACTACACGAAGAACCTCTACGATGGCGACCGCCCCGTGCCGATCACGGACGGTGGCAAGCCGATCGCGGCGTTGTTTGGGTGAGCGAACGGCGGTGGAACGTGGAGTTCCGCCGGTGGGCGCGACCTACCGGGTGCGAACGCCCGCGCGAGGGGCGTTCAAACTGGAGCTTGTCGAGCGGGCGTCGCGGCGGAGGGTGTTGATAGGCGCAATGTTTTTCAGGCCGGCTCTTTCAAGCTTACTTTTATTCTTGGAGTGGTCCCGACACGAAACCCGCCGGAATTCGTCTCGCCGGGCATGCGACGCTTTTCCTGCCTTTTGCTGGCCGTGTTGGCCGGATTCACTGCGGGAGCGTCCGCCAAGATCCTGACCGTTGCCCTCGACGGTTCCGGTGATTTCAAAACGGTGCAGGCTGCGATTGATGCCGCACCCTCCGATTCTGCGGAGCGCACGACGATTCTGGTTCGCCGTGGCACTTACGCTGAACTCGTGGTCGTGCCCCGTGAAAAGATACACCTCACGGTGCGCGGGGAGGACCGTCATGGCACGATCATCGCCGCGACGAACAATGCGAAACTCAATCCGCGTCGGCGCGAGATGTTTTCCGTCGAGGCCGACGATTTTCGCCTGGAGAATCTGACGCTGCACAACACGACCCCGAAGGGTGGCACCCAGGCCGAAGCCATCCGGGTGAAGGCTGATCGCGTGGTGCTCGAGCGCTGCGACTTCAAGAGCTTCCAGGACACGCTGCGCCTCGACGGTCGGGTTTACGTGCGGGAGTGCTACGTCGAGGGTGATGTGGATTTCGTGTGGGGCGGCGGCACCGTTTATTTCGAGCGGTGCGAATTTAAGGCGGTGCACAACGGCTACCTCGTCCAAGCCCGCAACGACGCCACCGTGCTCGGCTACGTGTTCGTCGACTGCCGGCTGACGGCGACGCCCAACGTCGAGCGCACTGTGCTCGCGCGCATCGAGCCGGTCCGGTTTCCGCACAGTCACGTCGCATTTATCAATTGTGCGCTGGGACCGCACGTCCCGCCGGCGGGCTGGCGACTCGACAAGGCACCCGGCGCAGACGTTGCGGGCGAGGTCGGCCAAATTCGTTTTGAGGAATACGCGAGCACGGATCTCGCGGGCAACCGGCTCAATCCCTCCGCCCTTCTGCCGGCCTCCCGCCAACTTTCGGCCGAGGCTGCCGCCGACCGGCGGAGTGTCGGCAAGGTCCTGCGCGGTTGGTTACCCGCGATGCACTGAAAGGCGCCGTCATTCGACCCTGGGGTGGCGGATGCAGAGTGGCGAATGCTGGCAGGATCTGGAGGGTTCGGACGGGCCGTAGATTCCGGCCAGAATCTTCGTTGCGTTCCGGGTTTTTCGAGGTCCTTTTCAGCAGTAATCGCTCCCCTAGCTGCAAACTCAGGAGAGCTTTTTCTGATGCGTTTCCGCCGCACCTGACCGCCCGCACCTTCCGCCCCCCAACATCTTCCTGCCTCCCTGTGTCATCGTTCGAGCGCTTTTTCGTCCCGACGCCACGACCGCTGGTCGCGCCGGGAGTGCTGTGGAAAATCGCGGTGGTGGTTCTGGTCGTGGCCCTCGCGATCGTCGCCCGCGCGTGTGGTTATGACCTCTTCGCGCTCACGGCCTACGCGGCTTATTTTGCGGCATTCGTGGCGTTGCCCGGCGTGGTTTTGTTGTGGGCACTGAACCGTCGCGCGCTGTCGATCGCGACGGTGTTCGCGCTGGCACTGCCCACGGGGTTTGCCATCGAGATCCTGAGCTATCTGGGACTGGCGGCGGTCGGAGCGCGGGAGCTCTATCGCTTCATGCCGGTGCTGTGGTTGGCGGCGGGAGTGGGGCTGTGGACGCAATCGCGGCGGAGCCCGGTGCCACTGCGGGTTTCGGGCGCTCATGCCGGCGTGGCGTTGGGGTTGGTGGTGGCGTTTCTCGGTCTGGTGTTTATCGCCGCGAGCCAGATGTTCGCGGAATCGCCGCTGGTGGCGGGCTTGCCGGGCCGCGCGATCTTCCACGACTGGGTCTATTTGGTGAGCCGCGCGGGTGTGATCAAGAACACGTGGCCGCTCGATGATCCGAGTCTCGCGGGCACCCCGCTGCAATATCACTACTTCATGATCGTGCACGCGGCGGCGGTGTCGGGCACGACCGGCGTGGAGGTCACGCTGGTGCTCTTGCGGCTCATGATTGTGCCGCTGGGTGCGGTGCTCTTGGCGCAAGCCTACCTGCTCGGTCGTCAGGTGGCCCGCAGTCCGTGGGGCGGCGTCGGTGCGGCGCTCTTGTTGGTGGTGGCCGGGGAAGCTTCGTTCTCCGGAAACTATGGCCAGTTGATGTATCTCGGATTGTTTTCGCGGTGGCTGTTCGTCAGTCCGACCTTTTTCTTTGGGATGATTTTTTGCGGCGCATTGTTGCTCGCCGTGGCCCAGTGCGTGCGACTGACGCGCTGCGGTCCGCCCCATTACGCGTGGCTCCTGCTGCTCGCAGCGGCCGGCACCGGTGCCAAGGGCACGGTCTTGCCGGTGTTGATTTGCGCGCTCGGGCTGTGGACGGCTTGGCGATGGCTGAGTAGCCGAGAATTTCCGGGCCGGTTGGTCGCCATGGGCTTTGGGCTGAGCGTCGGGTTTGCGATGGTTTACCTTGTGACAATGTCATCGTGGCACACGGGCGATGCGCGTTTTAACCCGTTGCACGTGTTTCGACTGACCGCGTTTTGGCAGGCCAACCTGCCCGCGTGGCAGCAGGCGCTGGGCACCTGGCTGCCGGCCCCCCTGGCGGCCGCAGTGGCGTCGGTGGGCTGCGCGTTGGTGATTTTTGCCGGCACGTGCGGCGTGCGTTTGTTGGCGATCCCGTATTTGGTGTGGCGCACGCGGCGGGCCAGTGACCCGCTGGTCGGCTGGCTGGGCGCATTTTTTATCGCGTGCGTGGGCATGGGTCTGCTGCTGGAGCTGAATAGTTATGGCGAACTGTATCTCATTTTGATGGTGCGTTTGCCCATGTCGGTGCTCGCGGCGGCGTGTATCGTGGATGCGGTCCGGTGGTTGTGGGTGAGGCGGAGCGAGTCTGTGCCCTGGTTCGGGTCGGTGCCCGGCGCTGGGCGGAGCAGATGGTTTCAACACGGTCTCGTCGGATTCGCCGGGCTGCTGTTTACCGGGGTCCTTTTGATGCAGGGGAGTTCGTGGGTCGATCGCAACCGCGCGGGTTTTGCCGAGTGGCTGGCCACTCCCGCCAAGCCCCGGATGGACGACCGCCGCCGCCACCTCAACGAGGCCTTGCTATGGATTCGGAAGAATACCGAGCGCAACGCCGTGATCGTGGCGAATGCGTGCACGCCCGAAAACATGAAGAAGGACCACTGGAGCGCGCTCGATAATACGCTCACCGGTGTGCATTTTTACTACTCGGCACTCTCGGAGCGGCGCATGTGGTTCGAAGGCCCGAGCTACATTATGGATACGACCCGCGCGCGGATCCGCGCCAACGCGGCCTCCGCGTTCTTTTATCGGGGCCGGACTTTGGAGCCGACCCTTGTCACGCTCGATCCCTGTTACGTGCTGATCGATCGCAGTCTGGCCGACGGAGCGAAGATCAGCGTCCCGGGTTACCCGCGGATTTTTAGCAACGCGCGGATCGATATCTACCGCAAGGAGCGCGGGTCGCTGACGCCGCTGAAGCCTGCCGCCACGCTCACCGTCGGCTTGGAAGACTAGCACGGTCGCCGCCGGCTGGGCGCGGTGAGTTCACCGCAGAGGGGGGGGGGGGGGCGGCTAGTTGAGAAACCCGTTGGTGAGCGTTGAAAGGGTGCGGATTTCAGCCGTGCCCTGCAGGTCGTGCCATTTGATCAATGACCAGCCGGTGCCGACTTGGGTGCTGACGTTTTTGAGCGATTCATCGTAGTGAATCAACCAGCGGGCGCTGGTCGTAAAATTTCTGGAGACGATCGACCCGGTAAATGCCTTTGTGCTCCCGCCGCCGTTGAGCGTGACCGTGGCGAGCGGGGCATAGATGCAGAGGGAAGAATTGTAGTTGTGGCCCAGGGAGATGCTCGACCCCCAGCTGTAGAGCTGCAGTGCGCCGGGCCAGTTGCGGTTCTCCAGTCCTTTGTTGCCGCTCGTGGAGATGTTTCCGGTCCAGACAATGCACGTCGCGTCGGTGTCAACTTTGAGTTTTCCCTCAATCGACGTCACGATCATCGTCACATCCTTTTCGTCGCCGATGGTGGTGTCCGTCACCGTGAGCGGATTGATGAGGATGGCTGGGTAGTAGTAATAACGGCCGTCGGCGGCTGGCCTATCGCCCTCGCGGGGCAGTTTGCTGGGTATCGACCAGAGGCCGTAGTAGCCGCTCCGCGAGCTCCAGTTGGGCAAAGTCGGTGTCGGGTAGGTGCCCGTGTAATTGGTGACAATGCTGCCGGAGACTTGGGCTCGCGCCGGGGGGGACACGCCGGCGGCCAACAGCGCGCTGCCCTTGACCATCGCGTTGCTGCCGAGGCTGATGGAGCCGCCGGTCGCAATCACATCCCCGTGGGCGGTCGCACCATTGCCCGGGTAGGCGAGGCGCTCGGCGCTGGTGCTGCCCGTGGGGTTGGAATTAAAGCTGTCCACGGTGCTGTTGGCCCCGAGGCTGAGGCTGTGCGACGTGATGATCGCGCCGTTATAGGCTCCGCGTTTTTTCATGCTGACCTTAAGCGTTTTCTTCACGGGTGGGCTACCGTCCAGGGGTGTCACGGTGGCCTGCGAAATGACCGAAGGTAGGGTGGCAGTGCCGTCGTAGCCGGTCACAAAAACCTTTACGATTCCGACTGAATTTTGTCCCAGACTGAAGGCGGGCAGCGTAAGTGACGCGTTGCTTTCGCTCAGGGTCCAGCCTGCCCACGTGCTGGTGACAGCGGTGCCCGCGTCCATGAGCCGGTAGCAATACACGGCCTCCTCGAGGCCGGCCTCGGCGAGGTTGGCGGCGCAGTTGAGGTAGTAGGTGCGGAGCGAGAGTTTCAGGGCATTCCGGCTGAGGTTGAGGTAGCTGACCAAGCCCAAGCCCATCGCCGTCGCGACCAGCATAGCCGTGAGCAGTACGCTGCCGCGCTGGGTCGCGCGCCCCGCCCGCTGAGCCCTCGATGGGGGAAGAGGAGTCATCATGAGGCGGGTTTGTTGCGCAACGTGAAGGTGGTGGCGGCCGTGGACGTGGCCCGGGCGGCGCCCGTCACGGCGCGTGCGACGGTGAGGGCGACCTTAAGGGACTTCGTGGCACTGTCGGTCGACGCGGCTCCACCGCTGGTCGTGAGAGGGGAAAAAGCCAGTGCAGTCACGCCCGTCATGAGTTGGATCCGGCCGGTCGTGGCCGCGCTGCTCGCTCCGGTCACGCGATAGAAAATGAGCGTCGAGCGGTTCCATGCGTAGGTAAATTGGCTGCTGGAGCCATCGCTCTCGGCCACGGTCACGGTAATGTCGTTAGCGCTGTTGTAGGTGAAGCCGTGGGCCGCCTTCACGTCGATGGCGAGTTGTTCAAAGGTCCGGCGCACCTGGGTGTCCATTTCCGCGTAGTGTCCGAGCCGGACGCCGCTGCGCATGATGTGCACGCTGGTCGTGAGCACCCCGGCCAACACGAACCCGCTGAGGCCGACCGCGACGAGGAGTTCGACGAGGGTGAACGCCCGGCGGGCGCGGTAGCCGTTATGACTGGCTGGTGAAATAGGTGTAGAGCCCGCCGTTGCCATAGTAGGTGGTCTGACTGCGCTGCTGGGTCCGTCCATCGTAGTTTCTCCATGTCACCGTCAGCGTAATTTGCAGGAGTTTGTTGGCGCGGTTGGCGACGGTCGCCGTGGTGCGTGTGAGGGCGAACCGTCCGGCGATCGCGGGATTGCCCGTAAACGCGCTGTCGATGGTGGCGCGGTAGTCGGCGTCGTTCACTTGGCTCCACGGGAGCAGGCGTTCCTTTTCCAACTCGCACTGCATGATCCGGCTGGCCGTCTCCAGATTGCGGGCTGAGTCGAGCATGAGGAAGGCGCGTTGGAGTGTGGTGATCGAGGTCGTGATCGCCAAGGCGAGCACGGCGACGGCCATCATGACCTCGACGAGGGTGAAGGCCCGGGCGGGCCCCCGGGCCCCGACCGATCCGGCGGAAGCGCGGCTATGGAATTCGTCGATAGGTGTTCCCATAATAGGTCAGGGTGTTCGCCGTGGTCATCCGCATGGCCTCGGTCTGTTGGTTGCCCTGTACGGCAAACGTGCCGTCGACTTGGCCGACGTGGAACGTGTCTTGGATGAGACCCGGCGGGCCCTCGGCGTTGAATTGAAAAAGTTTCAGCGTGCCATCCGCCGCGAGTGCAATGCCGTAGTGGCCGGGCCCGGGACCGGTCAGGTAAACCCCGGCCACCTGCGCCCGGTGCGCGGCGGCTTGGGCCGGATCATCGATGGCTTCGAAGGTCGGCGCAGGCGCGCCGGTTTCAGTGGTGAGTGCGGGGTAGAGCAGGTAGCCCGCGAGGAAAAAAGCGGCGGCCCCCAGCGTGACCCGGTGAGCGGGCCGCAGGGCGGAAGCGGGCTTCGGCAGATCAGGCAAAATGACGTCTTCGGTGGGCGCGGCTCCAGCGGTAAACGGCACGCGCGTGCGCAGGGCCGCCGCACTGCCGTCCATCTCCGCAATGATTTCCGCCGGTGTGAGCACGAGCGTCTGCTCAAGCACGTTGCGCGGATCGCAGAAAAACAACCGACCCTGGCCGGTGCGGACGATGTGTTTGCTCCGCCGCACTTCGAGGACGATCTCCGGTTCCGCCTCGACGTTTTCGATCGGGTCGAGGGCACTGAAACGCTGCAAGAGCCCAAGGACTTCGTCCGAGTGCAATTCACCGAGGTGGCGCGGTCCGAGGGTCGACGAGGCGTGGGCGGCCGTGGGGTCGAGATTGAGCAAGGTGGTCCGGATCATGGTGAATCAGGGCGCGCGCGGACCGTGAGCACCGGCCAACCGTTGAACCCGAGGCGAAATTTTCCGGTCGCCAGATTACCGTCGTCGAGGGCGCGATCGATTTCCCGCAGGTCCGCGAGCGACAACGTGAGCGCCGGACTTGGGGGAAATGCGGTGATCGCGATGACCCCGCCGATCGGTGCGGTAGTATTGGGCGCGGCGGAAGGGGGCGCGGTGGGCGTGGACTCGGCGGCGTTGGGCGCGGCGGCGTTGGGCGCGGCGTAAGTCGATTCGGTGGAAGTCGGCGCGGCGGAAGTGGCCTCGGCGGCGTTGGGTGCGGCGGAAGTCGATTCGGCGGAAGCCGGCGCGGCGGACGGGAAATTGATCCACTGATAGTGGCCGCCCGCCGGCGTCGGCGCCGTCCAATCGAGGCCGGTGAGAAAGGGTGCCATGCCTTTGGGCACGACACCGGCGGCAGCGTCCGCCGGGGTGGAGCCGTGCTGGCTGAAATACGACTGAAATGCGGCGACCGCGACGGTCAGGTCTTGGGTGATACGGTCACGGGCCTGCCGTTGCCGGAGTTGTCCCCGCGCCGTGACGAACGCCGCCACGGCGAGCACCGCGACGAGCGCGACGAGCAAAAGATCAGCGCCATACCAGACGGCTTTGGGCGAACGGGCCGCGGGCGGCCCGGGCGAAACGCCGGCGACATCGGGAGAAAATTCAGCGCGGGGGGCGTCCACTTAGGTAAAAGATTCGGTCGCGGTAATCATGGCCGGAAAGAGGGTCGCCCCGGCTCGGTCAGAGCCGGAAAAAAGAGAAGGAAGTGAAGCATCCGAGCAGAGGTGCACGGTGCGACATTGCCCCAGTCCAGCGGTCCCGCGCAAGCGAACTTCAGCTGGATTGTCGGCAGCGGGTGTGCCGTGCGACTGGCAACTTTCGGCATTCGCGCTTGTGGCGGCTGGGCTAACCGGCTTCCCCTGATGGGCCGTAGCGTTCGCACAACCGGGCGCTGTGGCTTCCAGCGAAGGTTCCTAACACAACTATGAATACTGCTTCCATGGGGGCGGGCCGCGTTTTGCGCTCGTTCGTTTCCCGGTCGGGTTTGGTTTCGAAGTTACTGCGTGGCGTCACTCCCGTGGCGCTCACTTTGGCGATGCTCTCCAGCACCGCTGTTATCGTGAAAGCTCAGACGAATGCCGACGGCGCGATCGTCGGCAAGATCTCCGGTGATTCCAAAGGGGCTGTCGCGATCGAGAGTCTCGCGACGGGCCTGCAACGCAGAGCCACCGTCGCGGCGGATGGTGCGTATCGGGTGGGTTCCCTTCCGCCCGGTCGCTACAAGGTAACGTACACGCCGGCCGCCGGAACACCCTCGGTGCAAGAGGTGGACGTCAAGGTGAGTTCGACCAGCGCCGCGGACTTTGGTGACGGTGTGACCAAACTGGAAAAATTCGTCGTCACCGGTGGTGTGATCAGCCCGATCGATTTCGGTAAGACGGAATCCGCGACGGTGTTCAGCTCCACACTGATCAAGGAACTGCCAATTGGCCGCAGCACCACCGCGGTTGCCTTGCTCACGCCGGGCACCACGCAGGGCGACGGCTCGTTCGGGCTGGTCTCGTTCAGCGGTTCCTCGGTGGCTGAAAACGCGTACTACGTGAACGGTTTTAACATCAGTAATTTTCGCAACGGCCTCTCGCCCAGCTCGGTGCCGTTCGATTTTTACGAGCAACTCGAGATCAAGAATGAGGCCTACTCGGCCGACACCGGTCGCTCCACCGGCGGTGTGATCAACGGCACCACCAAGAGCGGCAGCAACCAGTTCAAAGCCGGCGCGAGCGTTTTCTTCAACCCGGATAGTCTCTCGTGGAAGAACGCGAACGTTAACTACAAGGATTCCGTCGGTGCCACGCAGATCTATCGCTACACGGACTACAATTGGGCGCAGTCGGCGGATGCCAACTTCTACGCCAGCGGTCCCATCGTGAAGAACAAGCTGTTCTATTACGGCCTCTACCAAGTCCGCGACTCGCGCAGCAAGGGCGCCGGCTCCACGACCTATAGCGAAAGCCGCAACGACTCGCCGTTCTGGGGCGGCAAGATCGATTTCTACCCGTTCAAGGGTCACCACCTCGAGTTCACCGGTTTCTCCGATACGCAGAAGAGCATGGGGGACACTTACGGCTTCGCCTTCGCGACCAAGACCAAGGGGGCGCTCCAAAACACCGTCACGTCAAACAGTGGTGGCACCAATCGCGTGTATCGTTACACCGGCAATTTTGTCGAAGGCCTCACCTTCACCGCTCTGTTTGGTCAAAACAAATTCAACCGCTCCTCTTCCAGCATCGTCGATGACAAGCCTCTCATCGTCGATGCACGGGTCGGCGCCCCGACGGTCACCCGGTCAGGCAACACGGCCTTCATCACCACAGGCGAAGATTCGCGGGAGGCGTTTCGCGCGGATGTCGAGTATGCGTTCAACTTCAAAGGCTCGCACCGACTGCGCGGCGGTTTCGATCGCGAGTTGAACACCGAGAGAAATGTGCAGGCCTTCTCCGGCGGCATCAGTTGGCGCTACGTCAGCACCATCCCGGGTTACACGCTGCCGGCCGGCGGCTTTGGCGTGCGCGAACGCTTTTACCGCAACGGCGGCGCCTTTGATGTGAAGAACAACGCTTACTACCTTGAGGACAACTGGGCCCTCCCCGGCGAGCGTTTGCGCCTTCGCCTCGGCTTGCGCGACGAAGGCTTCGAGAATTTCAACGGCCGCAAGGAGTCGATCATCAAGATCGCCCACCAATGGGCCCCGCGCTTCGGGGCCTCCTACGATCTCAATGGCGACCGCCGCACCAAACTCTTCGCCAACTACGGACGCTACATGCTCCCCATCGCCGCCAATACGAACTACCGTCTCGCCGGTGGCGAATTCTACACGCAGGACTACTATTTGGTGAACTCCATCGGCTCTGATTTTGTGCCGAGCAAAGGGGCGAAAGTTGGTACGTCCTCGATTTTTTCTGACGGTTCCGTGCCCGATCCCGTCACCGTCGTCGATCAAAACATCAAGTCGATGTATCAGGACGAGTTTGTCATCGGCGTGCAGCGCGCCCTCAACAAATCGTGGAATGTCGGCGTCAAGGGCATCTATCGCAATCTCACCACCTCCATTGACGACGCGATCATGGACTACGGCCTCGCGGCCTGGGCGAAGAAAAATAATATGACGCTGCGCCCCGGCGCGCACGCCTACGTCCTCGGGAACCCCGGCCGGCCCTTCAGGTTTAAGTTCGACGTCAACGGTGACGGCAAAATGGAGGACATTTCCCTTAGCGCTGCCGATGTCGGCCTGCCTGCGGCGGTCCGCAAATACTACGCGGTCGAGTTCAACGCCGAGCGCGTGTGGGATAAAAAGTGGCTCGCCCAGTTTTCCTACACGTGGTCGCACAGCTACGGCAACTCCGAGGGCCTCGTGCGGTCCGACAACGGCCAGACCGACGCGGGGCTGTCCTCCAGCTTCGACTCCGTCGGACTGATGGAGGGTTCCTACGGCAACTTGCCCAACGACCGCCGCCACCAGTTCAAGGCCTTCGGTGCCTACGCTGTGCTGCCCACGCTCTCGGTCGGCCTCAACCTCCGCTATAGCTCGGGTCGGCCGAAGAACATCTTCAGCTACCATCCCACCGAAACGATTGCGCAGGGTTACGGGGCCGAGTCGTTCTACACGCCCACCGGACAGCTGGTCCCGCGTGGTAGCCTCGGCTTCACGAAGTGGGTTTTCTACAACGATCTCAGTGCGACGTGGCGCCCGAAGTGGGGCCGCGACAAACTCAGCTTCAGTGCGAGCATCACCAACGTGATGAATTACCATTCCGTCACCGAGATCAACGAGCAGGCCACCAGCAGTGGCCAGACACCCAGCGGCGCCTACGGCCTGCCCGCGGCGCTCCAGTCACCACGGTCCGTGCGCCTGAGCATGTCCTACGATTACTGAGTCGCGCGCTCCGCGCTAAAAAAATCTGACGACGGCCGGGGTGATTTTCCCCGGCCGTTTATGTGGGCCCCGTAAGGTCAAAAAACTCAAGCGGCCTCCCGGTGATAGAATTTGAGCAGGCCGCCGAGGCGCTCGCGCGCGGATTTTACCAGAGGAAGTGCCGAGCCGGTCTGCGGCTGCCGGAAACAGGATGACATTGTCTTTCGCTTGGTGGTTTCTCTCCTCGTGATAGTGCCGAGCGTAGTTTGAGAGCGCATGGCGGAGCGACGCCTCGCCGAAGAGGATCCGCTTCGACATACACTCCTCTTTCACGGATCGATTCCACCGTTCCAGACGGGCGTTTAGGTTTGGACTGCGTGGGTGCAGGGCCCAGAGTTCGACGCCAGCCGACCGCAGGATGGCGCAAAATGCTGCGCTAAATTTGGTCTCTCGGTCGCGCAGTAAATTTGCACAGCGGTTCAGGAAGCCATCGCCAACCATCGTCACGTTGCGAGCCAGCTGCTTCATCCACTCCGCGCGTAGGCGCCAAGGAGATCCCCGCGATGTGGATCTGGCTGGGCGCAATCCGCATGAACACCAGCACGGTGGTGGTCATCAACCCGCAGCCGTCCAAACCTCCGCGGTGAAAAAATCCACGGACGCCAGCGTTTCCTGAGGCGAGCGGATAAACTCCTTCCACGG
>CAMBVX010000089.1 GCA_945871085.1 Opitutus sp. GAS368 | reverse complement strand
TCCTGCTCTCCCCGAGGCCGCGGACAGAACGGCGAAGTCGATCAGTTGCCGCGGTGCCCTGCGGGCTCAAAACACGCCCTTCACCCTCAACGTCCAGACGGCGCCCGTCACTTCGACCGACGTCGGGACGGCGGGGGCGTTGCCCGATTTCTGGAACGTGATCACCGGCTCGCTGCGAAGGTGGCTACCCGTGAAAAAGAAATCGGTGCGTTTCGTGAGCTTGCTGCTACCGCCCATGGCGTGCTCGCCGTCAGCGCGAACCCCGCCGCGCACAGCTCCGCGGCCGAGCGCGGAGGGAAGTCGAGCGAGTCACTGTCGGTCTGCTCCCAGCGCAGCCCGGCGCCTCGGAAACGCGGCCCGATCTTTTCCGATCTCTCGAAAACATCCATTCTCCGGCTATCGCGCCGCCATGCACTTGGCCGAGATTCCGCAGCTGAACGCCGCATCACCCGAGCAGAAGCCCGCCTGGATCGATGAACTTTGGGCCAGCATTCCGCTCGCCGCTTTGCCCACCCCCTCCGCCCATTTGACCGAATGGGACCAGCGCCTTGCCGATCTGCGCGCTCATCCTGAAAAGCACTATCCCCCGCAGCCGCCCGCGCCCGCATCCGCACGCTCAGCGGACTATGAGCAAGGCGCTGCGAATCTCGCCTGCTACCCGCCCGTCTTGCGTTTGTCCCCCTCCCTCCCGCAACCTGTCCTCCCCTCGCCCTCGCATGAATTTTTCCCTCCTTCCATTCGTCCGCACCGGCCTTGGCTCGGTCCTCGCCTTTACTCTCGGCCTCACCGCTGCCTTCGCCGCCAACGCGCCCACGCCCGCCTACGAGAAAATCCTGAAGATCGATGTCCATTCGCACATTTTCGAAGACGTCCCGGCCATCCACGCCCTCTTCGCCCGCATCAACGTCCGCACAATCAACGTCTGCGTCCCCGGCGGCGACGGGCACCTCGCGCTGATGGATCGGGTCGCCTTCGAGCTCTACGGCAAACACCCGCAGCTCTACCCCGTTACCACGACCTTCGATCTCCTCACCCGCGACGAACCCGCCTACGCCGCCCGCACGATCGCCGCCCTCGACCGCGCATTTGTCCGCGGTGCCGTCGCCGTGAAAATCTGGAAAGAGGTCGGCATTGAAATCAAAAACCGCGACGGGAAATTTATCCTGCCCGACGATCCGCTCTTCGACCCGATTTACGCACACCTCGCCAAGATCGGGAAACCGCTCCACGCCCACCTCGCCGAACCCATCGACGCCTGGCTCCCACTCGACAAAGACAGCTCCCACTACAGCTACTACTCGACGAATCCGCAGTGGCATCTCTACGGCAAACCCGAATACCCGAGCCACGCCGCCATCATCGCCGCTCGCGACCACATCATGAAAAAGCACCCCACGCTCGTCGTCGTTGGCGCCCACCTCGGTAGCCTCGAACACGATCTCGACGGCATTGCCGAGCGCCTCAAGCGCTACCCGAATTTTCACATCGAGGTGTCCGCTCGCACCCGCAACCTCACACGTCACCCGGCCGAAAAAGTCCGCGCCCTCTTCGAGAAGTTCCCCGATCGCAGTCTCTATGGCGTCGACTCCGGCTGGATGCCCCACCGGCGCGACACCCCGCCCACCGCCGCGCAACGCCAAGGCCACGTCAATAGCCTCGAGCTCCGCTATCGCGCTGACTGGGACTACTACGCCGGCCAAGGCCAGACGACCTACAACAACCGCCAGACCGAGGCCCTCCACCTGCCGCCCGCCGTCCTCGAAAAATTCTACCACGCCAATGCCGAGCGCATTTTCAAACTCGACGCCGCGTGGAAGCGCACGCCCTGACTCAACGCAATCGCCAACCGGCGCCGTGCCCTCCCATGGAATGCACTGCAAAGAATCCAAATCGCAGATTAGAGATTGAGCGCCCCGCCCTTCACACCTCTGCCCAGCCAGTGAGCCTTGGTCATTAATCATTAGTCATTGGTCATTAGTCATTAGTCATTGGTCATTAGTTATTAGTCATTGGTCCTCCCCCCCGCCTCCCCTCTCCCCCGTCTCCCCCGTCTCCCCTCCACTCTCATGATCACCACCACCCTTTTCGGCCTCATCCTCGGCGTCGGCCTCGCCGCGCTCCTCACGTTCATCTTTGGCGTCTACACCATCGGCCCCACTGAACGCGGCGTGCTCACCACCTTCGGCCGCGCCCAGCGCACCAACGGCACCACCGCCGACGACCCCACCCTCGGGGCCCTCCTCACCGAAGAAGAGAAGGCCCGCTACAGCTACCCCAACGTCCGCGTCATCCCACCCGGCGGCCCGTATTTCAAGTGGCCGTGGCAACGTCTCTACAAAGTTGATATGACCATCCAGACGGTCGACATCACGTGGGATCCCGAGATCAAGCAGGACGCCATCGAGGCCGTGACCAAGGACAACCTCACCGTGCAAATCTCCGGCCAGATCCGTTGGCGCCCCTGCGAGCGCAACCTCTACGCCTACCTCTTCGGTATCTCGCACCCCGCCGCCCACGTCGTCGGCTACTTCATCTCCGTCCTCCGCGACCGCATCGCCACCTTCCACGGCGAAGCCGCCGAGGGCGCCGTCGAAGGCGTTTCCATCAACGACCTCCGCCGCAATCTGTCCCTGATTAACAGTTTTATGGAAGACGCGTGCCGTAAGACCGCCGCCCGCTACGGCATCGATCTCGACGCCGCGCTCATCACCAACATCGATCCACCCTCCGACGTCGACGAAGCCCTCGCCTCCATCAACACGACACAAAACCAAGTCGCCGCTTCCATCAGCCAGGCGAAAGCCGACGCCGATCAGAAATTGAAAATGGCCGAGCAGGCCGTGCAGATCGCCGAAAACCGCGCGCAAGCCGAAGCCTCGCCCATTCTCGAACTCGGGAAAATTCTCTCGGGTATGCACGCCGAAGGAGGCAAGGCCGCCCTCGACAGCTACCTCCGCAACGCGAGCCTCCCGCTCCGCGAAAAAGCCGCCCAGACGATCCTCAAACTCTAAAGCCACCTCCGCACGGCCCCCTTCATTAGACATTAGTCATTGGGCCTTGGTCATTGGTCCTTCTCCCCATCTCTCCTTCTCTCCGTCTCCGCCCTTCCCCGCCATGTCCCCTCTCCTCATCTCCCTCGTCATCGGTCTCATCGGCACCTTCGTCGCCGTCCCCATCGTGCTCGCCATCGGCCAGATGTTCCAACTCTGGCGTGTCCTGCCCGAGCGCACCGTGCTCGTCTACACGTTCTTCGGCAAAGTCGTCGGCCAGGTCGAAGAGCCCGGCCTCTTCTTCCCCATCGCCCACTTCGGCCCGAAGGCGCTCCTCTTCCCGCTCTTCGGCAAAGCCTACACCGTCCGCACCGTCATCCACCAAGCCTACCTGCGCAATCAGCTCGTCAACTCCGAGGAAGGCGCCCCGATGGGCGTCGGCATCTGGTTCGAAATGTTCGTCAAGGAACCAAAAGCCTTCCTGTTTCAAAACTCCGACCCGATCGGCTCCCTCAAAGCCAACGTCGCCACCGCCGTCGTGAAACAGCTCTCCAACCTCCGCCTCGAAGTCCTCCTCGAAAACCGCGACGCCCTCTCCCGCAAAGTCCGCGAAGAAGTCACGCCGACGTCATCGCAATGGGGTTTTAGCCTGGGCTCGACCTACATCCGCAAAGTCGCCTTCCGCGACAAAGGCATGATCGCCGAGATCCAGCGTAAAGTCGTCAACCGCCTCCGCCAGGTCACCGCCGCGATGCGCCAGGCCGGTGAAAACGAAGTCGCGATCATCCATTCCGCCGCCGATAACAAAGCCTCCCAACGCCTCGGCCAAGCCCAGGCCGTGCGCCCGCAAGTCGTCGGCCGCGCCCTCGCCGAAATCCAGCGCACCCCCGAAGTCGCCACGGCTCTGTTTACGCTGCTCGACATCCAAGCCACGCTCCGCAGCCCCGGCAAAATTACCCTCGCGAGCGGCGAATCCACCGGCCTCCTCCTGAACAGTTAACCCACGTCCGACGGAGCGGCGGCTTCCCAACCGCCGTTTCTAGCGACCCATTTCTGGCGAAACACTGCGCACGACACACGGCTCCACCGTCGCCTCGTGCTCGTCGTTGTCCATCGCCCGCCTCGTGAGCCGGAATATTTCACACCCAGGGAAAATATTCCTCCATGAGTGGCGCCGCCGTTCGACCCGGGTAGCGCAGTGCTCCCACCTGCGGCACGAATTTCCCTCGTGCGCCGGCCGCAGGCTAAAGCACCGCGCCGCGCTGCTGCTAGGATCATCGCGGGTGAAACATTCGCGGCACCGGTCACCCTGCGACGCCTTCGCCCTTCCCCGTCACCCTACGACTTCGTCCCGCCCTCCCCGTCGATCATACCAACGTCCTTTGAACTCTGGACTGTTCGGTAACCGCGAGCGCCAGCGAGTGGACGGATCACCACTCGCTGGCGCTCGCGGCTACCCGGCAAATCAAAGTCTGAATCATTTGGACGATTGATATCACACCCGCCCCTGACGACAGCGCTGCGCGCCCCACCCATCCGTCTGCGACTGCGTGGCGCCGCCGCGTAGTCGGCGGCCGGTGACGTCGAGGCCAGCGCCCACAC
Source organism: Opitutus sp. GAS368 (assembly GCA_945871085.1). Classification (GTDB taxonomy): domain Bacteria; phylum Verrucomicrobiota; class Verrucomicrobiia; order Opitutales; family Opitutaceae; genus GAS368. The sequence goes on along the minus strand of CAMBVX010000089.1, from coordinate 16,298 downwards.
CACTGCGAGGGTGCCCGAACCATGATCGATGTGGAAATGGGCGGGTGCGTTGCCCTCGAGTGCGTAAACGTAGCAACGATCTCCACGGATGCGCAGAAAGGTTGGCCTGGGGTAAATGGATTTGGGGCGGCGAATGAGGCGAGGCGAAGATCCTACAAAAAAGCCCCGGCTTTGGGCCGGGGCTTTAAATCGATCGTTACTGACACGCTTCGCAGGTCTCGCCGTTGCGCATCGCTTCGATGCTGCAGGCGGTCTGCTCCGCAGCCGTGTAAGTTTTCTTACCCGCAGCCGTCGCGGCGTCGGCTTTTACTTGGGCGACGCTGTGCGTGCCGCCGGTGTCGCCGCTGTTTTGGCCGCCATCGGCACCTTCTTTGATCGCACCACGGGTTTCCTTCTTCACCGCGATCGTCGCTTTCTCGATGTTCGAGGCACCGAGGCTGCGGAGGTAATAGGTAGTCTTCAGACCGGCGTGCCAGGCTTGCCGATACATGTGGCTCAGAGTCTTTTGATCGGGCGTCTTGATCCAGAGATTCACCGACTGGCTTTGGTCGATCCACTTCTGGCGGCGCGCGGCGGCGGCGATGATCCACTTCGGGTCGATATCGAAGGCCGTCATGTAGCGGGCCTTCAAATCGGCGGGCATACGGTCGATATCCATGACCTCGCCGTCGAAATACTTCAGGTTGTCGATCATCTCTTGGTCCCAGAGTCCGCGAGCCTTGAGGTCCTTCACGAGGAAGGGATTCAAGACGATGAACTCACCGGAGAGGTTCGATTTAACGAAGAGGTTCTTGTAGGTGGGCTCGATGCAGGGGCTCGTGGCCGTAATGTTCGAAATCGTCGCGGTGGGCGCGATGGCGAGCACGTTGCTGTTGCGCATGCCGTGTTGCGCAATCTTGGCGCGGACGGACGTCCAGTCCATGCGGCCGCCGCGGGGCACATCGACTTTGACGCCACGCTCCTGTTCGAGGAGGTCGACCGTATCCTGCGGCAGGAGACCACGGTCCCACTTCGAACCTTTGTAGGTGGAGTAGGTGCCGCGTTCGGCCGCGATGTCGGAAGAGGCTTCGTAGGCGTAGTAGGCGATGGCTTCCATGGCCTCGTCGTTGAACTCGACGGCGGCTTCAGAGGCGAAGGGGATGCCCTTCATATAGAGCGCGTGCGCGAGACCCATGACGCCGAGGCCGATGGGGCGGTGGCGAAGGTTGGAACGTTTGGCGGCTTCGGTCGGGTAGAAATTAATGTCGATCACGTTGTCGAGCGCGCGGACGGCCATGCCGATGGTCTCGCGGAGCTTGGCGTGGTCGAGTGAACCATCGGGCTTCAGATGCGAATCGAGGATGACGGAGCCGAGATTACAGACAGCGGTCTCGTCGTTGCTCGTGTTAAGCGTGATCTCGGTACAGAGATTCGACGAGTGGATGACGCCGCAGTGATCCTGCGGGGAGCGGATATTGCAGGCGTCTTTGAACGTGATCCACGGGTGGCCGGTCTCGAAAAGCATCGAGAGCATTTTCTTCCAGAGCTCGAGCGCTTCGATCTTCTGGCCCTGAATCTTGCCCTGTTCGGCGAGCGCCTCGTACTCGACATAGCGTTTTTCGAAGGCGCGACCGTAGAGCTCGTGGAGATCCTTCACTTCATTAGAGCGGAAGAGAGTCCACGTGCCGCGGGCCTCCATGCGCTTCATGAAGAGATCGGGAATCCAGTTCGCCGTGTTCATGTCGTGCGTGCGGCGGCGGTCGTCGCCGGTGTTCTTGCGCAGCTCGAGGAACTCAAAGATGTCGTTGTGCCACGACTCGAGGTAGGCGCAGCCGGAGCCCTTGCGTTTACCGCCTTGGTTGACGGCGACGAGCTGGTCGTTGTGGAGTTTCAGGAACGGGATGACGCCCTGGGATTCGCCGTTGGTGCCAGCAATGTAGGCACCGGTGCCGCGGACGGCCGTCCAAGAACCACCAAGGCCGCCGGCCCACTTCGCGAGGAAGGCGTTTTCGGCGATGCCGCGATACATGATGCCCTCGAGGGAATCGTCGATGTAGTAGAGATAGCAGGACGAGAGCTGCGAGTGGAGCGTGCCGGAGTTGAAGAGGGTCGGCGTGCTGGAACAGAAACGGCGGCTCTTGTAGAGTTCATAGAGCCCGGTGACGCGGGATTCGCGGTCGCCCTTTTCGTCGAGCATCAGGCCCATCGAGACGCGCATCCAGAAGAATTGCGGGGTCTCGATGCGCTTCGCGTTCTTCTGCGATTTATCGACGATCAGGTAACGATCATACATCGTCTGAATGCCGAGGAAGTCGAACTCGAGGTCGGACGACGGATCGAGGACGGCGGAGAGTTTTGCGAGATCGTAGTCGAGGAGGCGCGGGTTGAGGCGCTTGATGGCGACGCCGTGCTCGAGGTATTTCTTGAAGGCGCGCTGGTGGGCGGTCTTGAGGGCACCGATGCCGTCGCGGGTGATGTCCCAGCCGAGAATCTCCTCGTAGATATAGGTGAGCTGAATGCGGCCGGCAAACTTCGCGAAGTCGGCGTCCTTCTCGATCAACGTCTTCGAATTGAGGACGATCGTGGCGTCGAGGTCCTTTTGGGAAATCTGATCGTAGACGGAGCGGCGGAGCTCAGCTTCGATCTCGTCGTTGGACAGGCAAAGATCGAGGCCGATGCGAGCGAACTCGATACGCTTGCGGAGGTCGGCACCATCCCAGAACGTGTTTTCACCGGTCGCGCTTTTGACGACGATCATGGTTTCTTGGCCGGCGGCGGGTGCCGTCGCAGCGGAGGCGAAGGGGGCCTCGGAATCGGTGCCGGCGTCGCGGGAAGCGGCGCGTTCGGCGCGAAAAAGAATGTAGGCCTCGGCCACTTTGAAGTGGCCGGACTTCATGAGTTCTTCCTGTACCATGTCCTGGATTTCCTCGATGTGGACAAAGGATTGCTTGGAGGAATGGACCCGCTCGGAAACGGCGCGCGTGAGGGCGACGGCAGGCGCGGAGTCGCGCTGCAAGGAGAGAAAGGTTTTGCGCACGGCGATCTCAACTTTTTGCTCACTCCACGGCACGACGTGGTTGTTGCGGCGGATCACGCGGAGCGTCGAAGTCGCGGCCGAGTCACGGTCGATGGAGATTTTGCGGGCGCGATTCAGCAGGAGGCTCTTGGCGACGAAGTAGGCATTGTTGTCGACGAGAGTCTTCTCGATGAGCTCGTAAAGCGCGTTCAACGAGAGGCGGACGGGCGACTGCGTGCGTGCGAGCACGGCGAGATTCGCGGCGACTTCGCGGCAAATGCGGGCGAGCCAGGTGCGATTGGCGTCCGTGAAGATATCCTTTTCGCCGCGGGCGAGATGGACGTTGGTCAGGGCTTTACCGAGAGTGTCGGCCACTTCGGCGAGGACGAAACGCTCTTCACCGTGTGGGCAAAGGAGGATGACGTTCGGGACCTCGATGGTCTCCGAAACCAGGACGTCGCGCCACGCGTAGTGGGGCTTCTGTTCAACGGGCGTGTGGACGGTGCGCTTGAGGGCGAGATCGTGCGCGAGGGAAGGATTACTCATGGCAGGTGAAGACGGATGGAAAAGTTAACCGAAATGAAACAAAGGAGCAGGCGGGGCGGGTGGAAAAAAATACGATCCGTCGCGCAGCCCACGGGGACTCGCAACGGAAAGGGCAAAAACTTGGGGATGGAGGAAACGGAACGGGCAAAAATCGAATCAACGCCAACGATGAGAGGTCGCGGAGGTAGACTCAGAGATCGTCGTCGTGAGCGACGTTGAGCGAGGAGGCTTTCTGATATTCGGTGACGCGACCTTCGAAGAAGTTCTGCTCCTTCTTGATGTCCATCATCTCGGCGAGCCACGGCAGCGGGTTCTTCACGCCGGGGGCGAGCGGGGCGAGGCCGACCCCTTCGAGCCGGCGGTCGGCAATGTAATCGATGTAGGTGACGAACTCTTCGACCGCGAGACCGACGGCATTCACCGGCAGACAGTCGCGAATAAATTCTTTTTCGAGATGGACCGCCTCGGCCATGAGCGCGCGCAGCTCTTCCTTAAACTCCGTGGTCCAAATCTCCCGATTTTCTTCGATGAGATCCATGAAGAGATTCCGGAACACCTCGATATGATTGGACTCGTCGCGCAGCGTGTAGCGGAACATCTGGCCGATACCCGGAAACTTGTTCTGACGATAAAGCGAAAGCACCATGCCGAAGAGACCGTAAAACTGGGTGCCTTCCATGCACTGACCAAACACGAAAATATTCTTCGCCAGGAGCTTCTTATTCTCTGGCTGAGTAAGATCAATTTCCCGGCGGAGCGACTTGGAAACCCGGGTCACAAACTCGTTCTTGCGGACGATCGTAGGCACATCCTCAAACATGGCCTCGCACTCGTGCGGGTTGATCCCGAGCGACGCGATCATGTAGAGGAGGGAGTCGGCGTGGATGTTCTCTTCGTGCGCGTGACGACCAAGGACGAGCTTGAGCTCCGGCGCGGTCACGAGTTCGCGGACGACGTGCTGGATATTGTCGCCGACGATACCCTCAGCCGCCGAAAAGTAACCGATGCCCATCCGAATAATCCAACGCTCGACGTCCGACACGGTCTTTTCGTCGCGCCACTGCTCGATGTCCTTACCCATCGGGATATCCTCAGGCTCCCAGTGGTTGGCCTTCATCTTGCGGTAAAGATCGTAGGCCCATTGATACTTCAGGGGCAGAAGATTAAAGCACATGGTCTCGCGACCATTGATGACCTTCTTGGCGGCAAAGGCCGCTTCGGCTTTGTCCTGATCAAGGACGAAGGTCTTGGAGCCGACTTGGAAGATTTTTTGCATGGAACCTGAAGAAAAAAGAGGAGGGAGCGGGTGTGGAAAAGGCTGTTATTGCCGCACGAATGCCAGAGGCGACAACAAGTTGCTAAAACTTATTTACGCCTTACTAACCACCACAGGATGTGGTTTTCCCGTGCAACAACCACAACGGATGGGATTCGCCGAATCCCTCGTCAATAGGTTTGTAGCAAGAAATGTGTTAATTTTCGTCCGATTTCGAGCTTGCCGGACGGTTGAGAACTTTGCTCCGAGTGAAAATGTATCTCACCTAGGTTAGACTCCGGGATTGCTCCTCTGAAATCGCCCGGAACCGATCAAAAAAGGCGCAAATTCGCTCCCTCCACCCGGCCGAAATCATCCGCGGATAACCGCGTATTCGAAGCGGTCAGACAGGTGCTCAATTACTATCGTGCTACTCGCCACCAAACTCATGCGACCCAGGAATTTTTCCTCCAAAAATCAACCGCACTCCGGCCCCGGAATCGAGCCACCGCAGTTCCGTAATTCGGCCACCCACGGCGGTCTCCCCGGGACCGCGGCGCTCCACGGCAAGCGGCCGAGCCTTCGTCCACTGCGGCGACCGGCACGACCCGACGCGCGCACGTTGCCGCTATCTGAGCCAATCACTGGGCGCCGACGGGTCTTCGCCCTTGCCCTCATAGGCATGCACCGAGCGGGCAGAATCGCTCCACAGAGCGAGATTGTTCTGCCGCCAGTCGCGGGCCTCCACAATCTCCCGATTGATCGCCGGTTCATCGGTCTTTAGTTGGAGCATCAGGCGGTTGATGGCGGCGTAGGTCACATCTTCGGGACTGACCCCGATGGCTTCCGCATAACGCTGCACCGCGTCGAATTCCTCATCTTGGAGATGTAGCTTGATCATGCTCATAAGTCCTCCTTCGGGCTTCGGGTTTCTGAACGTCCAAAGCTAATCCTTCCCGTGCGCAGAAACAAGATCTACGGCGCCATTTGATCAAAGTCGGACCCTCGCTTATGGGGCGCATGAGAATCCGCCGGCCTCCCTCTCAGGACACAAACCCGCTCGGACGCAGGCGATCCACCGGGGTTCACCCTCGGGTTGTTCAACCCGCGGTCGGCCCACGCGGCGGTATCCGGTCGAGCACTGCGATCAATTCCTCGAGCCGGAAAGGTTTCGAGAGAAAGTCGTTCATGCCGGCCGAAAAACAGCGCTCGCGATCACCCACCAGCGCGGAGGCCGTCAAAGCGACGATCCAGACCGGCGACAAACCGCGGGATAATTCGTGGGCGCGGATGGCCCGTGTCGCATCCAAGCCGTCCATCTCGGGCATGACCACATCCATCAACACCAAGCTGTAAGTCTGGTCTACGGTCGCCGCTTTGGTGACCGCCTCGGCGCCGTTCTCCGCATAGTCCGCGTCGCAATGCAGCCGGGACAGCATCATGGAAATCATCCGCCGATTGACCACATTGTCCTCCACCACCAAGATCCGCTCGCCATAACGCGGTGCCGTCTGAAGCGGCACCGCCGCCGCGAGGGCCGTCGCGTTCGGTGGTTCCTCCATCACGGGAACCCGGATCGAAAAGAAGAAGCGCGCCCCTTGGCCCGATTGGCTTTCGACTCCAATCGTCCCACCCATTAACGAAACCAACCGTTGGCTGATCGCGAGGCCCAAACCCGTGCCCCCGAACTGGCGGGTGGTGGAACTGTCGGCCTGGGTGAACGGCTGAAACAGGCGCACACGCTGTTCCTCCGAGAGTCCGATCCCTGTATCCATGATTTCAAAACAGAGACTGCAGGTCTTACCCGTGAGGTCCGCCGCGTCCGTCATCCGGCTGATCCGGACCCGCACTTCGCCGTGTTGGGTGAATTTAGCGGCATTGCCTACCAGGTTAAACATGACCTGGCGCAGCCGCAGCGCGTCCGCCAACACCGCGGGAGGCACTTCCGCCGCACAATCGAACGCCAGCCGCACTCCCTTGGCCCGCAGCCGTGGCGAAAACAACACGCCGATCTCATTGATCAGATCCTGCAACACGACCGGCTGCCGCTCCAACTCGACCCGGTGCAACTCCAGCTTCGAGAGATCCAGAATATCGTTGATCAGCGCCAACAAAATTTCGCCCGATTGCTCGATCGTGGTAACGTATTCATTTTGTTCAGACGTCAGCGCAGTGCCCCTGAGCAGGCTGGTGAAACCCAACACCCCATTCATCGGCGTGCGGATCTCGTGACTCATCGTGGCGAGAAACGCTCCCTTCGCTTGCGAAGCGGCTTCGGCTTGCAACTGAGCCTCCCGCCATCCCCGGGCCATCGCCGCGATGTCTTGCCCCAGCCGGCGAAACTCCGGAGTGCCACCCGTAGCCTCGAGCCGCTGAATGCCGGCTTCGTCCCGCAGCTCCCTCACCTCCAATTGGAGTCGCACTAGGCGCCGCAGAAACAACACCTCAACCAGCAGCCCAACCACGATCATCAAGACCACGCTACTCGCGCCGACGGCCACCAGCACGAGGTGAATGCTCTGGACCTGCTGCAGGTACAGCGTGCGCGGCGCCCGCAGCTCCACCGTCGCCGCCACTCCGGTCTTGAGGTCCGGCAGGGTGAAGCGACCAGCGAGTTCCGTCTCGCTCAAAACCAACACCGGGCGGCCATCATCAGCGGTTGCTTGCCACGCACCGGGCCGGGGCTGCTCGGCGGCGGGTGCCAACTCCACTCCGAACGGCTCGTGCGCGTGCAACTCCGTCAATTCTGCCCCACGCAATAAAGAGCCGACGAGCATCGTGCCACGCACCGGGCCGGTGCCATTGCTATTCGCGATGGGCTGCGCACTGAGCATCAGCACGCCCAAGGACGTCCGCGTGAGCCCGAGCAGTTCACCCTCCGGCGCGTGTTGAAACACCCTCGGAATGGACGCCAATTCAGCCACCATCTCCGCCGGCACCACGACTGGTTCTTCGGTCGGCCATCGCTGCATGCGACCCACGACCGGTTGGTCCTGGCTATCCCAAATCATCACAAACTCGATGGCACTTTCCTTAAACGACGCTGCGTTCAGATTCTCCCGGATGAATTTGGCATTTCGATCCGTGACGAATTTTGCGGCATCATCCCAATACGCCCAATCCCCGCCGGATTGCGAAAGCCCACCGAGGCGTGTCTCCAACCGGCTTTCGAATCGCCGGCGGTTTTGCTCCATCACCAACGCCTCTGTCCGCTCCGCCGCCGGGAGCAGAATGACGTAGGCCAGCGAAACAAAGAGTCCGCAAAAAACCGCGATACAGCTCGCGACAAAAATGAGGATTTTGGTGCGCAGCTTCAAGGGTTGCTGTCTAGTGGACAGAAATACGCAGCCCCCGCAATCGGGGATTTCCCGCGGTTATTTCCCGAGGTGGCCACCCGAAGCATCGACTCCTCTCCAGTGCCCCACTCACGCCTTTCGGGGTCTAGTGTGTTATGGTGCCCGGGACAGGACTCGAACCTGCACATCTTACGATACGGGCTTCTAAGACCCGCGTGTCTGCCATTCCACCACCCGGGCGGGCAAAGGATTTTCGCCGCGAAGCTTGCCGAGCCCCGCGTGTCTGATGCAAGCGGGGAAATCTACTCCGCTCTCACAGCCTCTCGGCCGTCGGCCAAAACGTCGGCTCCCGCCGCGCCTTGACCTTCGCCTCGAAGTCCGCCGCCAGCGCCAGCACCTTGGCTTCACTCCACACCCGCCCGACGAAAGACACGCCCACCGGCAGGCCGTTCACTTGCGCCGCCGGCACCGTGACGCTCGGGTAGCCCGCGACGGCTGCAAGACTCGCGCTGCCCCCGCTCGAGCTGTCGCCGTTCACCGGATCCGTCAGATGCGCGGGTCCACGCGTCAACATGACCAACACATCCAACTTCCCCTGATCCATCGTCGCATCGATGCCTTCCGCCCGAGTCATCCGCAGCAGCGCTTCGCGGGCGTCGAGATAGGCTTGCTCGGTCAGCGGACCGCGCGCCTCTGCCGTCACCAGGCTCTCTTGCCCGAAGAAGGGCATCTCCTGCTCCCGGTGGCTTTCATTAAACGCAATCACATCGGCCAGCGTCTTGATCGGTGAGTCCGGGCCCAACGTCGCCAAGTAACGGTTTACCCCGTCCTTGAATTCATAGGACAGCAACACGCTCTCCTGCGCGCCAAACGTCGTGAGCGTCGCAACCTTGACCGGATCGACAACGTCTGCCCCCGCCTTGCGCAGCGCCGCGACCACGTCCTCCAAAACCGCCTCCATTCGTGGATGGAAACCGAAGGGCCCCCGCAGCACTCCGACGCGGGCCCCGCGCAACGCCTCACTGCGAAACGGTGCCGCGAGGTCCACCGCCGCCCCCATCGGACTGTGCGTGGTGGTCGGGTCGGATTCATCCGGACCAGAAATTGCGGCGAGCACGAGCGCGGCGTCTCGCACCGTGCGGGTCATCGGTCCGGCCGTGTCCTGCGTGACGGAGATGGGAATAATCCCCGTGCGACTGACCCGACCGACCGTGGGCTTCACCCCGACAATCCCGCACGCCGAGGCGGGCGACATGATCGAACCATTGGTTTCCGTACCGATCGCGACGACGCAAAGATTGGCCGCCACCGCCACCGCCGAACCCGAACTCGAACCCGAGGGATTACGATCCAGCGCGTAGGGATTCCTCGTCTGCCCCCCCCGTGCGCTCCAGCCGCTGATGCCCCGCGAGCCCCGAAAATAAGCCCACTCGCTCATGTTCGTCTTCCCCAAGATAACCGCACCGGCCTCACGCAAACGCACGACCAGCGGCGCGTCACGCAGCGGCTTCGCCCCCACCAGCGCCAACGAGCCCGCCGTCGTCTCCATCCGGTCCGCCGTGGCGATATTGTCTTTGATGAGCACGGGGATGCCGTGCAGCGCCCCCCGCACCCGACCAGCCTTGCGCTCCGCATCGAGCCGTTCGGCAATTTTCATCGCATCCGGATTCAGCTCGATCACGGCATTGAGCCGCGGCCCACCCATATCAATATCCCCAATACGGGCGAGATAGGCCGCCGTCAGCTCCCGCGCCGTCAGCGTGCCGGCCGCCATCCGCTCCTGCAGGTCGTCGATCGTCGCCTCGGCGAAGGGAAACGTCGGCTCCGCCGCACGTGCGCCAAGCGCGAGGAGGGCGCTGAGTAGAATTTTTTTCACCACGGATCTCAGGGCTGAAAACGGATAAAAATCCCACCAAGTCGTGCGCCATTTATTCGTGTTCATCCGTGGCATCGGTGGTCAATTCCAGTGCGAGGTCATCCCCTCACGGCGCCTCTCCCAATCGGTCGCCCATCTTGGCGTAGAGTTCGATCTGTGCGGCGCTCGATTTCACCAAATCGGCGTCGAAACTGATGCGACCGCTCTGAAACAACGTGATCACACACGAACCACCGAACGCAAACAGCCCCTTTTCGTCACCCTTCGCGACGGCTCGGCCCGGCACAAAACCCTGCTTGATGCTGCCCACATTCGTCGCGCCCACTTCGAGCATCGCCACGGTGCCAAACTCCGCAGATTCGACGAGCGTGAGCTCACGTTTGTTTTCGACGAGGTAGCCGACATTGCGCCGCAGCGCCACGGGACTCACCGAATAGAGCCAGCCGTTGATCAGTTGTGATTCGTCGGGCACGCCCGCCACCGGAAAGTGAAACCGATGGTAGTCTACCGGACAAAGTCGGGAGATCAGCATCGCGCCGCCGGCAAATTTTTTCGCAAGCGCCTCATCGCCGAGCAATGCGCTCAACGAGAACTTCGCCCCCTTCACATAAAATCCCTCCGCAGTGTCGACATTGGGCATGGCGAGATGCCGTCCGTCGGCCGGAAACACCGCGACCGCCGCGCCCGCCGCGATCGGCCGCGCCTCGGGTTTGAGCGCCCGGTAGAAAAATTCGTTGAACGTCTTGTAGTCGAACGCCGACTTGGCGAACTCGTCCACATCGAGATTGTATTTAGTGATGAAGGGCAAGATGCGGGCCGCACTGTTGCTGGCCCCGAGGGCCATCTGGAACAGCTGGAGGAACGCTCCACCCGCATCGTGACCCGCCCCGATATTCATCCGCCACCCATACCACCGGGAGAAAATCGCCCGCCGCACGAGCAGCCACACGAAGAAACGCCCCGCCGGATTTTCGTAGGCAAAACGCAGCCAGCTTTCCCCGTAGATCTGCTCCGTTTTAACGGTGCGGGAAGTGCGATCGAAATAGCGAATGGGCGCGGCAGGCATCCGCCCAGATTCACGCAAGCGTGTGCGCGCGCAAAGCACGAAATTGCCTCCGCGGGGGTCGTCGAAAGTGAGGTGACCGAGCCGGGGTCGCGCGGCACGGGCTTCCCGCCGCGCACGCGCGGGTTTCTTGCCCGGTCTTCCGCCGTGGTCGCGCCTGCGCCGGACCGGCGACATTCCGGTCGCCGCGCGTGAGTGGCCGGCACGCGCCCTTCCGCACGAACCACCCCCGTCGCGTCTCCCCGCTGTTCAGCTCACCTCGACCGGAAGACCTCGCTGGCGAGGGACTCGACAATCAGCGTGCGCATCCGGTAGCCATCTTTCTTCACGAGCTGAAAGATGTCCTCAATCACGTATTCATCGGCCGGCTCCATGTGGCGGCCCGTGGCGTAGCTGAGGAATTGTCGGATGAGGTGATGGGTGAAAACATCCATCCGGCCCATGACGAGGATGCGTTTGAAATCGTGAAAGCCGGCATAGGTCTCCCCGGAGCCGAACTCACCCGTGGAGTCCACGTTCGGCGCGGACGCGTTGCCCTTGGGCTTCGGATACGCCGTGCGCCAGCGGCCGATCGGATCGAAAGCTTCTAGACTGAACCCCAGCGGATCAATCTTCCGATGGCATTCGTTACAGGCCGGATCAGACCGGTGTTTCGCAAGCCGCTCGCGGATCGTGGTGGCTCCGCTCACGTCCGGCTCGATGGCCGGAACCACATCGGGCGGCGGTGGCGGCTTGATCCCGAGAATGTTTTCCGAGACCCAGACGCCGCGCGTCACGGGCGAGGTTTCCACTCCGTTCGCGCTGACCGTCAGCACTCCCGCCATACCAAGCAGTCCGCCCCGTTGCTGGTTGCTCGCGAGGTTGACCCGCTGGAACCCATCGGCGAGGCGGAGCGTTTTTTGCTCGGGCAGATTGTAGAGTTTCGCCAGGCGCTTGTCGGCAAAGGTGTAATCGGCGTCGAGCAACTGTTGCACCGAGCCGTTTTCCTTCAGCAGATCACGGAAGAAGAGGCGCACCTCTGTCTTCATCGCCTCGGGCAGATTTTCGGCGTAATACACCCGGGTCGATTCCCGCGGCGGCGGCATGCCGCCGAGGTCGCGTAGATTCAGCCAGGCATCGAGAAAGGCATTCACAAATCCTCCGACGCGGTCGTCGGCAAGGAGCCGTAAGCTCTGTTTTCTGAGGTCCTCCGGCGCCGTCATTTTTTTGGCCGCGGCGACCGCCATGAGCGTGGCGTCAGGTGGCGCGCCCCAGAGCGTATACGAAAGGCGCGTGGCGAGATCGTAGGAGCCGAGCTTGGTTTCTTTTTCGGCCGTGATCTCGCTGAAATAGAGAAACGACGGCGAGCACAGTATCATCTTCAGCGTATCGAGCGCGGCCTGACGCGGCGTCGCCTGCTGATCGATCCGCTGGTCGTAAGTCTTCCGTATACCGGCGCGATCAGCCCTCGTCAGCGGCCGCCGATACGCGCGCTCGCCAAAGGCGTAGAGCTGATCGAGCGCCTGCTTCGCCTGAAAACCCCGCGCCCCAAATACCGCGATCTCTTCCGCGCTGCCACCGGGCTCGGTAATGGGCCCCGCGATCTTGATCTCGCCGATGCGGATGTGCGGAAGTTTCCCCTCTTTCAAGAGGTGGGTGCGGCCAATGCCCGCCTTGGCGAACCTGCCCTGGAAGTCGTCCGCGTAGCGCTTGTTGATCTGCGTGATGGAGGCCCGCGACTCGTAAGGGCCGTTGGGGAAGATGAAGCGCGGCGTCTGCCCGGCTTCGAGCCACACGCGGAACGTGAGCCACTCCGGTTTGTCATCCGGCACCGCCGCCTGCCCGAGGAGCGGCTCGATCGCCTGGGGATAGTGGATGTGGTTCTTGGTGGCGTCGCCGGGCACGACCCCCAGCAGGAAGGGCTCGGAGAAATCGATACCGAAGATCGTGGGGTCGTAATGCGTGTCGCGGTGCATCGCCTGCGCGTGGACCTCGATGTCGTAAAGCCCGGAGACCGGCACGCCTTTGAGAAAATCTTCGATGTGTCCGTAGCCGCCCTGACGCGTGTCGGTGTTCGGCTGTTCATAGAGGCAGAGAAACTGGTAGTTAAACGCGGATTTATGCGGACCCGATAGCTCCTCGTATTGCACGAAGTTGCCCGTGAAGTGCCAGGACTTCGGCGGCATCTCCGCCCGGCCGAGGCGCGTTTCGACGAGGCGGTTGGCGGATTGAAAATACTGATCCAGCAGGAAGCCGGACGTGACGAGCGACTTCCCGATGGTGTCGATGTGCTCGCTCGCCTTCTCCTTCGGAAAATCCGCCGTGAGCCCGAGGGTATCCACCCGACGACCAAAAAGCGTCGCGAGCGTGTTCTCGTATTCGCGGTTCGAAAGCCGGCGCATCACCGTGCGCGCGGCGGTGCGCTCGATCGTGCCGCGCGCCGCCGCGATGCTCTCCCGCAAGACGCGGATGACGGCGAGCCGCTCATCGTCGCTCGGCTGGGCCTTCGCCTTGCCGGGCGGCATTTCCCGCAGCGTGAGCTGGTCCACGATATCTTTGGCCGTAATGAGGGCGGCGATAGTGGTCAGCGGAAACTTGAACGTTTCGAATTCGCGGTCGCCCTTCTGAGACTCGGTGTCGTGGCACTTCAGGCAGTATTTGTCCAGAAACGGCGCCAACACTTTCTGCCCGGGTGCTTCCGCCGCGTGAGCGAAAGAGGAAAAGAGAGCGAGGCCGAGTGTGGTGAGTAGCGGCAGACGTCTCTGCCTGCCGTTCGCGCTGCAGCCGGACCGGCGGGCACGGAGGCCCATGGCGACATCCCGACTTCTGCCGCTCTCCCTGAACTTCCCGGCGCCCATCTCAAACCGACCGGCCATTGCTGTTGCCGAACGACTCCGTCTCGACCCCCATGCGCTGGGCGAGATCGACGAAAAGATTGCACAGCGGCACCTTGTTCGGCCCCGCCGCCGCGATCTTTTTGAACTCGCCATGCCGGTAACCGCCGCCCGCGAGGACGATCGGGAGGTCAGAATTCTTGTGCGAGTTCGCATCGCCGATGCCACTGCCGAACAGCACCGACGTCGAGTCGAGCAAGGACCGCTCGCCGTCGTCCATCTTGGAGAGGCGCGTGAGAAATTTCCCGAACTGCTCGATCTGGTAGCTCTCGAGCGTGATGAGGTGCTTGATCGCTGCCTCGTCGTTCCCGTGGTGCGAGAGGCCGTGGTAGGACTTGTCGATGCCCAGATCCTGTGGCAGGAAATCGCCGCCGATTTCCAACGTGGCGATCCGCGTCGCATCAGTCTGCAACGCCAACGCCATCAGCTCGTAGAGCATCGGCAGATCCTGGACCTTATTCTTGTTCTCCGGCCGGTCGAACGGCGGCTTCGGCTTGGGCAGACTGGCCCAACGCTGGCGGAGTTCGAGACGCTGCTCAACGTCGCGAATCGAGGTGAAGTATTCGTCCAGCTTGTCCTTGTCCTCACGGTTGACGCGCCGCGCGAGGCTGTTCGCTTCCCCCAGCACGGTATCGAGGATGGAGGCCTGCAAACGGTTCTCCTGATTGCGCCGACCCTGCCGCTCCGGGGAGTCGCCGACAAATAGCCGGTCAAACAACTCGGCCGGCCCCGTGATGGGCGGCACGCGCACGCCGGACTTCGTCCAAGCGAGCTGGCAGCCACCATGGATACCGCCCTCCGACCCGACCGTCAGCGAAGGGAAGCGCGTCTGATGGCCAATTTTGTCGGCGATGAACTGGTCGATACTGACATTGCCGAGCGGCCGGTTTTGCGCCTCCGAATTAAGAACGCCCGACAGGAAGGAATGCACCGCGAAGTGCCCGCCCTTGATCCCGTGGTCGAGCCCGCGGAAAACGGTCAGGTGCTTGCGCACGTCCCAGAGCGGTTTGAGCAACGTCGTCTGCTCGTAGGCCGAGCCGGTGGTCTCGGGAAAGAAGTGCTTTACCTGATAGCCGAGCAAATTCCCCACCGCGACGAACCGCCGCGCACCCGCACCCGCGCCTTTGGCCGCCTGCACGGTGGAGTTA
This sequence comes from Opitutus sp. GAS368, assembly GCA_945871085.1. GTDB lineage: Bacteria > Verrucomicrobiota > Verrucomicrobiia > Opitutales > Opitutaceae > GAS368. The sequence goes on along the minus strand of CAMBVX010000089.1, from coordinate 1,246 downwards.
CCGCCCACCGCATTGGCCAAAAGCGAGGGCAGTGACGGGAGCGCCAAGGATGCACCCAAAGATTTTAGGATGAAACGGCGCCGGTTCATAGTGTACATGCTCATGGGGATTTTGCGGTAAGTGGGAGGGGCGTGCGTTCACCGCGTCGCACCGAGAGCGTGCTGCCGAGGTTCCGCCACCGGCAGACGAGGGGGACAAGGGGATGGTTGCGGGAAAACTCAAACGCGGATTCTGCTCGCGGCGAGGAAAAAACCGCTCCGGTTTGCGTCGCGCTTTGTCAGTCGCGGACTGGGATGCAGGTGCCAGGCGTGGCTGTGGGAATACTCCGCCCGACCGCTTACGATGGTTCGGGCACAGCGCTGGTTCTACCTCGGCGGGTGAATCCGGCGCTGCCACTTTCCTTTGTTTCAACGGCTGAGAATTGCCCGAAGCTAAATGTCGCTTGTCTGCCCTTTCACTCGGCCTCATTTCCTCACGTGCTCGCTCCTCCCCTTCGTCGTCTTACTGGCCGGCCACTCCTGCCCGATCCATTCCGCCTCACGCCCAGTCCGCAGCGGCCGCCAAGGTTTTATTCCCTTCCCGTCCTCCCTCTCCGACCTCCGCGCCCACCGCGCCCTTGGCGTGAGGCAAAAAATCTGTCCCTCGTCCTCTCATGGCCAAATTCACTTCCGCCCTTAGGCCCGCCCACCTCGCCTTCATCGCCGAACAAAAAATCTACTTCGTCGCCTCCGCGCCGCACAGCGGCCGCGTCAACCTCTCGCCCAAGGGCATGGACACTTTCCGCGTCCTCTCCACCACCCGGGTCGGCTACCTCGATGTCACCGGCAGCGGTAACGAAACCGCCGCCCACCTCCTTGAAAACGGCCACGTCACTCTCATGATGTGTTCGTTCACCACGTCGCCACTCATCTTCCGCCTCTACGGTCGCGGCCGTGTCGTCCAACCCGCCGACGCCGAGTGGCCCCAACTCCGCCCGCTCTTCGGCCCGCCCCTCGCCGGCGAGCGCCAACTCGTCATCGCCGAAATCGAGAGTATCCAAACCTCCTGCGGCTTCGGCGTGCCGTTTTTCAACTACACCGGCGAGCGCCCCACCCTCCTCGACTACGCCGAGAAAAAAGGCCCCGCCGGGATGGCTGCCTACCGCGCCGAGAAAAATCAACGCAGCATCGACGGCCTCCCCACCGGCCTGCAGAGCCCCTGAGCACATCGCCCGTTGCTTCCGTGTGTTCCGTGTATTCCGTGGGCC
>CAMBVX010000088.1 GCA_945871085.1 Opitutus sp. GAS368 | reverse complement strand
CGGTCGCGAGTTTTTCGAGAACCACGCGCGGTATCAGACCGCCGGTCACGGTGCGGAGTTGCTGGCGCAAGGTGATCGAGAGGCAAGAGGCGAGGAACGCGATGAACAGGTGCGCCTCAATCCGTTCGGGCAACTGATGAAAAATCGGCCGCAGGCCGAGGTCGCCCTTGAGCGTGCGGAACGCTTCCTCGACAAAACACAGTTGCATAGAGCAGCGCCAAATCAGCTCCCCATCGGCGACGCTGAGCTTGGTGCGCAGCGAATCGCGGCCTTCGCGCCCGCGCACGGCGCGCAGTTTGTCACGATCCAGCCGATACGTGAGGGCACCGTCGGCGGCGACCTCGACTTGCACCAGGCTGGTCGCGCCACGGCCGGCTTATTCCTGCGCGGCGCCGAGTTTCTTGAGCAACGCGTCGCGGGGCGGGCGCTGCTGCTGGAGTTCGCCGCGGCGCTGCCAGTAGGCCTGGAGCCGACGGCGGTGCATCCCGCGTTCTTTGCCGGCGCGGGCCTGGCTCTCGGCGCGCACGGAGAGTTCGCCGTCCTGCGGGTGGAGTTTGACGCGCACATGCGGACGCACCGCCTGCCACGGCCGCTCGGCGAGCGCCGCTTCGTAGCGGGTGAGGCGGGCCTTGGGGTGCCGACGAGATAACGCACGCCGGAGTCGGCGGCGCGCAATAAGGGCAGGATCTCCTCGGTCGGGATGCCGCGATCCATAATCCAGATACGTTCGGCGGCGCCGAAGCGGCGGCGGATGGTGGCGAGCATGACGCGCAGGATGGTCTTGTCGGCGGTGTTCCCCGGCATCATCTCGTTGGCGAACGGCAGGCCTTCGGGCGTGACGACAAGGGCGACGACAACCTGCACGCAGTCGCCGCGTTTGTCGCGGCTGTAGCCGAAGCGACGGGGATCGTCTTCCTCGGTCGGCACGTCGCACTCGAAGTAGGTCGAGGTCAGGTCGTAGAGCAGCACCTCGTAGCGTGCGCCGAGGAGATCGCACCAGCGTTGGCGCACCTCCGGGGCGAAAGCCGCCGCCGCCAACGTCGTCTGGTCTGACCCACTTGGACCGGCACTCGTTCTATGGAGAATGGAATACATCATCAAGCCTGCTCCCACAGCTTAAGTTGATACCTTTATTTATTCCCAACGCCTTCGACTCGTTCGCACTCCGTTCCGTGGACGCTTGGTCGGACGTCATTTACTCGCGCACACCAGCGCGAGCGCCAGTGCGCCGGGCATAGCCTGCACCCACAGAATTTTACGGTTCGCCGTCGCCCCGCCAAAAACCCCCGCAACGATCACGCAGCCGAGGCAGAAAATCTTCTGTGGATAGCCGTCGCCCCCGGCATAGACGCCCCACAGCAAGCCGGCCGCGAGGAATCCGTTATACAGTCCCTGATTCGCCGCGAGGGTCTTCGATGCCTGGGCAAATTCAACGGTCAGACCAAACGCCCGCCGGCCTAGCGGCTTCGTCCAAAAAAACATTTCGAGCATCATGAAATAGCCGTGTAACAACGCCACGAGGACGACCACGGCCGACGAAAGAGTGCTCATGCCCTGACGCTGCGCCCGCCACCCATCATCGCAAGGCTGATCCCGTGGTGCGCCATCGCCGAAAGCGCCGGTCCACCGTGTTCCAGCACACCGCCGGTGGGCCAAAAATTTGCGCCACGCTCGCCCGACAAAACTCTTGCCGCTCTGCTGCCCGCCACCCACCGTCCCTAATGGCCACGCAGGAATTTTATATCCGTAACGAGACCGACACCGATGCCCGCGGTCCCTACAATCTTGAACAGGTGACCTCGCTTGCCGAAGCCGGACAGATCACCGCCGAAACCCTAATCTACGACGCCGCCAGTGAGCAGTGGGTCGCCCTCAGCGCCAATGGAGAACTGATGGCCACCGTTTTCCCCGAGAAGAAAAAACTCCTCCTGAAAGCCAAAGAAATCAAAACTCTCAACAAAACGGACGAAAACGCCAAGGCCATCACGGTCGACGATATGCTGGCGGCCGCCGAGGGGCGCACGGACGATACCGCAGACAAAAAAGATCCCGAGATCGCGATGATGCGCGCGGCCAAAGTCGGCATGTGGTCCTGCCTCGGCGCCCTCGTCGTCAGTGCCACCGGCGGTATTCTACCCCATACGGATGCCCTGCTCTCCGGGGATCCGGCGAAGATCTTCGCGCAGCCCATCATTCTCCTCGGCCTACTCGACGTCTTCCTCGCCGTCATGCTCGGGCTCGGCATGGTCAGCCTCTATCCTTTCGTGCGTTTTCGTGCCGCGCTCGGTTTTGGTTTTCTTGGTTTCGTGTTTGTCGCCCAAGGCCAGCCCTTGCCGATCATGCTGGTGGCGATCGGTTCGGCCGGCCTTTATCTGTGCACGGTTTTCGTCAGCATGCTGCCCGTCGTGATCGTCGCCGCCGCCGCTGTCGGCGGCATGGGCGGGCTGAGCTGGTATTTATTGTCGCACTGATTCTGTGCCGCACTCCGGACCACTGCCCTCCACGCTCACCGCGCGGCTCGCGCGCCTTAGCCAGCGGCTGACGCACGTCTGGAAAAAAGAGATCTGGGCGCCCGCGCACCTGAAGGACACTTCGCCCCGCGGCTGGATTTTCGCCGGCCTGCGCGTCATCTCGATTACGTGGACGGTTTTCAACGAAACCAAAGTCCCCAGCCGCGCCGCCGCCCTCAGTTTCAGTTCGCTGCTTGGTCTCGGCCCGCTGATCGCCATCGCGGTCCTCGTCGGCGGATTCATCCTCGGGAAGAACGACGATCCCAGTATCATCGCCAATCAGATCGGTGCGCTGCTGGAACAGGCCGCGCCGCAGCTCCGCTCGTTGCAGAACGCCGACGGTGACCAGGTGAAGATCGGCGAAGCCGTCAGCCCGCAACTCGTCGCCATGCTCACCGGTTTCATCACGAAAGCGCGCGGTTTCGGCGGCGCGTTCGGCGCGTTCTCGCTCGTGTTGATCGTGCTGCTCATGTTCAAGGCCGTCGAGGACGCGTTCAACGACATTTGGGGTATCCGCCTCGGCCGCTCTCTGCTCATGCGGATCGTCTTCTACTGGACGATCCTCACTCTTGGCGCGGTGCTCTTCTTTGCGTCGGTCACCCTCGTGACCGCTGGCGCCGCCGTCACCGTCTTCAAAGATTCCTTCGGCCAACTTCCCGGCGGCGAAAATCTCGTCGCCGCGCTCGAATGGTCGCTCCCGCTCTTCTCGATTACGCTGCTCATCGTGATGCTGACGTTGGTCTACCGAGTGATCCCCAATACCCACGTGTTCTGGCGCGCCGCCTTTGCCGGGGCCTTCGTCGTCGCGGCGCTCCTGATGCTCAATAATCTCGTAGCGTTTTTCTATGTGCGCCGGGTCGTCCAAACCCAGAATCTTTACGGTCAACTCGCCGTGCCCCTCGTCCTGATGTTCGGCCTCTACATTTTCTGGCTGTATATCTTGATCGGCGGCGTGATCAGCTACGCCGTCCAAAACGTCCACTTCCGCAACAGTCAGGCCGCGTGGGGCCAACTCGCCGAATCGATGCGCGAGCGTCTGTCGCTCGTCGTTTTGCTCACGATTGGCCGTCGATTCCAAGAATGCCTGCCGCCCATCACTGCCTCCCAACTCAGCGACCTCCTGAAAGTTCCCACCCAGATCCTCAACGAGTGCCTCAACCGGCTGGTCGTCATGAATCTCATTACGACGCTAAGACCCGCTGCGAACACCCCGGCCACCGAACACCGCTACCAACCTGCCCGCCCTCTCAGTCGCATCAATCTCTTCGATTTCAAGACCCTCGACGACAACTTCGGCGACGATCCGATTGGTCAATCCCTCGAACGAATTGACCCGATTCTTCAACACTACGACGCGGGCCTGAATCGACTCGGCGATCAGCCCTTTTTCCGGAAGAGCCTCGAAGAACTTTTCGCCGAACACCCGTTCGAGGAATCTCGCCCACCCTTCTCTCTCGGCCAGAAGCCACTTTGACGGAACCGACGCCCATCCGGCCTCCACCTCGACACCTCCCGCATCCCGCGGTCCGCCTCGCGAAGCACCGGGTTTCAGCCGACCAGACCGACGAAAAATCCGTCGATCCCCCCGAGAATTCGCCCTTGCCACGCGAAGCGCGCGACCTAGCGTCCGACGTTTTCCCCTCATGATTACTTGGATTCAGAAGTATTTTCAGCACCACTTCCGCGCCATCTTTGGCGTCTTGCTGGCTCTCATCATCGTCTCGTTTGTCTTCACGATCGGCGCCTCAGGTGGTCTCGGCCAAGGCGAACGCCGCATGGTCGACCGTCATTTCTTTGGCTATAATCTCGGTCTCCAGCAAGATCAGCAACGTCTCGTCGGCGACGCCGGTCTCAGTGCCAATCTCCAGATGGGCGCGATGGGTGGCCTCGAAGCCGACCAAGTCCAAAACTACGCCTTTCAGCGCGCCGCGACGCTCCATCTTGCCGATCTGTGGCATATCCCGGCCCCCACCACCGCTGAAATCACCGATCAACTCAAAACGCTGCGCATGTTCGCCGGCCAAGACGGCCAGTTCGACCCCAAGGCCTACGCCACGTTTCGTGACAATCTCAAAACGAACCCCCGCGGAGTCAAAGAAGGGGACATCGCCCGGGTCGTCGCCGACGACGTGCGCGCGGACAAGGTTAACAAACTCATCGCTGGTCCCGGATACGTCCTCCCCGGTGATGTGAAGAGCCAACTCGCGCGCGCTGACACGTCTTGGACGATTGCGACCGCGAGCGTCGATTATGGCAGTTTCGCCCCGGCCCTGAAACCCTCGGACGCCGACCTCACCAAATATTTCGAAGAAGAAGCCGCCCGCTACCAGATCCCACCACGCGTCGTCGTCACTTACGCCGACTTTTCCTCGCTCAATCATCTCGCCGGGATCTCCGTTTCCGAGGCTGAGGTCCGCGCCTACTACGACGCCAACCCCTCGCGTTTTCCGAAAGCAATCGCGGTCAAACCAACCGAAGACAAGACGCCCGAAAAGTCGGACCCGGCTGCCGACTACGCCGCTGCCCGGCCCCAGGTCGAGGCCACCGTCAAACTTGAGCGTGCCCAGAAACTTGCGACTAAGTCCGCCAGCGACCTCTCGCTCGCCCTTTACGAAAACAAAGTGTCCGCGACCGGCCTCGATGCGTTCCTCGCGAAACTTAAGCTCAGTGCCAAGACCCTCTTGCCCTTTACCCGCGAAGCCGGTCCCGCCGAACTCGGCGGATCGCGCGACGTCGCGACCGAAGCCTTTAAGCTTCCCCGCGAGGATCGTTATTACTCCGAAGCTATCTCTGTCCCGGCGGGAGCGGTGGTCCTCTTCTGGAAAGAAACCCAACCCGCTCGCAAGCCCCTCTTCACTGAAGTTCGCGACAAAGTTCTCGCCGACTGGACTGAGGGTGAGAAACGTCGCCGCTTCGTCGAACTCGGCAAGACCATGAAGGCGCAACTCGAAACTCGCCTTCAAGCCGGCGACACCATCGAGGTCGCGGCGGCCACGACCGCGTCTACCGCTGGCGTGAAGATCGAGGCCAAGAGTCTCGCGGCCTTCTCGCTGCGCAATCGGCCCCAAGATGCCGATTTCACTGTGCTTGGCGCCCTAGACCGCCTGGAAAAAGGTCGGCTCTCCGAAATGCTCATTGCTCAGGACAAAGGCATCTTTGTCTATGCCTCTGACAAGGTGGCTCCGGACCTCACCGAAACCAACCCGCAGTTTATCGCCACGCGCCTTCAAATCGCCGGCTACACGGCTCGGTTAACCGCCGGGGCCTACATTTCCGAACTGGTCGAACAGGAACTCAAAAAATCTGAACCTAAGGCCCCATAAGCCGCGTCGCGACTGCGACGCCAGTTCCGCTCGTCCCTCGTCTCCTCCGAAGCGCGTTGTCCTCAACGCGCTTCTTTTTTTTGTCGTGATTCTGCCGCATCCACGGGCAACCACTTATCCGCTCCTGAAACCGTTCCCCCCGATTCGGCTCGCCGCCGCCCCACCCGCCGTCCTGAAATACCACGATGCCGCTCCATACCTACGCCCCGCTTGCGACGCCATGTCGGCTCTGCGGCGACGGATTCGAGCACACTGCAAATCCCGGCGCCGCGCCACTTGCGGCCTGTCCGACCTGCGGCCAGCACGTGCGGCGAGTCTCCGTCCAAGCCGTAAATTCTCCGAAACTTTCCGCCCCACTTTCCGTCTCGCGCGCTAGACAAGCAGGCTTCACCGTTCTCAAACGGACTTCCGGCGGAGAGTTTGAAAAACAGTAACTTTCCATCCAAACCCGGTGTATTAGCCCCCGTCTACCCTCCATTTTCCCAAGTCATGTCACGCCATCTCACTCCCGCCCTCTTCGCGCTCGCCCTCCTCACCCCATTCGCGTCTGCCCGCGCCCAAACCGCTCCCGCCTCCGGCAAACCGCTCTCTCTCGAGGAAGCCGTCGCCCACGCCCTCAAGAAAAATTTTGATATCCAGATCCAAACGTTCACTACCCAGAACGCGCGCGAGACGTTCAATGCGTCCTCCGCGATTTTCGACCCGACGCTCACCAGCTCGATTCTCCGCTCCGTCAGTCAAGCCGCCTCCAACACCTCACGACTGGACGGTGCACAGCTCGAGGGACCACGCAACGACGGCACGACTCTCCGCGCGGGTGTGAGCCAGCGCCTCACCGCCACGAACGGTGTCCTCGGCCTCGCTGCCAATCTTACCCGCTCCGCCACCAATTCCTCCAACGCCCTGCTCAATCCCAGCTTTGGCAACGGTCTGACCGCCACCCTGAGCCAGCCCTTGCTCCGCACCGCTGGCCGTGAAAGCGCCACCAATGCTTCCCGCCGGGCCAAGTTCGGTGTCGATATTGCCGCCCTCAATTACACGCAGCGCATCCTGACCGTCATTTTCAGCACCGAGACGGCCTACTACAACCTCGTCTCCTCCCGCGAAACTGTGCGCATTCGACAGCTCACGCTCGAGCGCAACCAAAACCTCTTTGAGGAAAACACTGCCCGCCGGGCGACCGGCGTGATGACCGACCTCGACGTGCTGAGTGCCGAAGTCGGCGTCGCCAACGCCCGGCGGGCGCTCGTCATCGCCCAACAGACCGTTGCTGATCGCGAAGACGCGCTCCTCAATCTCATCAACCTCCCCGACTTCAACACCCGTCTCGGACCGGTCGGCTTTGACGACTATAAGGGCAGCGTGCCCTCCTTTGCCACGTCCTACAAACTCGCCCGCGATCGCTACCCCGACTCCTTCACCCAACAGGAGACGATCAAGCAGTTCGAACTCGATCTCATCGCCACGCGCAAGAATCTGAATCCCACCCTCAGCCTCGACGCGTCCCTCGGCTACACCGCCAAGGCCACCAAGGAAGGCTACGGCCAGGCGATCTCGAACATCCCCAATGACCACGGCAACAACTGGAGTTTGGGCCTCAACTACTCGATGCCTTGGGGCCAGCAGGCCGACAAAGCCAACTACCGCGCTTCCTTGAACACGGTGCGCTCCCAAAAAGTCCGCTTGGAACAGCTCGAGCAACTGCTCCTCGTCAACGTCCGCGGTGCCGTGCGTGCGGTTGAAACTCAATTGATCGCCGTCGAAATCGCCGGCAAAGCCACCGAGCTTAGCTCCCGCCAATACGACCTCCAGAAAGCGCGCTTTGATGCCGGCCTCTCCACCGCCCGCCTCGTATTGCAAGCCCAGGAAGACCTTGAGACCGCCCGCTTCAACGAGCTCGCCGCCAAAGTGGCCCTCCGTCTCGCCTACAGCGAAATGACGCGCTGGGAGGCCAGCTCCCTCGATCGCTACAAAGTCCAGCTGCCCCAGTAAAGTTCCCGCCGCGCGGGCTTCACGCTTGCCCAGGCCCCAGCGCATCGCTCACCGACGCGCTTTTTTATTTTGTGAATCCGCACTCGCCGCACCGCAGCCGGTCCGCTTTCTTCCGTTTCGTCATGCCGACCGCCCTTGTCGTTCGCCTCGTCTTCTGGCTCTGGTTCGGTGCCGCATTTTTCGTCGGCCAGAACCTTCTCCTCCTCCGCCTTCCGGCGTTCGGGGTTCCGGCCTTGGTCATCGGCCTCACCACCTTACTCCTCACCGCCTATTTCCGCTTGGGCTTGGTGCGGACTTGGGTGGATGCGCTCGATCTCCGTTCCCTCGTTCTGCTGCACGTTACGCGTTTCGTCGGCATCTACTTCCTCGTCCTCCATCGCCGCGGGCAGCTGCCTTATGATTTTGCGGTCCCCGGCGGAATTGGCGACATCATCGTGGCCGCCCTCGCCCTCACGCTTGCGTTGGCTCCTCTCGCCGACACGACGCGGCAACGCGCCATGCGCATCTGGAACATCATCGGTCTGGTGGACATCGTCCTCGTGGTGCTCACCGCCACCCGACTCAATCTGGCCGATCCCACACAAATGCACGCCCTCACGTATCTTCCGCTCAGTTTGCTGCCGACCTTCCTCGTGCCGCTCATTATCGCCACGCACATCGTCATTTTCGTGCGTCTCGCTCGCCCTCAAACCTCTGCTTGAACCTCCCGGCCCCGTCTGCGTCCCTTACTGTAATCTCGGTGAAAATCGCTCGCTCTAATAACCGTCGCCTATCTGACCGCTGTTTGGGCGGCATCCACGGCTTTACCCTCCTCGAGCTCAGCGTAGTTTTGTTTATTATCAGCGTGGTCGCCGCGCTGGCCGTCCCTGCGATCAAGAAAGCTACCCTAGAAGCCCGCTCCACCACCGTCGCCAACGACCTCCGCGTCTTTGCCGGCGCGTTGCAAACCTACACTCAAGAATGGGGCGACTGGCCTGCGGGTAACAGTGAACCCGGCGTCTTTCCGCCCGGTATGGAGGGTTACCTCCGCACGACCAACTGGGAGCGCATAACACCCATCGGCGGTTTCTACACGTGGTCGCCCAACACCGTGCAACAGGGGCAACGCTACCGTGCGGCTATCGCCATTGCGACCGTCGGTCCCGCCAAGGTTTCGTCGGACCGTGTGCAACTCGTCGACCTCGATCGCAAGCTCGACGACGGCAGCCTCGACACGGGCCAGCTCCGCCTCGGCTTCCGCAACCAGCCCGTTTACGTGCTCGAACCTTGACGGCCCCGCATGTTTACCGTCACCACCGTCAACCTCTCGTCCGCCACCGGGACCGCTGATTCCAGTCTCGGCCCGTCTGAGCTTGGCGTGCTCACCCCGGATGAATTCCTCGCTCTCCTCCATCGCCTCCGCCAAATCGATTCGGCGCAAAACAACGACGCCGATCCCCACCTCCTCGTGACGGCTGCGTCCGGGCGTTTCATCATTCGCACCGGTCAGGGAAAACTTTTTCTCTACAACGCCCGCGACACCACCGAACCCTATAGCCAGCTCTCCCCCGAGAAAATCGTCACTCAACTTGATCCTCAGCGCACCCACGCTCCCTTTACCTTCACTGCCTCCACGGCTCCCGCGCAACCCAAGGCCACGCCGCGCTACGCCATCGCTTTCGCCATCCTCATCACCGGCCTCGCCTTGAACGGCTACACGATCTACTCCGTTTTCTACGCCCAGAGCGTCCACGAAATCCCCTCCGTCGTCGTCCTGACGGATGCCGCGGAACTCGCCACCCTCCACCGCGAAGCCATCGGCAGTTACGCCACCGGCAATCAACCGGGCGACCGGGTGATTACGGTCACCCCCGAGGGAAAAATCCGCTTCTTCGAACTCGGTACCAAAGACGGCCTCTCGATCAACACCGACTCTTTTCGTCTCGGCCGCCACGATAAGCGATTCTGCCTCCTGACCTCCGAAAGCGGTGTCGTCGATTTCGTCAATCCCGACACCCTGCTCTACTACCGCGACACCTATCGTCGGTCGAAGTAGCACCGGACCGGTTATTTCACACTCAGGTTTGTCATCGCGAGCCCGCAGGACGAGGGCGTGGCGATCCAGCTGGCTGGTTTGCTGCGTCGCTGCGCTCCTCGCCACCGCAAATCCGAAAAGCGGGATTCCTGCCGTGTTTCGCTGTCACCTCGGGCTTTCAAAAACCGCGCGCCCCGCCCAGCTCGGCCCTCACGACCCGGCAAACAACTCCGCCTGCGCCCGCACAGCCGCCGCCGCCAACACCCGATGTGCCGGTAGCTGCGTTCGAAACCACGTCCGCTGCTTCTTCACCAACGCCCGGGTGTTCTTCGCAATTTCCTCCGCCAAGCGCACCTCCGGCAAATCTCCATCAAGCAACGCGAGCACCTCGCGATAGCCGATCGCCAGGGCCGCGCTCGGATTTTCCTCGAGCCCTTCGCCGCGCAACCGCCGCACTTCCTCGATGAGCCCGGCGTGCAGCATCGCCGCCACCCGCGCCTCAATCCGCCGACCTAAATCCTCCGGCTCGCGGTCCAGTCGCGTCAGCTCCACCTGCCAGTCGGCAAACGCCCCGGGCCTCCGCGCAAACTCCTCCGTCAACACCGCCAACGTCTTGCCCGATGCGATACACCGCTCCAACGCTCGCGTCACCCGCCGGGGATTCGCGAGGTCAAGCGCCCCAAGCCCGCCGGGATTCAGCTTCGCCAACCACGCCAACAGCTCCGCCCGCGGCAACGCCCCCACCTCCGCTCGCAATTCACCCGACACCGCGACGTCATCCGCTACCGGCGCAAAAAAACTCTTCAAATAAAACCCACTCCCACCCGTGACGAGCACCGCCCGCCCACGCCCCGCAATCGCTTCGACCGCCGCCCGCGCCTTGGCTACGTATTGAGTGACATCCATCCGCTCCGCCACCGCGCAATTGTCGATGAGGTGGTGCGGCACCCGCGCTCGTTCCTCCGCCGTGGGCTTGGCGGTGCCGAGATCCATGCCCCGATAAAACAACAGCGAATCGCACGACACGATCTCCGCCCCCTGCGCCTCCGCCCAGCGCAGCGCCCATTCCGTCTTGCCGACCGCCGTCGGCCCAGTGAGCACGTGGAGCACCCGTTTCATCCGCGCGAATTGTTCATCCTTTAGCCGTGGCATCCGGCCCAACTCCGGTCAAAAATTATCTCGCCTGAAAACTCTCTTCATCGTCAATCCACGCTCCGGTCGCGCCTCACGCGCGATTGACGCCGTGCGTGCTTTTGCCGCCACGCACGGCGCCAGCGTCTCCCTGACCGAGCGACCGCAGCACGCCACCGCCCTCGCCGCGCGCGCCCTCGACGAGGGCTTTGCACTCATCGTCGCCGTCGGCGGCGACGGCACCCTCAACGAAATCGCCGCCGTCCTCTCCGGCACGCCCGCGACGCTTGGGCTCATTCCTTGCGGCTCCGGCAACGGTCTCGGCCGTCACCTTCGTGTTCACGGCTCGGTCGCTCAGGCACTCACCATTCTCCTCACCGGCCAACCTCGCCTGATCGACACGGGCCTCGCCGCCGGTCACCCGTTTTTCACCGTCGCGGGCCTCGGCTTTGAGGCCGAAATCGCCGCGCGCTTCAATCGACTCCAACGCCGGGGGTTTCTGCGTTACCTCTCCACCACCGCTGCCGCTTTCCAGACCTACGAACCACAGTCGTGCTGGATCGAATACGACGGGGAACGGACGGCTTTCCGGCCGTTCACGCTCGCCGTCGGCAACTCTGACCAATACGGCAACAACGCCTACATTGCTCCCGGCGCCCGTGTCGACGACGGTCTGCTCGACCTCACCGCCATCCCGCCCGTCGGATTTTTGAACGCCCTTCCGCTCGTCGCGCGACTCTTTCGTGGCACCCTGATCCGCACGTCCGAGGTGCTCAACCTGCGAGCTGCGCGCTTCGTCGTCGAGCGACCCGCTCCCGGCCTGTTGCACACGGACGGCGAAGTCCACTCTGCCCCGGCCCGCGTCGAATTTGAGCTCCGTCCCGCCAGCCTCCGCCTCCTCGCTCCCGTCGACCTTACAGTTCGTTAAAACCCACCGCTCGATTGCGCCCGCGCGCCTTCGCCGCATACAGCGCCTTGTCGGCCGCTGCCACCAGCGCGGAGCCCGATTTGCCATCATCCGGCAGCGTGCCCACTCCCGCGCTCACCGTCAGGTTCAGGACGAGATTCTCGCTCACCAGCACCGGCTCGCGTTCGATCGCCGCGCAAACCCTGCGCGCCACGTCCATCGCCGATGCGCGATCGGTCTGCATCAGAATCATGGCGAACTCCTCGCCGCCATACCGCGCCACCCGGTCCACCGACCGCACCAGCCCACCCACCCGGCGCGCCACTTCGCGTAACACGATGTCGCCCGCCGGGTGCCCGTGAGTGTCGTTGACCGCTTTGAAGTGGTCGACGTCTACCATCACCAGCGCGAGGGGGTGGCCAAACCGACGCACGCGCTCCTCTTCTTCGGTCATGATCCGGTCAAATTCGCGTCGATTGAGTAAACCGGTCAGCTGATCGCGCGTGGCCAGCCGCCGCAACGCCTCGAGTGTGTCGCCCAACTTCAGCGCGTAACGCAGTGAACGCTCCAGGGCGCGAGACGTAATCTCGCCCTTGACCAAATAGTCGAGCGCCCCGGCTTCCATCGCGGCGACATCCACACGCTCCGCCGTCTCAGCCGTAAGAAACACAATCGGCGTGCGACAGCCCAACGCCACGGCCGCGCGGATGAGCTGCAAACCATCCCGCTCGCCCAATTGGTAATCGAGCAAACACGCGACGTGCCCGCCGCCCATGAGTTTGGTCAAGCCATCTTCATAGGTCTCCGCCCAGTCCAATTCATAGTGCTCGCCCTGGAAATTCTTAAAATTGGCCTGCGTCAGCCGGAATTGCAGCCGGTCGTCGTCAATGAGCAGAATTTTTCGCGCCATGAGTTAAGGGGGGGAGAGAGCAATCCGCGCTCCCCCTGTCCCGCAAGGTCAAACTGGCCTGCGCCACACTCCCGCGGCGAGATCTGCCGCTTTCGCTCCGAGTTCCGGGGCGACTCGAGCCCGCTCCGTCAGATGATCCCGAATCACGTTCACGAGGGCGCTGCCGACGACCACTCCATCGGCGATCGCCGCGACCTGCGCGACCTGCGCCCGCGAACCAATTCCGAAGCCCACCGCCACCGGCAAAAGCGTATATCGACGGATCCGCGCTACGGCCTCCGCGATATTTCCCGCCACGTGCTCACGCACGCCCGTGACGCCTTCCCGCGACACGTAGTAAATAAATCCCGTCGTCGCCGCCGCGATGATCGGAATCCGCGCATCCGGCGTCGTCGGCGCCACGATGAAGACCGTGTCCACTCCGTGGGCACGGCACGCGACCGTCACTTCGCCCGCCTCCTCCGGCGGCAAATCCAACGTGAGGATACCATCCACGCCCGCCTCCTTGGCGGCGCGCACGTAGGTCTCGACGCCATTCGCAAACACGAGGTTATAGTAGGTATAGAAAATAATCGGCGTCTCGCTCGTTTCTCGCAGCCGGCGCACCAACTCCAGCACGCGAGCGGCCGTTATCCCGCTCTCCAGCGCGCGCTGCGCGGCGAGTTGGTTGGTCAGTCCATCGGCCAACGGATCAGAAAAGGGCACACCCAGTTCCAGGACATCGACGCCATTGGCGAGCAACGCTCGACACGCCGCCAACGAGGTCTCGAAGTCGGGATCTCCCGCGCAAACGTAGGCGACGAAGGCGGCACGATTTTGTGCCCGAGTGCGGGCGAAAGTCTCAGCGAGGCGTGACATACAGAGCTCCATCGCCGCAAAAACCACCGACCGGCGCAAAGAGATTTTTCACTCCACGTCGAACTCGACCAGCACCGGCCGGTGATCCGAGAGCATCGAACGCACAATCTCAGAACGTACATTGCGACACCCTGCCGGTAGAAAAACAAAATCCAGCGCGCGGCGGGGCAGCGGCGAAGGGAACGTCAGGCCGCTGACCGGATGCAGCACATAGTCACAATAGTCCGAGAGATGACTAAGCAAAGAGGCCGTCGCATCGTCGCCCGTGCCGGGATTATTGAAATCGCCACAAATTATTGGCGGCACCACCCACCGTTTACCGTGCAAGCGGTGCTTCTCGCGCAACCATGTGAGCAACCGTTCGAGTTGACGCATCCGCTGGGCGCGTGACCCAAAATGGAGGTGCAAGTTGACGAAAGGGAGGCAGCGCCCCCCCACGTCCAGTTCCACATAGAGAAACCCTTTCTCCCCCACGCTACGGGTGCCGAACACGACGGTCTCAGACGCCTGGATTGAATGGTGCGTCAGGATGGCGTTACCGTAGCAAAGATTGAGCAACCCGGCCCGACGGTTGTTAATCCCAAAGACGGTATGCGGAAAACTCGCGTGGACCCGCAAGTAGTCGAGGTGATCAAAATTGCCCGCCCAGCGTGAACACTCGTCAATCTCCTGCAACGCGACGACATCCGGTTTTAATTTATCCAACAAGCCCGCGATGCGCCGAAGATTGAGCTGGAGTTTGCGTTGAGAGGTAAATCCCTGGATCGGAGTCAAACCACGGCCATGGGCGATGTTAAAAGTGACGAGTCGCAGTCGCGGCATGGTTCAGAAGTGAGCCTGAAACTCAACCGCCAGTGGGCAACGGCAAACGCGGGCAGAAACGAGGGAAGAAGGGATTGACAGTCACGACGCCGCTCGCGAGCTTTCGCGCTCCTCATTTTACGGCGGTCATAGCTCAGTTGGTTAGAGCACAGGATTGTGAATGGACCAACGGTCGTAGTCGTTCTCATTCCGTATTTCTCAGAGGCAAAATGACCGTGTAATGAGTCGGAAGACACCGACCAAAACGTTTACAGGTTGGCACGGTGGTTGGCATAACGCGGTTGACTCCGTGATGGGAAAATCAGGTCCCGTTCCTGTGCCATCCATCTCAGCTCAAAAACGAAACGGAGTCGTCGTCGGATATTCCGTCTATCTCGGGAAACAAGGAGACCAACGGAGACAACGACGATTCTTCGTCAATCGTTTGGATGCTGAAAAGTTCGTGGAAGAACGGGAAACCTCCCCACTCCCAATCGGGGAACTTTGGGAACGACGGACTGAAATCCTCTTCAACCTTGACCGTCTTCGGAACGTAAAATCGTCCCTGACGGACGTGGTGACGTATTACCTCACGACCAAGTTCAGTCAGTCGGACAAGAAAATCTCTGAGGTGGTCACGGAGTTCCTTGAAGAGAAGAAACGAATCGGCCGGTCACGAATCTACGATGAGACGATGAAATATGGATTCAATCAGTTCATGAATGTCGTCGGCAACGACCGACGGTTGTCAGCATTGGACTACCAACAGGCCGCCGCCCGCTGGTTCCCTGACCGAAATAAAACCTTCCGACGAACCTTCACCGACTACGTTTCGCAGTTGTTCTCCATCCTGATTGAGTCGGAACTCCACGACGACGAGACCCTGATTGCCGAAGCTGACGGAAAAGAAATCCATTCGTTGGACCTGAAGAAAATCAGTCGGAACTACGCAGACCACAACGAAGAGTTGGTCCGACTTGGCTTCCTCCACGTTCTTGGACTCCACGAAAACAGGGAGAACAAGAAGATAAAAATGCGGAGATACGGGGTGCCAAGGGAACTCCTCCTGAAAGGGATTGAGAGAGTTTATCTGTCGGAGGAGGAAAAGAAGTCCGTGGTCAAATCCATCAGGGTCTCCACCAAACCCGACCAAACCAGTCCCAACCTTGACCCGCTCTGTCAGTATTACGCCGATACACTTCGCCGAACGACGATTGACCAACAGACCCTTGACCAACTGGAACTCCCTGTCGGTGGCTTTCGCCGACTCTACTGGAGCACCCAACGACACCAACAGAGGAAGATTGACCTGAAGATTGGAGGTGATGAGGAAAGGCTGTATTCGGTTTATCTGCACGCCCCAAAGGTGTTCCGCAAACTTCTACGGTTGGACGGCAAGCACCCGATGGTGGAGGGTGATGTCGCCGGGAGTCATTTTCACTTCCTCCTTCAGGAGATGACCGACCCCGACGAACGGGAGCAGATGAAGAAGGACTTGGTCAGTTCCGACCCGTATCTGTCAATGTGTGGTCATCCCAAGGGAGTCAGACGGGAGGACCTGAAACAATCGTCCCACCTCTTCAAGTATGGGCGTCGTGCCGAACGGTCGTCAGGGATGACGGAGGAAGACGCAAAACAAGCCGGAGCCCCAAGTTGGTTCGTCTTCTACCGTGACCGGTTGTTTTTCCGCTATTTTTCCAAGAAGTATCCGAAGTTCGCTGACGCGATGGCCAAGATGGAGATTAGCAACCACGACCAACGACACCGGTTCAGTTGTGAGGTGATGAAAAGGGAGTCCGCCGTGATGGTCCAGACGGTCGGGAAACGGTGTATGTCGGAAAAGTTGGTTTATCTCCCCATTCACGATGGGTTCCTGACCCTCCCTGACCAATACGACCGTGTCTGTCAGATTATCACGGAGTCATTCCTGCAATCGGTCGGTTCGGTGCCGGTCATCCGTCGGAAGGGGTAGATGACCCAACCAGACCAAAGAAAGTCGCAGAAACGAAGGAATAGGGGTTCCAGACGGTTCTGGAACGGTGGCGGACGGTGTATCCAGACCCAAAGCACGGCTCTTACACGAACGTCTATGTCCTTTGCTTTTCGTTTGACCAGTGGTGAAATCGCTCGTCCTGGAGAGGAATGAAATCGTTCATCCTCTACCGCAGGGTCTCCACCGTCCGTCAGGGTCAGTCCGGTCTTGGTCTTGAGTCCCAAGAGGAGACCGTCCGTCGGTATGTCACCGGCCAACACGGTGTCATCGTCGGTGAGTTCGTTGAGGTGGAGAGTGGGAAGAACAACGACCGTCCTCAACTGACGCTCGCTCTCCAAGAGTGTCGTCGTCAGAAAGCAACGTTGGTCGTCGCAAAGTTGGACCGACTCAGTCGGAACGCGGAGTTCCTTCTTCGTCTCCAGAACGGGAACGTTGATTTCGTCTGTTGTGATTGTCCCAACGTGGACCGGTTCACCGTCGGAATCCTCGCTCTCGTCGCTCAACGTGAACGTGAACTCATCTCCGAACGAACCAAGTCCGCACTCCAAGCCGCAAAGAAACGTGGTGTCCGTCTTGGAACCAAGAACCCCGACCGTCAGGTCCGTTTGATGATGGAAGGTTACAAACGTGACCGTCAGACCTTCCTCAACCGTGTCCGTCCCATCGTTGACGAACTGAAAGCGAGTGGGGTGAAGACCCTGACGGAGTTGGCACTTTGCCTGACCCGTCGTGGTATTCCGACACGGACGGGCAAGACCGTTTGGTTTGGGTCAACGGTCAAGACCGTGTTGATTGGTTGAGAACGCCGACGGTTATTTTCCTGTAGAGGTTTTTCTAATCTCAAACGGTTCACCCTCCGAAATCACAAGCAGTTCGGTCTCAAACGGGACGTGTTTTTTCAGGGACCTGAAAAGATTTATTGTTCCGAAGTGATGACCCCACAAGTGGAGAACGGAGTTGCTCCCAATCAACTTCTTTCCCGTCAGTTTCTTTACCGTCGTCTTCGTGATGACTCTCCACTCCCATTCATCGTCGTCGTCCATCATCAGTCCCTCTTTCAGAATGTCCTCACCGAAGTTGGAGAGAAGGAAACGGTCACCCATCGTGTCGGGAAAGGTCACGAAGACCTCAAACCTGTTTAGGTAACGACGGAATGCGAGCTGCTCAACCATAGGGGAAACAGACATTCGGGCGACCCCAACGGAGCAAGACGAAACCGTCACCGACTTCGGTGGGTTCAACGGTAAAACCGGGGGGACTTCTGGTCCCTGATGACTTTTTCTAACAGTTCGTTGATGTCATCCGTCCAACCAACAGGGAGCAAAAACAGGGAGGGTCTTCCGTATATATGGAACCGATACGGAGTGGAGTGATTGAATCGTGTCCGACAACGACGGGAGGACGGACGAAAATCACGGACACTAAAACGGATGGGCCGGAAACGTGTGAAGGAGGATGACGCTTGATGACTCGTTCAACAACCGATATCCAGCCATTGATAGAAATCACTCCTGCGCCAATCTGTCCAAATTCAACTCAAAGTGCCAATTGCCCCTGCTGCATATGAAAACCTTTCGTCTTGTTCACATTCTCTTCGCTATTTCTGTTTTGTTCGTCAGTGGCTGCAAGAGTCTCGGCATAGTTCAAATGTCTCCGGATACCTACATGGCTTCCAAAACAAGTGCCGGCGGAATATTTGTCAGTATGGCTTCTCTCAAAGAAGAGGTGATGTCTGCCGCAAACGTTTTTGCGGAAAGCAAAGGGAAAACAGCTATACCTTTGTTTGCGAAAGAAACGCCGGCGATGCCCGGAAGGAATCCATCTTTTGAATATCAGTTCCGTCTCGTGGATAAAGACGACCCGAAAGCTCGTGGAATCAGCCTTACCCCTCGTGCTGACGTTGTGGTTGAGCGAACCGACAAGATTTCGGCAGATATCCGAACAAAAGATGAATCAGTAAGGCAACCTGACTTTTACACCGAGGTGATGAAGTTGGACGACCTACGGAAGAAGGGACTCATATCCGACGCTGAGTTTGAACTCCAGAAGCAGAAACTTCTGAATCCCAGTAAATGAAGCACCACTGATGTGACCATGAACCCGATTTCCGAAAACCTCGTAAGTGGGACGCTCGGAGAATTACTCGTTCAGGCTCGCCTGCTCTGTTACGGTGTCCAAGCCGCACCACCGTTGAAGGATTCGGGGAACGATTTGATTGCCGTCAAAGGACCCGTGATGAGGGCAATTCAGGTAAAAACCACGCAGAATTTCCGTTACGTAGCTCCGAGGAAGAAATCCGCGTATCACATCTTGGCTGTCGTTCAGTTGATGGGAGAGGGGCAATTTGTGGATTTTCAGAGCTCCAAGATTTACCTAATTCCTCATCCGTTGGTTCATGAGCTACCGCGTGAAATCTCAAAGATTCAGGATTGGGAAATTAGTCGGGTTGTTGAACTTTTGTTTCAGCAGCCCCAGTGTGCCCATCCACAATGCCCCAAACAAATAGTCGGATGACGAACCCATCGTGATTTTGACGGTGTTGGACGACTCATCTGTTTGGCACCGTGCCAAACAAATCCCGTGAAATTCGCCGCTATTTTCGGCACCCGACGAACCGTCCGTGAGACCGTAGGAAAGTTGGGTCAAGAGACGGGACGAAACTTCCGTGAGGAGAAACCACCGTTCTCACCCTCTCAACGGCAAAGACGGGAAGAAGGGATTGACACTCACGACGTGGCTCGCGACCTTTCGCGCTCCTTATTTTACGGCGGTCATAGCTCAGTTGGTTAGAGCACAGGATTGTGAATCCTGGGGTCGCGGGTTCGAGTCCCGTTGGCCGCCCCATTTTAAGTGTTGATCACCAATACTTAGATTTTCCTGACGATGGATTTGCCAGTTGACGCGGCAAATCTGGCATGAAATCGCCCGCATCATTCGTCATATCAGAATTCACGAATCCCTCCGGGGAGGTCGTTTTCCGCGTCTCTGGTCAATTGGATGGGAAACGCGTCCGAAAAAACTTTGCCACCCGCGGAGAGGCTCAGGCCGAGCGCCAAACTCTCGAAATCGCGCACATTCAGGCCGAATTCGGCGTTCGCACCGCCGCCACGCGGCTTTCTGATGATCAACTCAAGGATGCTGAAGCCGCATTTCACCGACTTGAGGGCCGCACGCGTTCGCTGGCGTTCTATCTGGAATTCGCTCTGGCCAACTACCGCGACCCCATCCGCGACGTAACTTTGGCCGACGCTACCAAGCAGTATCTGGATCTGAGAGAATCGGACCACAAACAGGGCAACCTTTCCCACCGCCAGTTTACGTCCTTTCGGTGTGAGTTTCGCGCCATCAACGTCGTTTTCGCGAGAAAGACGGTTTCAGAGCTAACTGCAGCAGCCCTCACGGAGTTCTTCAAACGCGGGAACGCATCCAGAAAAACCTACAATAACCGCCGCGGACTCATCAGCGCCTTCCTGAAATACTGCCTGCTCAAGGATTGGACCGCAGACAACGTTATCGCGAAAGTCCCTCATTTCCGGGGAGTGGGTCATCGCCGCGGCTCGGCACCGACACTGACCGCAAAACAATGCTGTGCCATCATGCTCTGGGCGGAAGAAAACCACGGCGGCGCCCTCGTCCCCTTCGTCGTTCTTTGCATGTTCGCGGGCATCCGTCCCGATCTTTACGAAGGCGAAATCTCAAAACTGGAGGCCAAGGACGTGCGCCTCGACACCGGTGTGATTCTGATAGAACCACACGTGTCCAAGGTGCGGATGAAACGTCGCGTGACGATCCAGCCTAACCTTGCCGAGTGGCTGAGGGCCTACCCGCTAGATCAGTTCCCTATCATGCCACGCGGATTTCGTAGGCTGCGGCTCAAATTCCGAAAAGAATTTGATCTTTCCCACGACGTCCTGCGGCACACGTTTATTTCGATGTTTGTGGGCAAGTATCGCTCCTTGGGCGAAGCATCCCTGCAAGCGGGTAATTCCGAGAGCATCATCCGCAAGCACTACCTCGATTTGAAAAGCACGGCAGAAGCGGATGAATTCTTCGCAATCACGCCCAAACGACGGGCCGCGATTGAGCAGCTACCGATTGCCGTCTGATGGCCCGTTGACGCGAAACTCTTAGCATGGAAACACTCAACCACCTCGCCTCCGTCACCAGCCAACTCATCGATATCGTCGGTCTTCGGACCAGCGGTATTTTTCCCACCGGTAAGGAACCATCGATTCGGACCCTGCGCCAGTGGACGAAACTGCGCCGCATCCCGCACCACAAAGTCGGTCATTTCGTTTATTTCGACGCCACCGAGGTTGCGATTCACATCCGCACGAAACTTAAGGTTCCGGCGCGCGGTTAGTTGTCCGCGGACTATCCATTCGCGCCTGGCGCCGCTCAATTCACGGACAGGTCGCGAGGGATCGGCGTCGAGGCAACCAACGCACGCGAGCGGACCTCATCGATGAAGATCGTGATCGAACGCAGCTCCGCCAACGCGAGCTGCGCCGCACCAGGCGACCATTGCTGCCACGAATGTCG
>CAMBVX010000087.1 GCA_945871085.1 Opitutus sp. GAS368 | reverse complement strand
GCGTTTGGCAGCGTTGCAGCACGTAACCGAGCCCTGCGCCGAAACCGAGACCGTGCGCGGCTCCCCAGAGCAGGCGGCCGTTGGTGCCGCGGACGGCCGCGTAGAGTTGCTCGCCCGCGTAGTAGCCCGCGCTGTGGAGCACCAAGAGGACGCCAAAAAGCGGGAGAAACCCAGTCGTGCGTCCAAAGGCGCGTTGCAGCAACCAGGTCATCGCCGCGAGTCCGGCCGCCGCACCGAATAGGTCGGCTTGAAATTTTCCGCGCAGGCCGAACCAAAACACACACCAGCCCACCGCGTAGGCCAAAAATACCGTCGCGAAGCAGGGCGGAAATCGTTTCCACGCACCCGGAGCCGCGACTAACCGGCTCAGCGCGAGCCCGCCCAAACCGAGGTAGACGAAGGCGGTCGTCGTATAAAGGCCCACCGTGCCGGGCACCAAACGGAACGCCCAGATCGAGTAGGCCAGCGTGCTGACCGCCCCGAAACTCAGGCATCCATAAAGCATCGCAAACGAGAGGGGCACGGTCGGCGCGGGAACGGAAAGATCGGGAGCGAGACGGAAGAATTTCATTGGAACTCAGGGAATCGAACGAGGAAGACGTCGGCCACCCGGGGAAAGGTGCGCGCCGCAGAGCTTGCGTCGCGTTTTTCCCCGAACCACAACGCTGGGAATCCCCTCACCTCATGAATAAAACCTTCCCTCTGTTCCGACCCTTCATTTTCGCGGCGCTCGTCGGTGGAGGCGCACAACCGCTGTCGGCCGACGATTGGCCACAGTGGCGCGGGCCGCAGCGCGACGGTGTCTGGCGCGAGACGGGCATCGTCGAAAAATTCTCCAGTCAGCACTTGCCACCCGTGTGGACCGCCAGTGTCGGCCCAGGCTATAGCGGACCGACCGTCGCCGGTGATCGCGTTTATCTCACCGATCGCGTTAACGCACCCGAGCAACAGGAGCGCGTGTTGTGCTTCGACCGGACCACGGGGCGTCCGCTGTGGACCCACACCTACGCCTGCGTCTACCGCGACATTGACTACGCGCTCGGTCCGCGGGCCGCAGTGACGGTCGTCGACGGACGGGCTTTTTCTTACGGAGCGATGGGGCACGCGCACGCCCTCGACGCTGCCACGGGCAAGGTCCTCTGGGCGCGCGATCTCGCGACCGAATACGGAGCGAAACTTAATGTCTGGGCTCTGTCCGGCGCGCCGCTCGTCGTGGGCGACCTCGTCATCTTCCAAGTCGGCGGGCCGCCTGACGCCTGCGTCGTCGCGCTCGACGTGCAGACCGGCCGCGAACGGTGGCGGGCGCTCAGCGGACAGCCGTCCTACTCGGCACCCCGCCTCATCCGCCTAGGCGACCGCGAGGTCGTGCTCGTGTGGACCGGCTTCTGGATCGCCGCCCTCGACCCCAGCACCGGTAAGGTGTGGTGGCAGGAGCCCTACAAGCCGGTCAATATGGTCCTTAACGTGGGCGATCCCGTGCTCGACGAATCGGGGACGAAGCTGTTTTTTGCCGCCTTTTACGACGGTGCCCGGCTCTATGAATTGCCGCGCGACACCTCACCACCGACCCTGCTGTGGCAGCGCAAAGGCGTGAACGAGCGCAAAACGGACGCCCTGCACAGCATTATCATGACGCCGTTTATCCGCGGCGATTATGTCTACGGCATCGATAGTTACGGCGAGATGCGCTGCCTCAATCTCACCAACGGCGACCGCGTGTGGGAAGACACCACGCTGCTCGCCAACGGCCGTTGGGCCACGGCGTATTTCGTGCAACACGGCGACCGCACGTGGATCACCACCGAGAAAGGCGAGATCGTGATCGCGAAGCTCACGCCCGGCGGCTTAGAGCGTATCAGCAGCGCACATTTCATCACGCCCGAAACCACGCTGCGCAATCGCACGCATCCGATCGCCTGGTCGCATCCAGCCTACGCTCACCGCAGTCTCTTTGCGCGCAACGACTCCCAGCTCGTGTGCGTCTCACTCGCGAGGTCCCCTTAATCAGAGTTGGTCCACCCCGTTTTACCCGGCTTCGACCCCATCGTCTGATCCCAACTCCTCCGGCCCCCTTTTTATTGCTCTCGCCACCCCGGTTGCCGCTGCGGGCGACTGGGCCTTGATCATGAGGCCCAACTACACTCACCACACGACCGGGGGCGCCCCCCCAGTGGTTTTGCCCGTGCGCCGCGCAAGGTGAGGAATATCACCGATCTCCTCCGGGCAGCTCGCTCTGCTGGAACCAAACCTCGACGCCCGCCGCCCGAAGCCTCTCGCAAATCCGCGCGCCGCCTCCGCTTAGACGGCGACGCATAACTCAAAAAAACCGCATCTCCGGCCGCAGACGGCCCAGTCTTCAAAGCGTCGCTGCAACGCTCCGGGAGGGCCCTCTCTTCAGCGCTGTGTTGTCGGTTCATTATGCGCGAGGCCTCCAATAATGAACGCTGTGCGTTCCGCCGCGGCTGCTCGTTCTGGCGCGCCCACCCCTCGCACCCCAGGGTTTTTCACCGCGGCACCCTACGCTTCGGTTCGGCCAGCATGGCCTCGAACCGCGGATTTCCGCGCAACGCATCGAAGGCGGGATCGAGCCGCAATTCCACCCGCAGCGTGGGGCCTTCCGCGGTTTTCAGCTTCGCCTCCAGCAAGGGCAAGATTTCCGCGTGTTTACCCAACAAAACCCAAATGGCGGCGACATTGCTCGATATTTTCTCGGCGGTCACTCCGGCGAGTTGCTGCGCGAGTCCGAGCATTTTTTCCGCTTCTTCCTTCTCCCCGAGACTGGCGTGCACGTGCGCACTCCACACAATCAGACCAACGTCATCCGGATCTTCTTCGCGCGTTTTTCCGATGGTTTTCAAGGTCGTGCGCCAATGAGACTCCGCGACCGCCGGTCGTCCACCCAACTGGTGCACGCGGCCCATCAGCCAACCCTTGGGCACCCCGGACCAATAAAATCCGTGCAGAAAATCCCGCGAGGCCGCACTCAAGACCCCGAGGCACTTGTCGGGTTGATGGCTCCATAGCCAGAGTTGGCACGCCAACGAAATGGCGCGGTCATCCAACAACGACGAGGCTGGCACCTTGGTCAACGTCTCAGCCGCTTCCGTCAAATCACCGCGAAAACTGAGCTGACACTCCATTTTCCGCAGCAGCGCCGCGGGGCCGACCCGCAGCACCAAGGCCTGCTCGATCACACTCTCAGCCTCGGCATAGCGCCCCAGCCTTTCCAACGTAAAACTCTTGGCGAGGAGTGCCAGCGGATCGCCTCCCGCCATCGCTGCGGCCTGATTAAAATACGTCAGCGCCTCCTTGTCCCGCTTCAGGTCGCTCAGGGCTTCTCCGAGTGTGCGCAGAACGCGTTTGTCCTTGGGGGCGGACGTCAGCAGTTCGCGCAGCATGCGCTCCGACTCGGGCAGCGTGGCCGCATTTGTGCGATACGCATTGGCCAACGCGAGCCGCGCCGTCTTCGAAGTCGGCTGCAGGCGCACCGCTCGCTCCGCCCGCGTGCGCGCCAGATCATCAGCCCCGGGGGTGTGATAAAACTCAAATTCTCCGCTCGCGACCTGCGCGTAGACGGCCCAGGCCTCGCCATCCGACGGATCAAGTTCCACGGCGCGTTTGCACAAATCATCGGCCAAGGCCCAATCTGCCGTCGTCGCATCATCCCATTTTTCCCACAGGAGCGCCGCTTTGGCCGAGAGTTGCCGTGCCTCAGTCAGGCGCGCCACCGGAGGCAATCGGGGTCGTCCTTCTTTTTGCGCAGCATTCCCCGCTGGTGCCGGGGCCACGACCACCGGGGTCGGCACCAGCGGAGCGGCGGCGACGGCCGCCGGTTTGGGTGCCTTCGGCCAAAAACGAATGAGCGCCACGACGACCGTCAGCGCCAGCAAACCTGCGAGCAGCGCCAAACGCCCCTTACTGGCATGCGTCTTCTTCGCCGCCCCACGGCCACGCTCGGACGAGGCGGCGTCTGCCGCGGCCCGTCGAGCCGCATAAGGCGCATTCGTGCCTCCGCTCGCCGTCCCCACCAGCAAAGCCTGCACGCGATGCGCCAGCGTCTCATTCCCCAAGCCATCGGGGAGGTGGATCCACTGCACCTCCCGGAATTTTTCCGGCACGAGTGACGTAAGATCGGTGGTGTCGTCAATCGTGACGGGCAGCAAAAAGGCCCGTTCCTCCGCCATATCGTGCGAGCGGTCGATCGCCATTTTCCATTCACGCCGGAAATACCCTTCGAGCCGCGCATCAGTCTGCCGCGAAATCACTGCGATGAACAGCGAGCACTCCTTGATCTGCCGTCGGATTTTCCCGTCCCACGCATCGCCGCCGATCAGCTCGCTGCGATCAAACCACACTTCCACCCCGTGCTGCTTCAACGTCTCCGCAATCGACTGGGCCGCCACGATATCTTCGCGGGCATAGCTGATAAATACGGCTTGAGACACACTCATGGGGACCGCTCTAGGACGCACGGGGGGCGTTCACGTTGCACGCGCGCCGCGCCGGCCCGGCCCACCCTGCGTGCGCCCGCCCACTCTCCCGAGGCTTGTCTACGATCATCATTTCCGGCCCCCATTCGGCACTCGGAACCAGCCAATCCGCAATTCTTAAAACACCGGGATTTGGCGAACGAGACCGCGATCACGCGCACCCCCCATCCGGTGCGTTCGCCGGGCCCAACGCCGCCGGCCTTGCCCCACTCCCGCCCCACTCGATCGTCCCTCGAACCGTCCGTGTACTGATTATTTTTTCAAAATGCCACAGCTGCGTCCCTGATTATTGTATCCCTCACCGCGTGATTGCCTGCCCTGCCTGCCCGTGCCACCGTCCTTCTTCCTATGAGCGAAACGTCCGCCGATTCTTCCGCCTCCGCTGACTCTCCCGAGTCCCTCGATTCCGCCACGCTTCGTCTGCTGATGGAGAATCTCCCTGATCGGATTTACTTCAAAGACCTCCAGAGCCGCTTTGTTCGCGTGAATCGCGCGCACGCGACTTGGCTGGGCGTTACATCTCCGGGGGAAGTGATCGGGAAAACCGACTACGATTTTTTTTCGCAGGCCCACGCCCAAGGTGCATTCACGGAAGAACAGGTCATCATTCATACCGGTCGACCGCTCGTGGGCGAAGTGCAGCGCATCACCAAACGCGACGGCACCGAAGCCTGGGGCTCCACGACCAAAATGCCGTGGCGTGACGGCACCGGTCGCATCATTGGCACCTTTGGCGTCACTCGCAACGTCACCGCCGCCAAACAGGCCGAGGACAAACTGAACGAAGAGCGGATTCTCTTGCGAACCATCATCGACCACGTTCCCAGCCGCATTTATATCAAGGACCTCAATTCACGCTATCTGATCAATAATCAGGCCCATCTACACGTCCTCGGTATCACCCACCAAGACGAATCCCGCGGGCGCACTACGCTCGACTTTTTTCCCGGCGAGCGCGGCCAGCAAGCGATGGCCGACGACCGCCATGTTCTCGACTCGGGGACCGCCGTGGTCGATCAGGAGAAATCCGACTTCGGTGCCGAGGAACAAGTGCGCTGGTCCCTGACGACGAAGGTTCCGTTTCGCGACACGCGGGATAAAATCATCGGCATTGTCGGCATCAGCCACGACATTACCGAGCGCAAGCGGATGGAGCAGGAACTGCGGCACCGCACCGAGGAAATGGAGACCGATGTCCGGATGGCGCGCCAGATCCAGGAGGCGTTTTTTTCGCAACCCTACCCCGTGTTTCCCCGTGGCGTCGCCGCGGCCGAGAGCCAGCTGCGATTTGCCCACCGCTACGTTCCCGCGTCTACCCTGGGCGGAGATTTTTTTGATATCGTCCGACATTCTGATACGCGGTGCGGCATCCTCGTGTGTGACGTCATGGGCCACGGCGTGCGCGCTGGATTGCTGACCGCGCTGATCCGGGGCGTCGTGGAGGAAGTGGGCCCCCATGCCCGCGACGCCGCGCAAGTTCTGGGCGAGATCAACCGGAGCCTCATGCCCATCGTGCACCAAACGGGCCAGCCCGTCTTTGCCACGGCTTTCTACGCCGTGATTGATACCGCTGCGCACACGCTTTCGTTCGGCAACGCGGGTCATCCGCCGCCGCTCATCCTGCGCGCTGCCACCGGCGCGGTGGATCAGCTCTCCCTCGCCGACCCCGAGCCCGCAACTGGCTTGATCGAAGATTTCGACTACACCAGCCACGAGTGCGTCTTTGCCCCGGGCGATGTGTTTCTCGGCTACACCGACGGCCTCTTCGAAGCCAGTGATCCCACCGCCCATCAGTTTGGCGAGGCCCGCCTCCGCGCCTACCTTGCGCAAGGTCGCGGCCTCCCGGGTGCCGCCCTGCTAGAAGGCCTCGTCAACGAGATCGTCGCGTTCACGGGGCGCGCCCAATTCGACGACGACATCTGCGCGCTCACCGTCGAGTCCCCCGGTCCGCGTTAGCATCGCCCTGTTAAATTCCCGGACCAAACCCGGCCGTTCCCAGAAGAATTGTCACTTAATAAGTGACAAACATTTCGGGCGTTTTCTATAGCTAATGTCACTTAATAAGTGACAAGTGGATGTGGGCATTTTTTGCGAGAGCCGTGCCCCATTTCGAACGAGCTCAGTGTGTCTGTCCGCCTGCTCGCCGAACATCGCGGCGGGTGACCAGCGAAATCTCCACAACCACGGCGATCGCTGCGATCATCGTATCGAGAGGAAGACTGGGCTGCGCGCGTTTCACCTGCTGGGGAAGAAAGGGCACGTGCACGAATCCGCCGCGGACTCCCCTCCTCCGCGCGAGCGCTCGCATCAAACAATAGAATACGTGGTTGCACACAAACGTCCCGGCCGTTGGCGACACCGCGGCAGGGAGACCCCGCTCGGTGAGCCCAGCGACGATCGCTTTGATGGGCAACGTGGACCAATACGCGGCCGGCCCGCCGCGCACGATCGGCACGTCCACCGGTTTCCCACCGGCATTGTCCGGGATACGCGCGTCATCCAAGTTAATCGCCACCCTTTCCGGTGTGATCGCCAGTCGGCCACCCGCCTGCCCCACACACACAACCAACTCGGGCCGCACCACCCGCAACAATCGCTTCAATTCCACCACGCTCCGGCCGAATACACACGGCAAGACGGTGCCGACTACGCATCGACCCGCGATCATTCGGCCATCGAGCGCCAACGCGATTTCACCCGACGGATTGCGGGTCTCCCCGTCAAAAGGCTCAAACCCGGTGACCAGCACCATCCGTCGTTTCTTATCCGTGTTCATCCGGGTGATCCGTGGTTGAAATTCCCGACCTTCAATAAACACAGCCATACATCACCACGATATTAAAGACCCAGATTGCACCCGCGAAAGGCGCCTGCGCCTTGATCACCGCGTAATCGTCTTTCAGCTCCAGTAATTTTGCCGGCACGATATTGAAATTGGCCGCCATCGGCGTGACCAGTGTCCCGCAATAACCGCTCAGCATCCCGAGTGCACCCATCACCGCAGGATCACCGCCGTGGGCCTTCACGATGAAGGGCAGGCCCACCCCGAGCGTCATCACGGGAAACGCCGCGAACGCGTTCCCCAGCAAAATCGTGAACAGCGCCATCCCCGCGCAATAGGCCAAAACCGCCACGAAGGGCAAGTGCACCGGCAACATGTTCGCGACCAGTTTCGCGATCACATCACCCACCCCGGCTTTGCCCATAATACCACCCAGCGCGGCGAGCATCGCCGGCAGGATCAGTGCCCACCCGAGCAACTGCAGCAACCGCCCGCCCTCCCGCGCCGCCGCCAGCGGCCGTTCACCCGTCGCCCGCAAGGCAGCCACCAACCCGACCACACACCCCAGGCCGAGCGCGATTTGCGGTACCTGCTTCGGATTGACCAACGAATACTCGCCAATTTTCACCAAATCCAAAAGCCCGCCACCCACGATGGCCACCGCCGGCACCACGAGCACGGGCCACAATAGTCGATTGCCCAATGCCTCCGCCCGCGCTTCCAATCCACTGCGTTCGCCCCGCGCAAAACGAGGCGCACCTACCCGCCGCGTGGCCACGAGCAACGTCAACCCCAGCACTCCGTAACCCACGACGACCGGCGGCAACCACTTGGCCGCGCCGATCGCCACGGCCAGCACCATCCAAAACACCGCCGATCCCCAGCGTTGTGGATGCGCGGCATCGATCGCGATCAACGTCGCCACCGTCCCGAGGACGACACCGCACAGGACCAGAAAAACATCGAGCGTCAGCAGCGTCATCGTATCGTATTTTTTGATTCCGCCGCTTTTTTCAATCGCGTATCCAAGCGCCGATAACGCCACCAACCCACCGCCACGACCCACAAGGCGGTCGGCAAACTCCACCGTTTTAGATCGCCCAGCGCCACCTCGACCCCGGCATTCTCAAAAAACGCCTTGATCAGCAGGAGTGCGCCCACCGCCACCAAGATATCGTCCGAAAAAAAGTTACCCACGTTCTCCGCTGCCGCCGCATGCGCCCGGATATCCTCCCGCGCTTGGTCGTTCGGCTGGCCATCGCGCGCCTGCGCCGCGCCCTCGGCCATCGGCGCGATGAGGGGCCGCACCATGGCCGCATGATTGCCGATACTGAGCCCCAACATGCTCGTGAGTCCCCTGAGCACTTGGTAGATCCACGCCACCCGCCCGGCCGTCGCAGCCTTCGATCGTCGGATCAACGCCGCCACCCGCTCCTGCAACCCGTGTTTCTCCAACACGCCGACCACCGGCACCATCAACACCATCGGGAGCAGCAAACCTCGATTATCCGTAAAAAATCGGCCGATCATCGCGACGACTTCGTTAAACGAAAATCCCGCGAGCATACCCGTGGTGATACCGCCCACCACGACGACCAGCAGCGGATTGAGCCGAAATGCAAAACCGACACCGATGAGGAACAGGCCGAGTAACTTGATCATACGCCAAACGCTCTGATTTCGATTCCAGCTTGCCGCAACTCCGCGTTCAAACGTCGCACCAAAGCCACCGCGTGCGCCCCGTCGCCATGCAGGCAGATCGTATCCGCTCCCTCGCGCACCAACCGCAGCGCCTGCGCAGCCGACTCGGTTTCATCGGTGATGACCGCTCCTCCTTCCGCTCGCGGCGTCAACGCGCCGTCCACTCGATACATGCGGTCGGCAAACACTTCCTCGGCGACCCGCAGACCGGCACTTCGACCCGCCCGCACCAGTTCGCTGCCGCGTAACGCGAAGAGCACCAGACGCGCATCGACCGCGCGGACTGCCGCCGCCACGGCCGCGGCGATCATTGGATCTCGTGCCGCCAGATTGTAGAGCGCACCGTGCGGCTTCACGTGCACCACGGTGGCGATGCGTTGCAACGCCCGCACTTGCCATTCGACCAGCGCCTGCACCTCGGCGGCCGTGAGGGTCAGTTCCCGTCGTCCGAAGTTTTCCCGATCCGCAAATCCCGGATGCGCACCGATGGCCACACCGTGTCGCTGCGCCAGTGACACCGTCGCGCACATCGTCGCCTCATCGCCCGCGTGCGCGCCGCACGCGATGTTCGCAGACGTGATCCAGGGCATGAGTTCGCCATCGTGCCCTGCGCCCTCACCGAGATCGCAATTGAAATCAATTCGGCGCGACATCGTTAAAGAATTTTTTGAGCCAAACCCTCACGCAGCAACGCCAGAGCTCGCTCGCGGTCCAAAATAAGTTGATGCGCCGCTTCGAGCGTGACTTCCCGAAAGCGCAGCGTGTCGCCCGGCCTTAGTTGAGCGACGAGCGGCAGATCCACACTGATCACGTGGGCGATCTGCGGATACCCCCCGATCGTCTGTGCGTCCGCCATTAAAACAATGGGCTGTCCGTCCGGGGGCACCTGCACCGTCCCCGGCACAACCGACGAGGAAACGAGTTCTCGCGCGACACGCCGAGTCAATGCCGGCCCGACCAGCCGCACGCCCATGCGGTCCGACTTGGCCGTCAGCTTAAACACCGCCGTTGTCAGCGTGCCGTCAAACTCCGGAGCCTGCGCCCCGCGAACGATCCGCACCTTCGGCGTCTCCGAGTAGGGCGGCAAAATTCGTTCGTCGATATGCCAGCGCCCGGCCACCTGCCGCGCGGCCCCCTCGGCGCGCAAGACATCGCCGACCCGCAGCGCGCGACCCTCCCAGCCACCAATCTGGGCACGCAAATAAGTGCCGCGCCCACCCAACACGACCGGGATATCGAGGCCACCGGCGACCGCCAGATAACCACGACAGCCCGTGCGCGCCGCGCCGAATTTCACGCACTCACCCGCGCACACACGCACCGGTTGCCACAAGGGCCCGGCACCAAAATCCCCGCCACCCAACGCAATCGTGGTATCGGCGGTGAACACGAGTTCCGGCCCGGTCAGCGTGAATTCCAGCACCGCCGCGTCCTCCGCGTTGCCCACCAGCAAATTTACCACGCGCATCGCCATCGCATCCATCGCTCCCCCGAGCGGCACACCCGCCGCTCGATGGCCGCGCCGCCCGAGGTCCTGCACCGTCGTGAGCATCCCGGCATGAATAACCGTTATCGCCATGCGGCCAACTCCTCCGCGTTGATCGCGCGAAACTTCACGCGGTCCCCCACCCGCAAAAGCGCGGGCTCATTTCTCCCGGCGTCGAAGAGTAGCACGGGCGTTCGCCCAATGAGATTCCACCCCCCCGGCGTCATGAGCGGATAAACTCCCGTCTGCGCACCACCAATGCCCACGGTCCCCGCCGGCACCGCCGTACGCGGCGTCGTCCTGCGGGGCGTGTGGATTTTCTCGGGCAGACCACCGAGATAGGCAAAACCAGGCGCAAAGCCGATCGCCTGCACGAGATAGTCACCTCCCGTGTGCAGGGCCACGACGTCATCCGCACTCAGCCCCGCCCGGGCGGCCACTTCGGCAAGATCCGCCCCGCCGTAACCACCGTAGCACACCGGAATCTCAATCAGCCTCGCTGCCCGCCACCAGTCGTCCGTCTCCACTCGTTCCGCCCTGACCTCGATTTCTCGGCACAGCCGCTCATAACCCCCGACCTGAGTGACGTCGTAATACACGGTCACGCTCGCAAACGCCGGCACGATCTCGACCACGCCGGCAGGTCGGTCGCGCTCGAGCGCCTCAGCCACCCCCCGCACCCGTCGCAATCCTGCCTCGTCGAGGCCGCAACCGAGAGCGACGACGACGGCAGAATCACCGAGGGGTGTGAGCGTCATGCCGTGACTATTCGCGTCCCACCGCGACCTGCAAAAGAAAAAGCCCGGCGCTGGGGTGAGCGCCGGGCTTGCCTGATTCCGATCGCAGATCGGTCAGCGCCGTGCAGTCGAAAACGAAAAATAGTTAGCGCGCGCTCGCACTAAACACCGGGGGCGTCGCGCCACAAAGCTCCAAAGCCGCCCGCACCGCTTGACGCGTGCGCTCGCTGCTGGGGAGGAACATCGCCGCAGGACTGCGGACATCCGTCGTGATGACCGGACCGACCGCCGACGGAGTTAATCCGATGATGCGCAGATCGGTCGCCTCGAGGAGCGCAATGCCGGTCGTGGTGCCAAGGCCAGAAACAACCGCCGTGTAGTTGCCCGGCGGCAACACAACCAACAGGGCTGCCTCGGCCGCATTGCTCGGCGCTCCGGGGATATTCGCCAACTCCGTGCCCGTCGTGACGCCAATGTTGTCGTTCAGCGCAATCTCGCGACCGGCCGAGTCGTAGAGCGACAACACCGGATCCGCCAACGCTCCCGTGACTCCGAAGGCGGACAGCGAAGGCCCTTTCGCGGAAATGAGAATGCGCACCGGGTCCGGGCCGATCACACTGATGCCTTGGATCAGCTGCTGCGCGCCCGTGCCGACGAAACCGCGGGTCGAAACGTTGATCATGCGGGAGGCGGGTATCTCGTCAGTTGCCCGCACTTGGCCACGCACCTCGCCGCCGGTAAACGTCGTGCTGTGGTAATTAAGATACGCGCCGCCCGTGAGCAGTTTGATCGGGTCGCCGGTGTAGGGCACGTCAAAGCTCCCGGAAATGTAACCGTTGATATTCGAGTAGCCGCCAGCA
Organism: Opitutus sp. GAS368; assembly: GCA_945871085.1. Taxonomy (GTDB): domain Bacteria; phylum Verrucomicrobiota; class Verrucomicrobiia; order Opitutales; family Opitutaceae; genus GAS368. The sequence goes on along the minus strand of CAMBVX010000087.1, from coordinate 9,020 downwards.
TTGGCATTATTCCCGAGATTGAGCACGACCGGCCCGCTCACTGCGCGCCCGCCCTCGTGGAAATGGGAATTACTCAGTGTATTGCGAAAATTATACACGCTCGAGCGCAGGCTGATCCGGTTGGTGCCCGGATTGTAGCTCATGACCGCCGCGCCGAAATTGGCCAAGTTCGCCGCACCGAGATTCACCGCCGGAAAGGCCGCCTGCTCTTGCGCGACATCGATCAACGCGACGAGCCGCTTCGGTTGGGCGATTAACTGCCCCCGCACCTCACCACCCGGAAACTGGGCCGAGTGGATATTAAAATAAGCCCCGTTCTGCAGGAGTTTCAGTTTGTCTCCCGCATGGGTCACCCCGCGAAACGTCGCCGTCAAGGTGTTGCTGGCGCGCGTATAGAGGGCCTCGCCACCAAGTCCCGTGACGACCGAGCCGTTCGAACCCGCCGCCGCTTCATGGATGTGAGAAGCCGTGGCCGTATTGGTCATGTTACTGATCGAGACGATCAGGTCGAAGGTGTTGGCCGCGACATCATAGAGCATAATCGCGCTGCCCGATGCGGCCGACGTGCCGGCCGGCACTTCCTGCGCGGCATTGATCGTGGCGCGGAACTCGACGACTTGGGCACGCGCCGACAGCGACAGCGCTGCTACGACGGCGGAGACAATCAAACTACGAAGTGAGGCGTTTTTCATGGTGGGGAGAGAAGCAGCTGAGCAACGGGAGTCGCCGCGTGGCTGCTTTTTTGACCCAATGCGCATTACGCACCTTGTCCAGTGGACACAGGTAACAGTCTTGTTACCGGCCCTCTGCTTCGAGGAACAAGAATCTCATAGTTTGGGTTGCTGTCCGACGGTAAACCCGAAATTTAATCCCCTTTTATGCGATCCCCGTTGCACCCCCTTGTCTTCACCTGCGTCGTGTGCCTGCTCACCAGCGGCTGCCGAGAGCGCGAAATCACGACTTACCGCGTAGCCAAGGAAAAGGAGGCTCCACCGCCTGCAGCGGGCGGCTCCTCGCAAGGGGCGCCCGCCCCCTCCGGCCCGGCGGCCATGGCTAACGCCACCGTCCCCACCGCCGATGGCGCCAGTTTGACTTGGACCCCCCCGGCCCATTGGCAGGTGAAGCCCGCCTCCGCCATGCGCAAGGGTAGCTACGCGGTCCCGACCGATGGTGGCCCGCCCGCTGACTTGTCAATCACGGCCTTCCCCGGCGATGTCGGCGGCGAACCCGCCAATATCAACCGCTGGCGTGGACAAATCCAACTCTCCCCCGGCAGCGACGCCGATCTCGCCGCCGCCATCACTCGCTTCGAACACGGTGGACTCAAGTTCGCCGTCGTCGACTTCGAGAACGGCCAGCAACGCGTCCTCGGTGCGATCATTCCCTTCGCCGGGAGCACTTGGTTCGTCAAGCTCACCGGCCCGACCACCGAGCTCGCGAAAGAAAAGCCGGCGTTTCTGGCCTTCTTAAAAACAGTGAGGGCTCCCTCTGCGCCATGAATCCCGCCGTCCGCTCACTTCGCGATTTTTTCGTCTCGCTCAAACTCACGGTCGTTCTCCTGGCCCTCTCGCTCATCCTCGTCTTCGCCTCGACCCTCGCGCAAGTCGACCTCGGTATCTACACGGTGCAGGAGGAGTTCTACCGCTCGTTCATCGCGATCTGGCACGTGGGCGGAATTTTCATTCCCATGCCGGGCGGCTACCTCGTCGGCGGCCTGCTCCTCATCAATCTCGTCTCCGCGCACATCTACCGCCTGAAACTGGAATGGCGCAAATCCGGCATCCAGCTCACGCACTCCGGTCTGATTGTCCTCTTGCTGGGCGAACTGTTCACCGGCCTCTGGCAGGAAGATTTTCAGATGACAATCACTGAGGGCGGTTCGAGGAACTATTCCGAAAGTTTCCGCCTCTACGAACTCGTCGTCATCGACACTACCGATCCGACGATGGATGACGTCGTGGCGATCCCCGATTCGCACCTCGCCCGCGCCGCGCTCGTCCAACACCCGAAACTTCCCTTCCGCGTCGCGACCAAAGCCTACTTCCCCAACGCCGCCCTCGCCCGCCGCGATGCCACCGCGCCTTCGCCAGCTGCCGCGATCGTCCCTGTCGCCACCCAGGGCGTCGGCGGCAGTGTCGTCGTCACGCCACTCCCGCTCACCTACAAGATGAACGAGGTCAACGTGCCCGCCGCGGTGGTGGAGCTTATTGGTGCCGATGGCTCACTCGGCACTTGGCTCGTCTCGCCCCACCTCGGTGCTCCCCAAACGCTGTCGCACGCGGGTCGTACGTGGCGGATCGAGCTGCGCATCGCACGCGCCTACAAGCCGTTCTCCCTGCAACTGCTCAAGGTCACCCACGACATCTACGTCGGCACGGATCTGCCGAAAAATTTCTCGAGCCGTATCAAACTCACCACCCCCGACGGTCGCGACGATCGTGAGGTCCTGATCTACATGAACAACCCACTGCGTTACGACGGCTACACGTTTTACCAATATCAGATGGATAGCTCACGCGGTCAGACCGGCCTGCAAGTCGTCCGCAACCCCAGTTGGCTCCTGCCCTACATCGCCTGCATTATGATGACCCTCGGGCTCATCATCCAATTTGGAATCAGCCTGCGTGCCTTTATGGCCAAACGCCGCGCCATCGCCCAACCCGCCGTCGTATGAAAAAGCGCCTCCCCCTGATCTTCCTGCTGCTCGGTCTCGCGCTCGTCGCGCGCTCGCTCATGCCGGAGCGCAACAAAACCGACTTCGACCTCGCCGCCTTTGGTCGCCTGCCCATCGTCGTCAATGGGCGGGTCAAGCCCCTCGATACCGTTGCGCGCACGTCGCTCGTGGTCCTGCAAAGCAGCCAGAATATCGCCGCTCCTGACGGCACGACTCTCACGCCCAACGAGTGGTTGCTGGACGTCCTCTTTCGCAGCTCGCGCGCCGATGCCTATCAACACTTCGAGATCAACCACCCGGACCTCCTGGCGATCTTCAGTCTCACCCCCGAGGAAGGCCGCAACAAACGCCGCTTCTCGTTCCGTCAACTCGAACCGAAAATTGACGAGCTCCAACGCCAAGCCCGCCTCGCCGAGCCCGTCGACGCTGCGGTCCGCACTCCGTTTCAAAAAGCCGTCGTCCTGCTCTACTCCAACCTCGGTCTCTACATTCGGCTCAAAGCCAGCTTGGTCGCGCCCGACCATAAGGATTTTCTCGGCGAGTTGATGACGTTTCAACAGAACGTCGTGTCCGGCGTCACGGCCGTGCGCGCCAAGCAGGCCGGTCAGCCCCACGATGAGACCCTAGCCGCGCAAATGATGGAATCGGGCGGACGTTTTTCCCGCATGGGTGAATTGGGCTACTTGCTCGCCGTCCCGCCCGCCGACGGCGAAACCAACACCACCGGTTGGCAAAAAGTCGGCGACGCTCTGATTCAATCGTTTCAGTCCGGGCAGATTAGCCCGTCCATTTTAGTCTATGCCGGGCTCGCCCGCACGTGGAGCGCGGGCCAAGCCAAAGAGTTTAACGAACTGCTCGCGCTCTACCGCGCCCAACTCGAAAAAAACTTCCCCGACTCACTAAAAAAATCCGCTGCCGAAGCGCGTTTTAACGCCGCCCAGCCATTTTACACGGCGATGATCCTCTACGTCCTCGCGTTTCTGATCGCCGTCATCTCGTGGCTGGCGTGGCCCGTTGAGCTCGGTCGCGCCGCCTTTTGGCTCCTCAGTCTCGCCTGGTTTCTCGCCACCGTTGGCATCCTCGTCCGCATGTGGCTCGAAGGCCGCCCGCCCGTCACCAACCTCTACTCTTCCGCCCTTTTCGTCGGCTGGATCGCCGTCGGTTTCTGTCTCGCCCTCGAATATTTCTACCGCAACGCCATCGGCTCCGTCGCCGGCGGCCTGGTCGGATTTGCCACGCTCCTCATCGGCTACTACCTCTCCCTCGGGGGCGATACGCTCGAAATGATGCGGGCCGTGCTCGACTCGAATTTCTGGCTGGCGACCCATGTCGTCACGGTGACGGCCGGCTATGGAGCCACGTTTCTTGCTGGTTTCTTGGGGATTATCTACATCGCTCGTGGCGTCTTTACCAAGTCGCTCGACAAAGTCACCGCCGACGCACTGTCTCGGATGATCTACGGCATCGTCTGTTTCGCCACGCTCTTCAGTTTGGTGGGGACGATCCTCGGAGGCATTTGGGCCGACCAATCATGGGGCCGTTTCTGGGGTTGGGATCCCAAAGAGAATGGCGCGCTGATGATCGTCATTTGGAACGCGCTGCTGCTGCATGCCCGCTGGGGCGGTTTGGCGAAACAACGCGGCCTCGCCGCGCTCGCCATCTTCGGAAACATCATCACGGCGTGGAGCTGGTTTGGCGTCAACATGCTCGGCGTCGGGCTGCACAGCTACGGCTTTATGGATTCCGCATTTTGGTGGTTACTCGGGTTCGCCGGCAGCCAACTGGTGTGCATCGCCATCGGGAGCATTCCCCTCGCCCACTGGCGTAGCTTCAAGAGCGCATAAAGCGCGCCTTCCATCGGCCGAACTAGCGCGCCAGCAATTCCTCGGCGTGCGCCAGCGCGCTCTTGGCTTTGCTGTCGCCCAGCATCCGCGCGAGTTCGCTCACTCGCGCCTTCCGACTCGCCTGAATCGGCTCAATGGTCACAACCGCGCGATCCTTCGATTGATCCTTGGTCACCACAAGATGACACGTCGCCTGCGCCGCGACCTGCGGCAAATGCGTCACACACAAGACTTGGTGGCTCTGTGCAATCGCCGCCATTTTCTCCCCGACCACGTGGCCAATTTCACCACCGACGTTTGCATCAACCTCGTCGAACACGAGCAGCGGAACGCCATCGAGATCAGCCAGCACCGTTTTCAACGCGAGCATTACGCGCGCGAGTTCACCACTGGACGCCACACGATTGAGCGGCCGTGGTGCCTCGCCGACGTTCGGCGAGAATAAGAACTCGCAGCCACTATCGCCCGTCGGCCCCATTTCGGTGAGGCTCACCACGCGCACTGTAAAATCCGCCTTCTTGAACCCAAGCTGGGCGATGCCCTTCCCCGCAACCTTGGATAACTCCTTCGCCGCCTTGTCGCGCGCGGTCCGCAGCGCCTGGGCCTCTTGCTTCGCTGCCCGCTCCGTCGCGGCAATTTCTTTTTCGAGGCGCGCGAGTGTGCCCTCAATATCCCCTTGCGCATCGAGCCGTCGCTCGAGTTCGTCGCGTGCCGCCACCACCACGGCAACGTCTCCACCGTGCTTCCGCTTCAACTCCTGCCACGTGTTCATGCGCGCCGTGAGTTGCTCCGCTTGCTCCGGATCGAACTGCAACTGCTGGCTCAATGCCGAAAATTCTGCACCGAGGTCATTCAATTCCACGGCGGCTGACGACAGTCGATCCGCCAACGGCTTGCTCGCTTCATCGATTAACTCGAGTTGGCGAGCCTCCCGCAGCAGCGCGCCCACCCGCGCTTGCACGCCCTCTTCGCCGGTCAAGCCCGCCGCTAGCGCCGCCGATAACTCGATCAATTCCTGCGCCCGGCTCATGCGCAGAAAATCTCGTTCCAGCGCCTCGATCGCCTCGTCGGTCAACTCCAGCGCCGCGATACGCGCGAGTTGGTTGCGCAAAAATCCAATCTGCTCGGGCGATAATCTCGTCTCGTGGGCGATGCGCTCACGCTCACTAATGACCTCACGCCATGCGCGGAATTTCACCTGGTAGGCTTTGAGCCTGTCGCCAGACCTTCCGAAGAGATCGAGCAAATCGAGTTGGCAACTTTCCTTGAGCAACCGCCGCGGTTCACTCGGTCCATGAAAATCGACCCACTGCTCGCCCAACCGTTGCAGCGCCGCGAGCGTAGCCAGACTTCCGTTGACCGTGATCTTCGGCGCTTTTTCCCGCGCCAGACTCCGTTTGAGGATGAGCAATCCCTCTTCACACGGCGGGAGTTCCAACTCCTCCAGCACACGGTCAATCTGCACGGCATTCTCGAAAAACAACGCGGCCTCAACCTCGCACCCGGGCGCGCCCTGCCGAATGACGGTCTTGTCGGCGCGTTCGCCGGCCAAGAGGCTCAATGCACCCAGCAAGATACTCTTGCCCGCTCCGGTCTCGCCAGTGACGGCAGTAAACCCGGCCTCAAAGTCGAGCGAGACTTCCTCAAGGAGTGCGAGATTGCGGATACGAAGCGATTGCAGCATGGGATAACAGGCACAAAAAATCCGCCGACATTCAAGCGGCGGTTTCAGATGGTGGACCTTACTGGACTCGAACCAGTGACTTGTTTTTGACGGCGCAGGTTTTTCGTCTTCATAGGTAAAACACATCCGTGAACATCCCGAAACATGCTTGCTCGTTGGCAGTCTCGTTGGCAGTCTTTTTTTCATGGCTTCCATCCGCAGACGCCCCGGGACGAAAAATTTCACGGCCTGCTTCACTGACGCCTCGGGCAATCGGGTGCAGCGGTCTACCGCCACAGCCGACAGGAAGTTGGCCATGAAAATGGCGAACGACTTCGAGGCGGTCGCGACCAAACGCGCCACCGAGGCCCAGTTTCGCCGAGTGCTCTCCGATCTTCACGATCAGGTGCACGGATCTCCACTCACGGACTTCACGCTCAAGACCTACGCCGACCAATGGCTCGGCAGGAAAAAATCCGAGACGCGCGCCGTCTCTTACCTCGCCTACAGTAGCGCAGTCAGTGGCTTCCTCACGTTTTGCGGGGAAAAAGCGAGCCAACCCATTGCCTATGTCACCCCAGCCCTTGTCGCCTCGTGGCGTGATGCCAGTGCAGCCAAAGCGACGCCCCGGACGGCGAACAACAAACTCAAGATTGTCCGCACGCTCCTTCAATCCGCATGGCGCGACGGTCTGTTGCCCGACGGGAATCCAGCCGCAAAGGTCGAGGTCCTATCCTCCGCAGATTCGATCCGCCGCCCCCTCGGTCTCGACGAAATCAAAACGATTCTCGCGACGGCCAATACGGCCTGGCGCGGCATGGTTCTCACCGGCCTCTACACGGGTCAGCGGCTCAAGGACATCGCCGGCTTGACCTGGAACAACGTCGATCTCGTTCGCTCGGAGATCCGATTGAAAACCAGCAAGACAGGACGGAGCCAACACATTCCCCTCGCCGCGCCGCTGCGTGCTTATTTCCTGGGCCTAAGTGCGGTCGACGATCCGCGGGCGCCAGTCTTTCCGTCCCTCTATGCCTACGCGACGAAGCCAAACGGCAGCGCACGCCTGTCGACTCAGTTTCACGAAATTCTTGTCGACGCAGGCCTCGTCACTGCCCGCCCGGCAAAGGACAAGAGCCAGGGCAAGGGACGAAGCGGTGCACGCGAGCGAAGCCAAATCTCCTTTCACTCCCTCCGTCACACGGCAACAAGCCTGCTCAAAATGGCCGGAGTTTCAGAGGCTGTCGCACGCGATCTAATCGGTCATGATTCAGCAGACGTATCGGCGAATTACACACACACGGATGACAAAGCGCGTCGTGACGCGGTTGCATTACTGCCGGATGTGACTGGGAATTGAAGTTGTGACAAAAACGCCGAGGCTCCACTCCACTTTGTCGACCCAGCAGTAAGGCTCGACCAGACCGAAATTCACATGAAGCCCTCATTAGAGAAATTTTGCCGCGGTCCCGTTCAGGCCCTCCGCAACCGTGCGTTGAAAGGTAATATTGATGCCATCAAAGATCTGGCGGCCTTATCGCATCACTTGTGCACCTCCTTGCGCGAAGTTGAGGAAGCCAACTTGGATTGTGTGGCATCTCTCGCCCGTAACGTGACGGAGTGGCCGATGATGGTCGGAGGCAACCGGGCCAGCTCCCGGAAGCAACTCGAAGAGCGAGTGGCCACCTTGCAGCTTGGCGAAGGCCGAGACGATGCGCATATCGTGGCGCCAATAAAAGGGGTGCGCCGAGTCAGCAGCCTGCTTTCAACCGCAAACCGCTACGTTGATCAAGCTCAGTATTTAATACGATGCGCACAGAGCGGTGGGTCTCCCAAGGCGGAAGCCTGCTTGACTCAGGCGCAGGTTGATCGTGCTCGAAAACTTAAAAAAGAGCCTAGTCAAAAACTCCACGAACAACTTGTTGTCGATGTGATCCAGACTTATTTTTGCAATGGTGATTTTCTCACCAACCCCGACTTGGCTTCGCTCGGCATCAAAGCGAATGAAGGATATTTCGAGAAAGGGACTCTCGGGATTATCAAGCGGCGCGCGACGCGTGAGTCGGGGAGCGTGATGCAGCAAGCGAGCGCATCAACCTACGAGTCGCAAGAGAAGGTCCGGTCAATAGCGGCGGCGCAAAAGAAGCAACGTGGCTCAATTGAGCAGCAGCTTCGAACTGCTTTCCGCTACCGGCACGGCTTGGATTCTATCGGTGGAAAGTAATTTGCGGGTGATTACTTTCCATCCGCGCGTGTTCAAGGATGCGCGAAGTTGTGTTGCTGGACACCATGCAACACCCGAAATCCCTCTCGTCTCGTGGCACATCATCTCAGGCGGCTACGTCCGCCCGTCCTGAATTTGTCACCCTGCCTGCGCGCGGCGGGGACGCTGTCTGCAATCTCTCGCGAAGTTGGTGGTATGCGGCCGAGGCCGACGGTCTGATCCGGTTGGTGCGTCTTCGCAAGAAAGGCGGGCTTCGCGGTCGCGTGCTGCTGCCCGTGGATCGGGCGGTCGCGCTGATCGAAAGTCTCGGCGCGCAAGCGGCGACCGACATCGAGACCTGCGCCCCGAGCGAACCGGCAGTCCGAACTGAGGGTGCCACGCCGTTTTCAATTCAGAAAGGGGCGACCCCATGAGCGACCGCACCCTATATTCTCCGCCTGCCACTGGTGTTCATAGTTGGCTCTTTGGCCGCGCGGTCTACCTCCGCCGTAGTGGACGCGACCAACTCACCGCGCTGTCGGATTTGTCCGCACACGTTGCCACTACAACGTTTCGCGCCGGGCGTGCCGTATCCGCCCGGGAAATCTCTGATGCGGTCGAGGCTGCATACCGGGGCGC
>CAMBVX010000086.1 GCA_945871085.1 Opitutus sp. GAS368 | reverse complement strand
GGGGAATCGAGCCGGAATTTGGAATCGTAGGCGAGGATGTGGGGCAACGTGGCCGGCAACCGGGAATAATCCGCTTCGATGACGGGGAGCAGTTGGAAACCTTGCGCGGGGTTGCCGATGAGTCCGACGGTATATTCGGGGCCGGTGAGGAGTTCCTGCACCAGCAAGGCACGGCCGGGGAGCTCGGCGCGGAGCCGGGCGAGCGTGGCGACGAGTTCGGCGCGGTTTTGCGCGATGCTCTCGGCGGTGATGCCGACGCTGCCGTCGCCGCAGGCCGGTTTTACGATGACAGGGAAACTCGCGGGGGCGGGTAGCTCGGTATCGCCGGGACCGACGTAGAGTTCGAGCGGCACGGGGATGCCCATCGTAGCGGCGGCGGCGTTGACGACGGATTTGTCGAAGCAGATAGCGAGCGACGCGGGGCCGGAACCGGAGCACGGGACGCTCAGCATCTCGAGGAGTGCGGGAATGTGCAGTTCGTGGAGGGGCTCGTTGACGAAGCCTTCGTCGCAGAGATTGAGGGCGAAGGCGGGCGGGCGGGCGCGGAGGTCGGCGGCGAGGGTGGCGTGATTATCGAGGAAGCGGAAACGATAACCGGGCAATGCGGCGAGTGCGGCTTTGAGGTGCTGCACGGCGGTCAGGTCTTCGGGCTGAAACTTGCCGTCAAGTTTCACCGCATCGGCGAGGCTGGGGTCGCCGAGGATGACGGCGACGTCGGTCGTATCTGGGTGGCGGGAGACGGTTCGGGTGGAGCGGGCGGGGAGTTTGCCGGGGGAGTGTGCGGTGACGAAGACGCGGTGCGACATCATGCCGAGATCTTGATTGCGGTCGGATCCGCTCAGGATGGTGCCGTGATCGCAGGGGCGGACGAAACCGCCGTCGAGGAGGAGGGTGTGGAGTTGTTCGCGGGAGTAGAGGCGCTCGGCGTAGAATTGATCGACGAGGACGCCGTCCTCGGTGTGGGTGACAACTTCACGGCAGACGAGGCGCGTGCCATCGGCGGAGAGCATGCGCTCGCGGCACACGAAATGGTGCCGGTCGATCCACTCCCAGGACCGGGGTTCGAAATTTTTCCGCACCCAATCTCCATCGGAAATATCCATCGCGACAACGCCGCCGGGGCGCAAAGCGGCACGGACGGCGGTGAGCACGGCGAGGTCTTCAGCTTGGCAATCGAAGTAGCCGAAGGAGTTGCCCAGAATCGCGACGGCGTCGAATGGGCCGCCGGTGGCGGGAAGCGAACGGGCGTCGCCTTCGAGGAAATTTACGGTGAGGCGCGCGGCGCGGGCGCGGCGGCGGGCGAGCTGGACGAGATAGTGCGAGCGGTCGAGGCCGGTGAGATGGCGGAAGCCCCGGCTGGCGAGCTCGAGACTGTGGCGACCTTGGCCGCAGCAAAGGTCGAGCACGCGGGCGCTGGGCTTGAGGCCGGTGGCGGCGAGGAGGAGGTCGACGTCGGCGGTGGTGTTGGCGGCGTTCTCCACGACGTCACCGTCCGTTTTGACGTAGGTGGCGTTAAAGAGGGTGCGCCACCAGTCGGCGGGGAGATGGCGTTCGAGATCGGCGACGGGGCCGAGGGTGCGGGATTTTTTCGACAGAGGACGGGGTGAGGAGGGGGCGACCATACGTGCGGGATTATTTCAATTCGAACCAAACGGGGGTGAGGTCAGTGGGCTCGCCATTGTAGTTCATGAGAATTTCTTCCCCGACGGCGATGTCGCGCAAGGCGACGAAATGGATGAGGTGCTCGTCGAGCTGAAGCAGGTAGCGGGCGCTGGGGGTGAAGGAGTGGTTGTAGAGCGAGGCGTAACCGAGGGCGATCGCGGTGTGGGTGTGCTCCGGACCCCACTCGAAACAGTAGTGGTAGAGCTGGGTTTTTTCGAGGTTGGGCCACTCGGTATCGGGGCTGATGATGACCGGGGCGCGTTCGAAAAGCTCGCCGGCCGCGATGGGCGCGGTGGCGAAGACGCCGCGGCCTTTGCCTGGGACGGGGCCGAGGCGGAGTTTGGTGCCGGGCGTGACGGGAGTCGGGTTTTCGTAGCCGTGCACACGGTAACGATCCACGCGGCCGACGCAGGCGGGCGCGCCGCAGCGGCATTTAAAGGTCCAGCGAGCGTCCCAGAAAAATGAGGACGGGGCGGCGAGCCACTCGGCCATGGTGACGGAGTCGTAGCTGAACGTGAGTTCTTCGCCGTCGGCGATGGCCCGCGTGGTGATGACGGCGAGCGTCTCATCGACGGTGCAGTTGGGCGCACAGGAATGGTTGATGAAACGGGCGGCGGTCGTGGGGACCATCCACGCTTCGCCTGCGAGGAGAATCGCGTGGCACACCTCGGAAACGGGCACGTCGCGCCACAAAACGGTGGGGCCGGCAAAGCGCTCTACGGTGGTGCCGGCAGCAAGGGCGGTGGTGGCAAAGAGCCCTTGGTCAGGTCCGGTGACGGAGGATACGCGGCTAGGGAAGGGGTGAGAAGGAGTAGCCAAAGGTGAACGGAGGAAGCGCGAGACAATCGGGGCTACGGCGCAAATCAAGCCGCACGTGGCGGGCGGGCACGTGGCGGGGGTGGGGCCGAATGGAGGAGGGGATCGGGAAAAACCTCACGGCTGCTGGCGCGCCGTCGCCGCCGGTGAGGGTGCGACGGTGAGCCCGACTCAACGTTTCTTGTTTAACGCGGCGGCGAACCAGTCGTTGTTCACGGCGGCCGGTGGGCGAGGTGCGGCCGGTGCGCCGCCACCGGGGCGGGGGCCGCTGCCGGGTGAGCGCTGGCCGCCGGGGCTGCCGGTATTCGCGGTTTTGGGACCGAGGGTGGGATTGCTGCGCATTGAGAGGGCGATGCGGTTGCGCGGGATATCGATTTCCGTGACGGTGACCTGCACTTTTTGGCCGGGCTTCACGACGGCGGAGGGCTCTTTCACGAAGGAGTCGGCGAGCTGGGAGACGTGCACGAGGCCGTCTTGGTGGACGCCGATATCGACGAAGGCGCCGAACGCGGTGACGTTGGTCACGATGCCGGGGAGTTTCATGCCGGGCTTGAGATCCTCGGGCCGGTGGACCTCGGCGGAGAAGGCGAAGACCTCGAATTTCTCGCGCGGATCACGGCCGGGTTTTGCGAGCTCGGCCATGATGTCGGTGAGCGTGGGCAGACCGACTTCAGGGGTGACGTAGGCCTCGAGTTTAATTTTGGCGCGGAGTTTTCCGTCGCGGATCAGCTCGGGGACGGTGGTGCCGAGGTCGGCGGCCATTTTTTCGACGAGCGGGTAGCGTTCGGGGTGAACGGAGCTGGCGTCGAGCGGGTGTGCGGCGTCGCGGATGCGGAGGAAACCGGCGGCTTGTTCGTAGGCCTTGGGGCCGAGGCGCGGGACCTCCTTGAGGTCGGCGCGGGATTTGAAGGGGCCCTGCTCGTTGCGGCGGGCGACGATGGCGGCGGCGGTCGCGGCGTTGAGGCCGGAGACGTAGCTGAGGAGTTGTTTCGAGGCGGTGTTGAGCTCGACGCCGACGCCGTTCACGGAGCTGACGACGGTGTCGTCGAGGGAGCGTTTGAGCGCGGCTTGGTCGACGTCGTGTTGATACTGGCCGACGCCGATGGATTTCGGGTCGAGCTTCACGAGTTCGGCGAGCGGGTCCATCAGGCGACGGCCGATGGAGACGGCGCCGCGCACGGTGAGATCGTGATCGGGAAATTCTTCGCGGGCGACGTCGCTGGCGGAGTAGATGGACGCGCCGGACTCGTTGACCATTACGATGGGAATTGCGGCGGAGAGGCCGAGCGTGCGGACAAAGGCTTCGGTTTCGCGGCCGGCGGTGCCATTGCCGATGGCGACGGCCTCGACGTTAAAGAACTTCACGAAGCCGGTGAGCTTTTCCTTGGCCTCGACCTCCATGCGGTCGGGGAAAACGACGTCGTTGTGGAGGAGTTTTCCCTGGCGATCGAGGATGACGACTTTGCAGCCGGTGCGGATGCCGGGGTCGATGGCCATGACGGCTTTTTGGCCGAGGGGGGCGGCGAGGAGGAGCTCGCGAAGATTATCGGCGAAGACTTTGATGCCGGCTTCGTCGGCGCGCTTTTTGGATTCGAGCCGCATCTCGGTTTCCATTGAGGGGCAGAGGAGGCGTTTGCAGGAATCCAAGACGGCGAGGACGACTTGGTCGGCGCAGGAATTTTTTCCCTTCACGAAGAGCTGCTGTACTTCGGCGAAGGCGGTGGCCTCGTCGGGGAGCTGCACGCGCATCATCAGGAAAAGTTCTTTCTCGCCGCGACGCATGGCGAGGACGCGGTGGGAAGGGGCCTTGTTGAGCGGTTCGCTCCACTCGAAGTAGTCTTTGAACTTCGAGGCTTCGACGGAGCCGTCTTTGCCGGTGAGAACTTTTGAGGAGATGACGGCGTCCTTCTGGTAAACGGTGCGGAGTTTGGCGCGCGCGTCTTTGTCGTCGCTCACGCGTTCGGCGATGATGTCGCGGGCGCCGGCGAAGGCTTCGTCGGTGGAGGCAATTTTGGAGACAACGTTTTTGCCGTCGTCAGCGGTGTAGTCCTGGCCGACGTAAGCCTGCGCGGCGGCGAGGGCGTCGGTGGCCGGATCTTGCAGCCAGAGGAGTTCGGAGAGGGGTTCGAGACCTTTCTCTTTCGCGATGGTGGCGCGGGTGCGTTTCTTCGGGCGGAACGGGAGGTAAATATCCTCGAGCACGGCGAGCGTGTCGGCGGCGTTAATGGATTTCTCGAGGGCGGGCGTCAGGAGGTTGCGCTCCTTGAGCGACGAGAGGATCGCGGCGCGGCGCTCGTCGATGGCCTTCATCTGTTCGAGGCGGTCGCGGATGGCGAGGACCTGGACCTCGTCGAGTTCGCCGGTGACCTCTTTGCGGTAGCGGGCGATGAAGGGCACCGTCGCGCCTTCGGCGAAGAGCTGCGCGGTGGCGGCGACTTGATAGACCTTGATGTTCAGCTCGGCCGCGAGGCGGAGGACGTGGTCGGGATTGGGTTGAGTGGAGGCCGGGGAGGCGACAGCGGACATGCGTGGAAAAGCCGCGAGCAGAGCGCGCTGCGGCGCGTGCGCAATCCTGAAAGCGACACCGGTCAAGGGGACCTCGGAAAAATCTGGACCGCGGCGGCTACCCAGTGGGCCAGCGGGCGACGGACGATCCGGTACGGACGCCTGTCCTAATCCTCAACCAAACCTTGTCACCTGCGGACCAATGTGCGCCACTTTTTGTGGGCCCGCCACCCGTCTATGTCTGCCATCAATCGCTTCCTGCTCGAAAACAAACTCCGCATCGCGACGAACCCGTGTGTGTCGCCGGACTTCTGCCTGGATTGGTCGGCGCTCCGCGAGGAACTCCGCGGCGGCAAGGCGGTGAAGGTTTATGCGAAGAGCCGTTTTGAGACGGCTGCGGGGGCGTTCACCCTCGTGGAAAACACTCAAGGTGACTGCGCGTGGCGCCTGCAAGGCGACGCGGCGAAGGCGGGCGTCCTCGACGATGCGGCGGCCCTGAACGATGGCACGACGGTGTTTCCCGCGACGTTTGTGAACCTCCTGAAGTTGAAGAATCTGATCCAGGCGCACCACGCGGCCTCGACGATTTTTCCGACCGCCGCCGAACAGCTCGGGCGGAGCACGCTCGGGATCGGGGCGCGTTTTACGACGCTGCACTGGCCGGCCGTGGAGTGGGCCATGAGCGCGCTGAGCCTCGGCGTGACGGCGAACCAAAACTCGATCCCGCGTGAACTCGTCTACGACACCGACGTGATGCTCGCCGGCCAACTCGACACCGTGCCGTTTCCCTTCATCGGCACCAACGTCCCCGAGGGCCACCAAGGCCAAAGCGTTGAAGGCATGAGCCACGGCTGCGTGCTCTCGAAATTGAAAACGGGTTTTCATCGCCGTGGGATTCCGTGGAGCTTTAACGCCGACCACCAGCCCATCGGTGGGAAGTTCGATAGTCGTGAAGACGCGCTCGTCACCGGCTGTGTGCTCGCGAGCTATATCACCTTCGATCTTTCGCCCGAACTCGCGCAAACAAAAGTAGCCGCTGACGCCGCCGGGTGGGTCGCCGCCAACGTCCCGGCCGTGCTCGTCGCGACGGTGAAGGCCCGCGTGGCCAAAGCCGGGCTGACGTTGAACGAAGTGGATTTTGCCAAGCTGCTCGCTTACGTCTGGCCGGCGCTGCAAAAAATGAAAGTCCGCGACGAAAAATATGCTGCCGCGCGCGCGAAGCTTTTTACGACGGACGTGGGGCGCGGCTACCTCCGCGAACTCTCCATTGACGAGTTGCCTGGGCTCACGGCGCCCGAGACGACGGCCATCATGCTCGCGCTCTGTGAGGCGCTCGGGATGACGATTCATTTCGTGGCCCCGGCCTTCGGTTTTCAGAAAAACATGCCCTATCCCGACAACGCCGCGCTGCGCACGCTGATCGAGAAGCAGTGGGCGGTGTGTCAGGATTTCGGCGCGAGCATCGGTTTTCACTCGGGCTCCGGGAAATCTGCCGAGAACTATCAGGTCATGGGCGAGGTCACGGGGGGCCGGCTCGAAATCAAGACAAGCGGGCGCTACACCTACGAGATGGGCCGCGCGCTGTTTGCCTCGAAGAATGCCGCCGACCAAGCCCTGTGGCGCGATTGGTATAAGTTCACTTTGGAACTCGCGCTGCTCGGTGCCTACAGCGCCGACGTGACCGAGCAGACGATGGCGCGCGTGTTCATCACCGACGCGCTCGCGAAGTCGGGTAAGGCGACCGACGTGTTCGCGAACCCGACCGCCACCCGCGGTGCGCTCGAATCGCTCGCGGCCAGCCCTGAGCACATGTTCTGGTTTGAATATAATTTCCTCCACGTGCTCGCCGCCGGTGGTCGCGCGGAGAAAGCCGCGCTCGGCGACCACACGCCGGCGGGTTACCAACAACGCGCGCGCTTCTACGCGATCAGCGACGAGGGTCGGCTCAATTTTTCGAAGAACATCGCGACCTACATCGTGTTTCTCGCGGAGAACACCGGGCTCGCCTCCGCTGCGACCTGTGCCGCCGCGAACAAACTCCTGGCCGGCTACACCTCGCTCGACGCGATGCTTAACGATATTTCCAAGTAAACGCTCGCTATCGTGCGATTGTGGGGCGGGCTTTACGCCCGCTGATTGGTCGCTCTAAAAATGGCGGGATAAACCCCCGCCGCACAAAAAAATCCTCCCTTCTCCATGCCGAAATCCCGCTCCCTCATCCACGACGATTTCCTCCTGACCACGAAACAGGCCCGCGAGCTCTATCACCGCTACGCGAAGAGCGAGCCGATCTACGACTATCACTGTCACCTGCCGCCCGACCTCATCGCGAGCAACCATCAGTTCGCGGATCTCGCCGAACTCTGGCTCGGCGGTGACCACTACAAATGGCGCGCGCTGCGCACCAATGGGGTCAATGAGCGCTTCGTCACCGGTGACGCCACGCCCCGCGAAAAATTCCAGGCGTGGGCCGAGACCGTGCCGCAGACGCTACGCAATCCGCTCTACCACTGGTCGCACTTGGAGTTGAAACGTTATTTTGGTTTCGACGGTCTGCTCGACGGGAAGACCGCCGAGAAAGTCTGGAAGCAGGCGAACGCCAAACTCGCCAAGACCCGCGTGCACGACCTGATCAACGAATCGAAGGTCGCCGTCATCTGCACCACCGACTGCCCGGCCGATCGACTCGACCACCACGCGAAGATCCGCGCGAATCCCGGCCAGTTGAAGGCGCGCGTCTATCCCGCGTTTCGCCCCGACAAGGCCCTCGCGGTCGGCAATCCGAAGGCCTTCAACGCGTGGCTCGACCAACTCGCGGCGACCGCGGGGGGCGCGTTCGCCGCCGGTGGCATCAAGACTTTCGACGATCTCGTGGGTGCGCTGAAGCAGCGACATGATGATTTTCACGCCGCCGGTTGCCGCGTGTCGGACCATGGTCTCGAGCACGCGCTCTCCGAACCGTGCACGCACGCGCAGGCGAAGAGCGTGTTCGACGCGGCCCGGGCCGGGCGGGTGCCGGAGGCCGCCGCGATTTTGCGCTACGGCTCGTATTTGATGTTCGAATTCGGTCGGTGGGACGCCGCGCGCGGTTGGACGAAGCAACTTCACCTCGGCGCGCTGCGGAACAACAACGCCCGCCTGCTCGGCAAACTCGGGCCCGACACCGGCTTTGATTCTATCGGCGATTTCCCGCAGGCCGTGGCGCTGTCGCGTTACCTCAACACGCTCGACTCCACCGATCAACTTCCGCGCACGATCCTCTATAACAACAACCCGAACGACAATTACGTCCTCGGGGCGATGATCGGAAATTTCCAAGACGGCTCGATTGCGGGTAAGGTTCAGTTCGGCAGCGGCTGGTGGTTCCTTGACCAGAAAGAAGGCATGGAGTGGCAGATCAATGCGCTCTCCAATCTCGGGCTGCTCTCGCGCTTTGTCGGTATGATCACGGACTCGCGCAGCTTCGTGAGCTACCCGCGCCACGAATATTTCCGTCGCACGCTCTGCCATCTCCTCGGCGGCGACATGGCGCGCGGTGAAATCCCGAGCGACTACACACTCGTCGGCGGGATGGTGAAAAACATCTGCTTCGGCAACGCGCGCGACTACTTCGGTTTGCAACTCGCCCCCGAATTTACGAAGCAGGGTGGGCCGTCAGCCCGTCCCGGGAAGATCAAAGACCTCCCGAAGGTGGGCTGATGCCTCGCCCGACCTCAACTCCCCTGCGTTTTGTCAAACCCCACGCCCCCCATGTCCAACGCCCCCGCTGCTCCTGGCCCTGCTGACGCCCCGGCCGGCCGAATCGGCCGCTACCGCTGGGTCATCTGCATTCTACTGCTGTTTGCGGCGACCATCAATTACATCGATCGCCAAGTCATCGGCATTCTCAAACCAACGCTCACGCAGATTTTCGACTGGAAGGACGAGCGGATCTATTCGTCGATTATTTTCGCCTTCTCGCTCGCGTATGCGCTCGGGTTTATTTTCGCCGGACGGATCATCGATCGCATCGGCACGCGTCGCGGTTTTGCGCTCGCCGTGGTGGTGTGGAGCCTCGCGGCGATGGCGCACGGCGCCGCCGACTGGATGCCCAGCCTGCACCTCCCGATGCTCAACCTCGATGCGAAGGCGGGCTTTTCCATCGTCACGCTTTCCGGTGCTGCTGCGGGGTTCGCGCTCGCGCGCTTCGCGCTGGGTTTGGGCGAGGCCGGCAGTTTTCCGGCGTCGATCAAAACCGTCGCGGAATGGTTTCCCCAAAAAGAGCGGGCGCTGGCGACGGGTATTTTTAACTCGGGTACGAACATCGGGGCGCTCGTGACGCCATTGGTGGTGCCATGGATTCTCGGGCACTGGGGCTGGCAGTGGGCGTTCGTGGGCACGGGCGCAGTGGGGTTCCTCTGGTCCGCGTGGTGGCTGGTGGTCTATCGCCCGCCGCAGGAGCATCCGCGCCTCTCGCAGGAGGAGTTCGCCTACATCCGCAGCGATCCCGCCGATCCCGAGGTGCGGATGCGTTGGCTGCCGCTGCTGACTTACCGTCAGACGTGGGCGTTCGCGATCGGCAAGCTGATGACGGATCCGGTTTGGTGGCTCTACCTCTATTGGGTGCCGGATTTTCTGAGCAAGACCTATGGCGTGAAAATCACGGTGAGCGAAATGGGGCCGCCACTCGTGATCATTTATCTGCTGGCCGACGTCGGCAGCATCGGCGGTGGCTGGATGTCGTCGCATTGGATTAAGAAAGGCTGGACCACGAATCGCGCCCGCAAGACGGCCATGTTCGTGTGCGCACTGTGCGTGGTGCCGGTGATGTTTGCCGCGAATGTGTCCAACCAATGGGTCGCGGTCCTCATCATAGCGCTGGCGGCTTCGGCGCACCAAGGCTGGTCGGCGAATCTCTTCACGCTCACTTCGGATATGTTCCCGCGCAAAGCGGTGGGCTCGGTCGTCGGCATCGGCGGCACGGCGGGCGCAATCGGCGGCATGTTCAACGCGCTGCTCGTCGGCGCGCTGCTGCAGGCGACGGGGAGCTACCTCATCGTCTTCATTATCGCGGGCACGATGTATCTCGCTGCGCTCTTGATCATCCATCTCCTCGTGCCACGACTGGAACCGGCGCGGCTGGGGGAGTGAAACGGCGAGTGGCTCTGGTCTGATTTGCGCCCGGTCCCATGTGTTTTCGTCTCTTTTGGATAGCAGATACGTCGCCTTTCCGCTCAGTCTTCGCTCTCATGAAATCACCCCTGCTCCGCTCAGCGTTTGTTTCCCTCGCCGTGGTCGCGTGTGCCAATGGCCTCTTCGCCCAGATGCCTCCTCCCGCCCTCGTTTTGCCCGAAACCAGCCCGGCCGCCACCGTCAAGCAACGAGTCGGCGTCACCGACATTGAGGTCGTCTACTGGCGCCCGGCACTCCGGGGTCGCTCGGCCTTCGTGGCGTTGGCTCCTTATGGCAGTGTCTGGCGCACGGGTGCCAACAGCGCCACGCTCATCACCTTCGGCACCGCCGTCAAAGTGCAAGGGGCGACGCTCTCCGCCGGCACCTACGAACTCTTCTCGATTCCCGGCAAAGACGAGTGGACGGTGATCTTCCAAAAGCCCGCCAAACAATGGGGCTCCTACAAATACGATCAGGCCAACGATGTACTCCGCGTCACCGCGAAACCCGTCGCACTCACGACGCCGGTCGAGTCCTTCACCATCGACCTCGGCGACCTCCGTGACGATGCCGCGACCCTCGCGCTCAGCTGGGAGAAAACCCGCGTGCCGTTGAAACTCCAGATCGACACCGTCGGCCTCCTCGTGCCGAAGATCGAGGCGCATATGGCCGGCACCGCGGCGAAGAAACCCTACGTGCCCGCGGCGATGTTTTATCTCGATAACAACCTCGATTTGAAAAAAGCCCTCGCGTGGATCGACGCTGCGATCGCGGAGAACCCCAAGGCATTCTACTTCGTTTACCGGAAGGCAAAAATCCTCGCGAAGCTGGGCGACAAAGCCGGCGCCCTCGCCGCCGCCCAAACCTCCCTCGCTGGTGCCGCTCAGGCCGCGGGTGAGCTCAAAGAAGAATACACGCGGCTGAACAACGACCTCATCGCGAGCCTCAAGTGATGCGTGGCGTCGGTTTTTTCTGCGGGCGCATTGCCTCGGGGTTGAGCGCTGCTTCGGTCGCGTTCGCTGCGGTCGTGTTGGCTGCGGTCGTTGCGCCCGCCGCCGAGCCGCCCTCCGGGGCCGCGATTCAGCAGGATCTGCGAGGCTTTGGGGTCTACGCGACGGTGCTGCACGTCGCCGCCCATCCCGACGACGAGAACCGTGGCCTCCTCGCCTACCTCTCGCGCGTCCGCGGCTATCGCACGGGTTACTTGTCGGTGACGCGCGGTGACGGCGGGCAAAACGAGATTGGCCCCGAGTTCGGCGAAAAACTCGGCCTCGCACGCACCCAGGAATTGCTCGCTGGTCGGACCATCGATGGCGCGCGCCAATTTTTCACCCGCGCCCTCGACTTCGGTTATTCGAAAAGTCTCACCGAGGCCCTCTCGGTTTGGGACCGTCAGCAAGTGCTCGGCGACGTGGTGCGCGTCATCCGCCAGTTTCGGCCCGACGTGATCATCACGCGGTTTTCCCCGCAGGCCCAGTCCGGCAATCACGGGCACCACAACGCGTCGGCGCTGCTCGCGTTGGAAGCCTTCAAGCTTGCGGGCGATCCCCAGGCCTATCCCGAGCAGATCGCGGAGGGGCTCGCGCCCTGGCAGCCGACCCGCATCCTCCAAAATGGCGGGAGCGGATTCAGCATCGCGGCCGGCGGCACCGATCCGGTGACCGGCGACACCGTGCAGGCGATTGCCGCCCGCACCAGTGCCCAGCACAAGACGCAGTTTGGCCCGGGCGGCGGTGGCGGCGGTCGCGGTGGTCGCGGTGGCGCAGGGGGCGCCGTGGGGGAAGAACGCCGGGAGTCGTTTTCACTGCTCGCCGGCTCGCCGGCGAAGGACGACCCCATGGACGGCATCGACCTCACGTGGGCGCGCATTTCCGGCGGTGCCGAGATTGGCAAACTCGTGGCCGATGCGCTCGCGACCTTCCAGCCTGACGATCCGGCCGCGAGCGTGCCGGCCCTGCTCGCGTTGCGCACCCTTCTTGCGAAACTCCGCGCCGACCCGGTCGTCGACGACAAGCGCGTGCAGCTCGACCGAATTCTCCAAGCTTGTCTTGGAATCACGATTGAAACGACCACGCCTTTCGCCGAAGTCGTCCCAGGAGAAAAACTCACGCTCCAAACCAGTGTCGTCGTGCGCTCGAAAGTGCCGGTGCGTTGGACGTCAACCCACGTGAGTTACCCCGGCGGCGGTCTTTCGGTCGATGGTTTTGAATCTAGCCGCACCTCGACCGAGTTGGTCGTCGACGTGCCCGCCAACGTTCCTGTCTCCCATCCCTACTGGCTCCGCGAAGAGGCGACGGCCGGGATGTTTCGCGTCGCCGACGCCAAACTCATCGGCCAACCAGAGAACGCGCCGCCGTTTATGGTCGATTGCACGTTCGATGTGGCCGACCAGAAACTCGTGGTGAGCAGCGAGCCGCTGGCCCCAAGCAAACCGGGCAAGCCCGGCCGCCGCCTCGCCGTGCTCGCGCCCGTGTCGTTGCGCTTCGGTTCCGGCGTCGCGCTCTTCACGCCCGGTGCGCAGAAGACGATCGAGGTCGAAGTGACCGCCGCCCGCGCCAGCGAGCGCGGTACGCTGCACCTCGACGTGCCCGCCGGCTGGACCGTTTCGCCGGCGAGTCGCCCCTTCGCTCTCACGCATGCCGGCGAGAAAACACGCCTCGCGTTCACCGTCACTGCTCCAGTTCAGCCCGCCGAGGGCACCGTGCTCGCGGTCGCGGAAATCGGCGGCGTGAAATTCAGCCACCAGCGCACGGAGATTCGCTACGATCATATCCCGCTCCAACTCCTGCAGGCACCTGCGCGGCTGAAAGTCGCGGCCTTCGACTACGCGACCCGCGGTAAAAATGTCGGCTACTTGCCCGGCGCCGGTGACGCCACGGTCGAGGCGCTCGAGCAACTCGGCTACGCGGTGACCACGCTCAAGGGCCCTGATCTCACCGCAGAAAAACTCCGCGGGCTCGCGGCCGTCGTGATTGGCGTGCGGGCCTTCAACGACCGCTCCGACCTCGCCGCGAATTTTCCCGGTCTCCTCGCGTACGTCGAAGCCGGTGGCACGGTGATCGCCCAATACAACCGGCCCAACGGCCTCAAGGCGCAGCAGCTCGGCCCCTACGCCCTCTCGATCCAGGGTCCGGCCCCCGCGTTGCGCGTGACCGAAGAAAGTGCGCCGGTGCTCTTCCTCGCGCCCGAGCACCCGGCGCTGACGCGGCCGAATCGGATCGGTCCCGCTGATTTCGCCGGCTGGGTGCAGGAGCGCGGCACGTATTTCCCGAGCAGTTGGGATGCGGCGCATTACACCCCGATCCTCGCGATGAACGATACCGGCGAGCAACCCCTGCAGAGCAGTCTGCTGGTCGCAAAACACGGCCAGGGCCACTACGTTTACACCGGCCTCACTTTTTTTCGCCAACTCCCTGCGGGCGTGCCCGGCGGCTACCGGCTCTTCGCCAACCTGCTCGCCCTCGGCCAAGAATGAAGACTCCCGACGAGCACGTTTCAAAAGTAGGGCCGACTGACGAGGCTCGCGGTGCGCGCGAACCGTCCGACGAGGCCCCCGATGTGCCCGGCTTCCGCACCTGGGGTGGCGTGTATGGGTTCGCCTTCGCTGTCTTCGTCGGGGTCGTCGTCGCACTGACGTTTTTTACCCGCGCCTTCGCATGAACGTCATCGACTGGCTCGTGCTCCTCGGAGCCATCCTCGGCATCGTCGCCTACGGCACGTGGCGCACCCGACACACCGACAACCTCAACACCTACCTCAAGGGCAACAGCACGACGAAGTGGGGCACGATCGGCCTCTCTGTCATGGCGACGCAAGCGAGCACCATCACCTACCTCTCGCTCCCGGGCGTCGCCGCGGAAAATGGCATCGCTTTCATCCAGAATTATTTTGGCCTCCCGCTCGCGCTCATCGTCGTGTGCGCGGTGTTTCTGCCGATCTATCGCAAGCTCGGCGTCTACACCGCCTACGAATATCTCGGGCAACGCTTCGACCAAAAGACCCGCCTCCTCGGCGCCGGGCTCTTTGTACTGCAACGCGGCTTGCAGGCGGGCATCACCATCTACGCGCCGGCCATTATCCTCGCGACCGTCCTCGGCTGGCGGCTCGACGCCACCATCGTCTGCACTGGCGTGCTCGCCATCATCTACACCGTCACCGGTGGTAGCGCGGCCGTGAACCTCACGCAAAAATGGCAAATGGCCGTGATCTTCGCCGGCATGGTCACGGCGTTTGTGGTGTTGCTCACGAAGCTTCCTGCGGACGCGCTCCACATTGCAGGTGCGATGGGCAAGCTCAACGCGGTCGACTTCACGCCCGATCCTAAGCTCCGCTACACGGTGTGGACCGGCATCGTCGGCGGATTTTTTCTCTCCTTGTCCTACTTCGGCACCGACCAGTCGCAGGTCCAGCGTTATATCGGCGGCGCACGGCTGCGCGAGGGACGCCTCGGCCTGATGTTCAACGCCGTCCTCAAAATCCCGATGCAGTTCTTCATCGTGATTCTCGGCGCGCTGCTCTTCGTGTTCTACCAACTTCAGCCGAACACCCCGGTCCTCTTTAACCAAGTCCAGTGGCAACAACAGGTCGCCGGCCCGCAAGGCCCCACCTTCCGCGCGATTGAGGAAAAACACGCCGCGCTCCACGCGGACAAACAGGAAAAAATCCGCGCCTGGGTGGCCGCGCACGATCGCGGTGACGCCACGACGGAAGCCGCCGCCCGCACGGCGCTCACGGCCGCGCAAAAAGCCTCGCTCGCCGTCCGCAACGAAGCCCGCGACACGTTGCAAGCGGCCGACCCGGCGGCCAAGAAGACGAAAGATTCCGATTACATCTTCATCTCGTTTATTCTGACCCAGCTCCCCCACGGCGTGATCGGTCTCCTGCTCGCCGTGATGTTTTCTTCCGCGCTTTCGTCAAAAGCCGGCGAGCTCAACGCCCTCGGCACCACCTCCACCATCGACCTCTGGCGCCATTTTCGTCCGCTCGCCGCACACGATGAGGCCCGCAACGTCCGCGTCGCGAAATGGCTCACCGCCCTCTGGGGACTCTTTGCCATCGGCTTTGCGCTGTTCGTGAGTTTCGCGGAAAACCTCATCGAGGCGTTGAACATCGTGGCCTCCATTTTCTATCCCGCGCTGCTCGGCGTGTTCGTCGTGGCCTTTTTCCTGAAGCACGTGAAAGGCTCGGCCGTTTTCTGGGCTGCCATCGCCGCCCAAATCGTCGTGCTCGTGATTTTCTTTTTCGGCAAAACCTACCCGGCTTGGGAAATCGGCTACCTCTGGTTGAACCCGATCGGCTGCGCGGCGTGCGTGCTGTTCAGTCTTGGCCTGCAGATCATGATCGGCGACGAGCCCGGAAATTTAATCACGGATGAACACGGATAGACAAAGATTCGATCCTGCCGGAATTCTCACGTCGTGCGTTGGTCCGGTGGTTTTCATCCGTGTCCCTCCGTGTCCCTCCGTGGTTAAAAATCTTTACCGCGCATGAGTGTGTCGCCCGTCATCTGTTTCGGCCAGCAACCCTGTGGTTTTTTTCCGCGGCGTTTCCTCTACGCAAAATTCGTGACCGCGCGAAAGCTCCAGGCCGAGATCGGTGGCGAGATCGTGTTCTTCTGCCACGACAGCGATCACGATCCGCGCGAGACGCAGACCACGCTCCGTCATCGCAAGACGGACGCGCCGCTCGCGATGAATTTTACCTTCGAGAATAAGCTCCAGCGCAAGTTCTCCCCTCTTAACCTGAAGCGCATTCCGGCCGGTTGGCGTGAGAATACCGCCCGCCAACTCGGGGCCTACGTGGCTCCGCCGTTGATCGAGGCCTTTAAGACCAATCCCGCCCCCACCGCGGGTGACTTCTGCCTCGAGATGTATCGCCGTATGGGACTGCTCGACGGCATCCGCGTCGTGCGTTCGAGCGACGTCACCGTGCGCGCGGCGGCGGGTGACATTACCGAATGTTTCGTCGACGTGCCCCACCAGGGTGAAATTGTCCGTGCGCGCCTCCTCGACGGTGTGCTCAAGCTCCATGAAGGCGGCGACGCCTACACGACCCTGCCACTCGTTCCGTGGACCAAGGCGCAGGTGAGCCCGACGCGCGATTCGCGACTGGGTTGGATGCAGTCGGTGATCCATTGCTCGCACTACATTGCCGGCCTGGGCGAACAGGCCTACTTGAATAAAGCCGATGCACCGGACATCGTGTTCGTGACCCGTGAAACCATTGACCGCTCCGATGAAGCCTACGCCGAAATCTCCACCCGCTGACAGCCCCCTCCTCCTCGCCTTTGGCGCCCATCCTGACGATCTAGAGTTTGGCTGCGGTGGGGTGATCGCCCGCGAGACGCAGGCCGGGCATACCGCTCACTTTATTGTTTGCTCGCGGGGTGAAGCCGGCACGCACGGCACCCCGGCGCAACGCACGGCCGAGGCGAAAAAATCGGCTGCCCTCCTTGGTGCCACGCTCGAGTTCGTCGACCTTGGCGGTGATTCGCACATGGAACACCGGCTCGCTCACGTGCTGACCTTTGCTGCGATCATCCGTCGTGTGCGTCCGCGCATCGTGCTCGCGCCCACGATTGTCGAAAACCAACACCCCGACCACGTCGTCATCGGCCGCATGGTCCGGGACGCCGCGCGCCTCGCCCGTTACGGCGGCGTCGCGGAGCTCATTAAGATCAAGCCGCACGCCATCGAGCAGTTGATGTTTTACGCGGTGACGGTCGAAGCCGAACCCGCCGATCGCTCGGCGATGTTGATGGATGTATCGGACCCAGAGGTGGTCGCGGCCTGGACGGCTTCGATGGATGCCCATGCCTCCCAGGCGAAGACGCGGCGCTACGTCGGCCTCCACCTCGCGCGGGCGAAGATGCATGGTGTGCGGGGCGGTGCCGGCCACGCGATCCAGCTCTTCCCGAACGACCCCTTGGTGTGCAGCTCCCTCGCGTCGCTCGGACGTGGTGCGCGGCAATTCTGACATGGCCGCCAAACGCCCGCTGAAGATCGGGATCACGTGCTACCCCTCGGTCGGCGGCAGTGGGATTCTGGCCTCGGCCCTCGGGGTAGAGCTCGCGGCGCGCGGCCATGAGGTGCACTTCATCAGCTATGGCCGGCCCTTCCGCCTGCCCGCGAAGGCGCCCCGGTTATTTTTTCATCCGGTCGTGATCAACGATTATGGCCTTTTTAAATACCCCGACTACACCCTGCCGCTGTCGGTAAAAATGGCGGAGGTCAGCCGCGACTACGGGCTCGATGTCCTGCACGTCCACTACGCGGTGCCCCACGCGACGGCGGCGATCCTCGCCCGCTCGATGTTGCCGGCGGGGAGAAAACCGCGCGTGGTCACGACGCTCCACGGCACGGACACGACGCTGCTTGGTCGCGACGCCGGCTACGGTCCGGCGATCAGCCACGCGCTCGCGCAGTCCGATGCGGTGACGACGGTCTCGGAATTTTTGCGCCGTGAAACCGAGCGACTGCTGGGCGTGACGCGCCCGATCGACGTCATCCATAATTTTTTCGACCCGAAGAAACCCACGCGTTCGCGCGCTGCCGTGCGTCGCGAACTCGGGCTGGGCAACAAGGCGATGATCTTGCACGCCTCCAATCTGCGGGCGCCCAAACGCATCGATCTCCTGTTGGAAGCCGTCGCGCGCGTGCGGCCGGCCGATGCGTTCAAGCTGGTGATCCTCGCCGGCGGAGATTTCGCGCCCTTTGACGACGACGTGCGCCGGCTGGGCTTGGGCGACCGGATCGTCCTGCGGCAAAATGTTTCCGAAATTGAAGACTACTTTCAGGCAGCCGATCTGGGCCTCTTCACTTCGGAGTCGGAGAGTTTTTGTCTGAGTATTTTGGAGGCGATGAACTTTGGTTGCCCGAGTGTGGCGACCGCCGTGGGCGGCATTCCGGAAGTGGTCGAGACCGGCCGGTCCGGCCTGCTCGTCCCCTTTGGTGACGCGGATGGCCTCGCGCGCGCGATGGAGTCATTGATCGCGCATCCCGCACGCCGGCGGACGATGGGTGGGGCCGCGAAGAAGCGGGCCCGCGCGTTGTTTTCCGCAGCGAAGATCGTGCCCTGCTACGAGGCGCTCTACCGCCGCGTGTGTGCGGCACCGGGTTGCGGTGAGTGAGCCTGCGGTCGCAGCGATAAAATAAAAAAGGGCCGGTCAAAGACCGGCCCTGCTTTGAAAACGAATCAGGTTTCCTCGTCTTAGACCTCGTAAGCCGGGAGCACTTTGTCGACCCGCACCTTTTCGAGGCGGGCGAAGACGGGCACGCCACCTTCGTGGGGCAACACGATTTCGCCTTGAATCAGGGGCTGAGCGTAGCGCAGGAACTGGAAGTTCATGCTGGTGCCGTCCTCATTGATCCACTCACGGGGGAGTTTCTTGATCGAGTTGGCCACGTCGCTGAGGGGCGTGAGGCCGGTCTCGCAGGAGTAGGCTTCTTTGTCGCCGCGCAGGAGGGTGACCATCTTGTCGGTCTCACCGGCGATGGCGGCCTCGACGGCGGCTTCGCCAGCCATGAAGGCTTCGTCGGCGTCGGTCTTGGAGGCGGAGTGAGCGGCGCAGCGCTGGAGCAGGCCGGGCTTCGCGACGCGGACTTTTGCGCCCGGGACGTTGGCCCCGATGATCTCGGCGAGGGCATCGCCGGCACCGCCGAGCTGGGCGTGGCCAAAGGCGTCCGTGGCGGCGTTGGCCGCGACGTAGTTGCCGTCCGCATCGACGAGGCCTTCAGCGACGACGATTTGGCAGAACTTCTCACGCTTGAGGATGCGCTTCACGTCTTCGATGCACTTCGTCTGGTCGAACGGGATCTCGGGAAGATAGATGAGGTGCGGGGGATCGTGGGGGTGATCCTTGCGCTTCGCGAGGGCGGCTCCGGCGGCGATCCAGCCGGCGCTGCGACCCATGACTTCGATGATGGAGACGAGGTCACCCTGGCCCATGGCCTCGTTGTCGGCGGCGACTTCGCGGACGCTGGTGGCGATGTATTTGATGGCGCTGGCGTAACCGGGGCAGTGGTCGGTGCCGGGCAGGTCGTTGTCGATGGTCTTCGGCACGCCGATCACGCGGAGTTCGTAACCCTGGGCTTGAGCGAGCTTCGAGATTTTGTCGGCCGTGTCTTGGGAATCGTTGCCGCCGATGTAGAAGAAGTAGCGGATGTTGTGGGCTTTAAAGACCTCGAGTACGCGGTCGAAGTCGGCTGGTTTCTTGAGTTTGAAACGGCAGGTGCCGAGGGCGGCGCCGGGCGTGTGTTTGAGCGCGCGGATCTGCTGTTGAGACTCCGCTGCGAGATCGATCAGATCCTCTTGGAGGATGCCGAGCACGCCGTTGAGCGTGCCGTAGATCTCTTCGATGCATTCATGGTTCAAGGCTTCCGCGATGAGGCCCGCGACGCTGGCGTTGATGACAGAGGTGGGGCCGCCGGACTGGCCTACCAAGACATTTCCTACGAGTTCAGCCATGACAGTTATAGATAAAGGATTGAAGAGAACGTGAGGGGCAGAGAAAGCGCGGCGGCCCGGGGGGATGCAAACTCAAATTTCCCGAGGGAGGAAAACGGCGGCGTTTTTTGGAAGAGGAGGGCGCGCGGGGTCGTCGCGTCTCGTATCGGCGAGAAAAAATGCGGGCCCCGGGACGTGCCCGACCACCTCGAAACTGAATCAGAGCAACCGGCCTGGGCGATAGTCGGCCGCGCCCTTATGTTTGCGGGCGAGCGGCTTTACGTCCTCGACGAAGGCATCGACTTGATGAGGCGCGGCGCCGACGAAGCGCGCGTTTTCCGCGAGGATGGCGACGAGGGCTTTTTTGCCGAGACCGAGACGTTTGTCGCCGGCGAGGCGGGAAAGGAGATCGGCGTCGCCCCCGGAGCGCAGGGCTTTGGCGGCGGCGAGGGCGTGTTCCTTGATGGCTTCGTGGGCGGTTTCGCGACCGGCGCCGCGTTTGACGGCTTCCATTAGAATCGTGGTCGTGGCGAGGAACGGGAGGTTGCGCTCGTTTTCGACGGCGATGGCGGCCGGGAAGGCTTCCATTTGACGGAGCACGGTGAGGTAGGTTTCCAGCAGGCCGTCGATCGCAAAAAATGCGTCGGGGAGCGCGATGCGCCGCACGACCGAGCACGAGACGTCGCCCTCGTTCCACTGGTGGCCGGCGAGGGCACCGGTCATGGTCACGTAGCCGGAGAGAATCGTGGAAAAGCCGCAGATGCGCTCGCAGTTGCGGGCGTTGACCTTGTGCGGCATCGCCGATGAGCCGACTTGGCCGGGCTGAAAACCCTCGGTGACCAAGCCCGCGCCCGCCATGAGGCGGAGGGTCGTCGCGAAACTCGCGGCCGCGGCCCCGAGTTGGTGCAATGCCGTGACGACTTCAAAATCGAGGCTGCGTGGGTAGACTTGGCCCACGGCGCCGAGCGAGGCGTGGAAACCGAGATGTTTGATCACGCGGGCTTCCAGCTGATCGACTTTGCCGTTGTCGTTGCCGAGCAGGGTGAGCTGATCGAGTTGCGTGCCGACGGCGCCCTTGAGGCCACGCACGGGGTAACGTTTGAGGAGTTCCTCGATGCGGGCGAAGGCGATTTGCAGTTCTTGACCGAACATCGCGAGCCTCTTGCCGAGGGTGGTAGGCTGGGCGGGGACGTTGTGGGTGCGCCCGGTGATCATCAAATCGCGGTGGGCGTCGGCCTGCGTGGCGAGCGCGAGGAGTGCGGCGGCGGCCTTAAAGCGGACGAGTTTGAGGGCGCTGAAAATCTGGAGTTGCTCGACGTTTTCCGTGAGGTCGCGGCTGGTGAGTCCGAGGTGGATGAACTGGCGTTTCGCGAGTTCGGAAAATTCCTCAATGCGCGCTTTCACATCATGGAGGGTGATACGTTCGCGTTTGGCGATGGCGACGAGGTCGATGGCGGATTTGACGCGTTCGTAGTCTTTGATGGCGTCGGCCGGAATGGG
>CAMBVX010000085.1 GCA_945871085.1 Opitutus sp. GAS368 | reverse complement strand
TTCCGCGACTGGCTCCTTAAGGATAATCCGTTCGAGCTCGTCGCCGTCGCCCCCGGCACAGAACTCGGCGCGCTCTCGTCCCCGCCCGCGTGGTTTCCCGTCGCCGCAGAACTCACTGCGCTCGCCCGCTACCGCAATCGTGAAGGCCGTTTTTTCGTGTTTCACGATCTGGCCAATAACCGGCTCTACGCCACTGACGCCGGTGGGGGTTTCGCCGCTTCCCGGAAATAGAGCCGCCTCCTCCCGCCTGCGTTCCCGCGCGCGCTACAACTGCCGGCCGAGCGCCGTGAGCCGCGTCCGCAAGTCCGTCAAGTAACGGAAACTCGCGCGGACCGGCTGGGCGTGTCCCGCGAGGTGCAACAACGTCGTTTCGAAACTCTCGCGGTCGGACCCGCGATACCGTGAGAGATTGATGATGATGCTGCGATGGACCCGCACGAAGTGGGAGGCCGGCAGCGCGTCCTCCCAGGATTTCATCGTGCGCCGCACGAGCAGCCGCATGCCGTCGGCCAGATGGGCGGCGCAGTAGTTCGAGTGCGACTCGAAAAACACGATGTCGGCCAGCGGGACCAAACGCGTGCTGCCATTGCCGATCACGAGGTGGATCAGGTCGTCCGGTCGCAGCGCGAGGCTCGTCGAGGGCAGGGGAGGCGGCTCCGTCGTCGTAGCCGCGTTGCGTCGCAACGTCTCGGCCAGCCGTTGCGGACGCACGGGTTTCACCAGGTAGTCGAGGGCATTGATTTCAAACGCCCGGGCGGCGAATTGATCGTAGGCCGTCACAAATACGATCCGCGCCGCGGGCCGGATGAACGGCAGGAGTTCGAACCCCGTGCCGCCGATCAGCTGCACGTCGAGAAAAACGAGGTCGTAGTCCGGCCCGGTGACCAGCGCCTGCGCTTCCGTCAGCGTCTCGGCTTCGCCGACCACGACCATCTCCGCGTGCTCGCGCAACATCCCGCGCAGCGCACTGCGCGCGAGTGGTTCGTCGTCGATGATCAGGGTGCGGGTCATGACGCGGCCGTGGTTTCGGTCAACGGAGCGGCGCCACCGGTCCGCAGGGCGCCCGGCGAGAGCTGCACGCGCACGGTCACCCAGCCGTTCTGCGCCTCGGTGGTGAAGGTGTGTGCGTTCGGATAGTGGCGCTGCAGCCGCTGGCGGAGATTTTCCAAGCCGATGCCGGTCGAGCCCGGACGGTTCGGTTCCGGCGAGAGCCACTCTCCGCTATTGATGATTTCGATGACCACGGCATCGGGCGCCGCCTCCGGCTTCGCTTCGTCCGATTCACGCAGGCGGAATGCGCGGATCCGCAGCCGCATTCGTTCCGGGGTCGTGCGGGCCCCGTGTTTGATGGCGTTCTCCACCAGCGGCAGCAGCAGGAAGGGCGGCAACTGCACCGCCTCCACCTCCGGCGCGACGTCGAATTCGATCTGCAGCCGTTCGCGCCAACGCACTTTTTCCACGTCGAGGTAGGCCTGCAGCGCGGCGATCTCGGCCCGCAGCGAGGGGAATTCATCCGTCGCGCCGGTGAGCGTCGAGCGGCAGAATTCCGACAACCGCAGCACCATTTCGCCGGCGTCACGGGCGTTCTCATACACCAACCCGTAGATGGAATTGAGCGCGTTGTAGAGAAAGTGCGGGTTGAGCTGGTAGCGGAGCACTTCGAGCCGCGCCTTTTCTGCGGCGAGCTGCGCGGTAATTTTTTCGTCGAGCTCGAGCTGGCGGAGGCGGGCCAGCGCGGCGTTGCTCAGGGCGAGTTGCGCGTTGCTCGTGGCGAGCAGGTCATTGCTGGCGGCGAGTTCGCTGGTGCGGCTCGCGATGATTGCCTCCAGGCGTTCGGCCCGGCGGTGGATGACCCGGGTGCGCAGCCGCACCGCGCCCGCGAAACCAAACAGGCCCAGCGCGCCATACGCCGCCCACGCCCAGCGCGTGGCCCACCAGGCCGGCCGGATGGAAAATGCGACCGACGTCTCCGGGCCGGCGTAGCCCGCATCATCGCGCGCCTGCACGTGAAACGTGAAGGCGCGCCACGGCAGATTGGTGAGAGCGCGCTCGGTGTGCGGCGACCACGCGCTCCACTCGCGGTCGAGCCCGTCGAGCCGCGTGCGATACTGCGTGCGCGCGACACCGAGGTGATCGCTGTTGAAAATCGCCGCGGCGAACGCGATGCTGAGCGCGTCCTGCTCCGGCGCGAATTCGTGGGGTGTGGCCGTCGCGCCGGACGCGGCCTCGCCCGCGGCGAGCATTTGGCCACCCGCGGTTTCGATCCGCCGCACCACGGCCGTGGGCGCGACCGCCGGTCGCGTCGGCTGCCAGGTAAGATCGCGCGAAATCAACGCGCCATGTCCCCCGATCCACACTGTTTGCAGGGCGGCATCTTCGAGCAGGGCGGTCGGCAGGAGGCGCGTGAGCGGCCCGCCGGGTAATCGTGCGGCGCGCCACTGATCCGCCGTCACGGCCTCGATCCGCCGGACCTCGCGGGTGGGCGGTCCGCCCTGGAGCCAGACGGAGCCGCCCGGGCTGCGGTGCGCGCGCTCGATCGGAAAACCTTCGAGCTCCGCGACGCGTGTCTCGGGCTCAAAGCGCCGCGTGGCTTCGTTGAAGCGCACGAGTTTGCCCCCCCGGCCGCCACGACCTCGCGGCCCAATAGAAACATCCCGGCGAGCGGGCTCGGCAGGCCCTCGGCTAAACTGAAGCGCTGGGTCGGCGCGTCCGCGCGCAACCCCGCGCGAAAATCGATGCGCCAAGCGACCCCGAGGTTGGCGCACCAGATGACGCTGGCCGGCGCTTCCAACACCGCGGTTGCGGAGCCGAGTCTCGTTTTCAAGGGGCCTTCACTCACCCATTTTTCGCCCGTAAAATGGGCCCAGCGCAGCCCTTCGTTGGAGCCGTGCGCAAACCACCCCGGCGCAGTCGTCACCGGTACCAGACCGTAGTAGTTCCGCACCTCCAGTTCGGTCGTCTCGTTGCCGAGCGCCGGTCGTAGACTGCGCAAGCGCAGGCCGAGAAAATAAACCCGGTCGGCGTGGGCGATGACTTCGCGGTCGGGCCCGCGGGCCTCCTGCACCGGCCGAAACTGTCCGTTTGCCCGGCGCCGGACCGCGTTTTCCGTGCCCGCGACGAAGAGTTCGCCGCCGCTCAGCGCGAGCGAGAGGGTGGTGCCTTCGCGGCCTTGGGCCGGCCCGTGCAATGCGTAGGGCGAGTCGAGTTGCACGCGCGCGATCCCGTAGCGCAGCGCCGCCCAGACTCCGCCTTCGCGGTCCTCGAACACATGGTTCACATTGTTCGCCGGCAGACCGTTCGTCCGGTCGATCTTTTGCAGGAAACGGCCCTCCCGATCGCAGACGATGAGCCCGCTGTTCAGCGTTGCAAAGACCATCCGTCCGTCCGCGAGAAACGTCGCGTTTTGCGCGAAATCTTTCCCGAGCGGGCTGTGCACTACGGTGCGCCGCGTGCCGTCCCAGCGGTCGAGGCTGGCCGGCGCCAGCACCTGGTAGGCGCCCTCGGGTGTGGCCCGGGTGTCCAGCACCCTGGAGGCGATACTTGGCACTGGTTCCAGCCGGTCGTTGCGCAGGCGCAGCACGACCCCCCGGCCTAGATTCACGTAGGGTTCGTCGGCGATTTGCCACAGCGAAAGCGTCACCGCGTTGCCTTCCGTCGCGGGCCACACCCTGGCGGGCCCGTCGTCGAGGCCGAAGAAGATCAGGTTCCGCGTTTCGCGGAAAAAGACGCCCTGCGCGGTCGCCACGCAGTCGCCCACGCTGATGCCGGTCCGCAGATTCGCCGGTAGCCGGTCCAGCATCGAACGCGCCTGCAGTTCGCCGCGCGCATCCGGTTCCAGCCGAAAAAGCGCCGACCGGCCGCAGCCCCAGATCCGCCCGCGACCATCGACGCTCAGGCCGGTGACAATTTGCTGGTTGGGTGTGGGGATGAGGCGCCACCGCACGCCGTCGAATTCCAGCACGCCGCGCTCATTGCTCACGTAAATGCAACCGGTGCGCGGATGCTGCACCACGCGGGTGTTGACCGGACTCGCCCCGTAATCCTCCGCCAGCCACGTGCGCACGAACGGCGATCCCGTGTATCGGGGATGGGTGGTCAGAGGCGACACCGCCGGCTCCGCCCCGCTGGCCAATGCCACCAGAGCGAAGTGGGCCCAGGCCGACACACCGCGCCTGAAACTACGATTTGAGGAGGACAACACGAGCGTGGGAAATCGTGACCGGGCGGTTGTGAAATAAATGTTCTCCGCGCGCCAGCATGGAATTTCGCGCGGCACACACCACGCAGCGTTTTTCCCGCCGACTCACGGGGTGTCCGCGCGTGAAACGGGCGCAATCAGTGGCGGCCCGATTCCCTCGCGGCGTCGTGCGGAGCAAAGTGGACGGCGACCTCCGGGATCCGTCTGGCCGCGTCCGCAGGAAAAACGCGCCCGGAGGTTACGTGCCACCTTTTGCCAACTGCTTTTATTCGCCCGATGCGCGGCGCCTCGTCGCGACCTCCACGGCCGGGCGACGATGCTCCTTCCCGCGGCGGTTACGGGGCTGCGGTCGCGTTCGTCACATAATCGCAGTCGCTCGTCCCGTTTAGGTTGATCCTCTGCTCCGGCCAATGCAGGCCGGTGGCGTTTAGCGTCACTTGCCCACTCCGCTTTGGTCTTCTTGCCCGCCGTTTCCCCTCTGCTGCTATGAGATTTTCCTTCGCCCACTTGCCGTTCCCCTCTTCGGTCGCGTGCGTGTGCCGGTTGGAAAAAATGTGCAGGCGCGTGGGCCCTTTTGCCGAAAAATTTCGCAGGTAGGGGCGACCACTTCTGTAAAAAACCGCTGCCACGCTCACCCAGCACGAGTCACCGCAGCGCCCCCCCCGCCTCTCTCCACCTTCTCTCATGCGTCCGTTTGCCCCTCTCCTCACCTCGTCTCGCCGCCCTACGGCGGACCCGGCTCCGGTAGTGGCGCAAGTTTCCCTGCAGTCAGCCGCGGGGCGGCGTTCCGGCGGAAATTTTGTTCCGGCTTTTTTGTGCCCCCCGAATTGCTGCTCTTTCCCATGACTATGAAAATGCTCCCCTCATCCTCTTCTCGCACCTCGGTCCTGTCGCGGTTCCGCCGTTTGCTTGCGGCGTGCCTGCTCCCGGTGGTCGCGGCGGCATTAAGCCTCGACTCCGCGCACGCCCAGACGCCGACCAGCGCCGTGCCCGGCTTCATCAGCTATCAGGGCAAGGTCTCCAATGCCGATGGCTCGCTCGTCGGCGCCACTGCGCTCGGCGTCCCCGTGCCGACCAATCGCATCGTCACCTTTCGTATCTGGAGCCACCAGGGCAACAGCACGCTCAACGACTTGGTCTATTCCGAGCAGCAGACGGTGACGATTTCCAGCGGCGAGTTCAGCGTGCTCATCGGGCAGGGCACGGCGGTGAGCGGCACGCCGCTGGGCTATAGCGAAGCCTCGAAGGGACCGGGCGCCATTAACGTCGGCACGCCAACTGTCTTCGGCGGTGCGAGCCGCTTCCTCGGGGTGACGATCGACGACGGTAACAGCGGCACGCTCGACCCCGAGATATCGCCGCGCCAGCAGCTCGTGACGTCGGCCTACGCCTTCCGCGCCAAATATGCCGAGTCGGTCGGCTCGAACGGCGTCACCACCATCACCACCCTCGACAGTGGCAACGTCGGCATCGGCACGGCCAACCCGGGAGTCCGGCTCGATGTTGTGGGTTCCGTGCGAACTGGTGGCATCCCCAACGCCTCGTTCGTGCTGGCCAACAGTGCCAACAACAATGTCGGCACGGTCGGTGCCGCCAACGGTGTCGGCGCCCTTAGCTCTGACGCCACGGCCAACGACGTGGTCGTCCGCGCGGAGGCTGGCAAGCTGCTCCTCCAGACGGGCGTGGGCGCCTCGGCCCTCGTGATCGACTCCAGCAACCGCGTCGGCATCGGCACCTCCGCCCCGAACGCGACGCTGGACGTCAATGGCGGGATGATGATCAAGACCACGCTCACCAATGCTTCGGGTCGGCCCGCCGTCGGTGCAGGCCGTCTCGCGGCGGAGATCGGCGCTTATAGCAGTGGCGGTGCGGCCAACGACGATGGATTCCTTCGCTTGAGTGCCGGCGGCGGCACCAATGCCTCTACCAAGTCCTTCATCGACCTCACTGGGTTCTCCACCGTGCCGGACATGAACGCGACCGTGGTTTTCGGCACCGCTGGCGCGGAGCGGATGCGGATCATCAACAGCGGCGCGCTGCTGCTCAAAGGTGGGCTTACCAATGCATCGACCCGGCCCGCTGTCGCATCGAGCCGGCTCGCGGCCGAGATCGCCGGTTACGGCAGCGGGGGCGCGGCCAACGATGATGGGTTTCTCCGACTGAGTGCCGGCGGCGGCACCACTGCCGGTTCGAAGGCCTTCATCGACCTGAGCGGTTTTTCCACCGCCGGCGACATGAACCAGACTCTGGTTTTTGGCACTGCTAGCGCGGAGCGGATGCGGATCAATCTCAACGGCGACGTCGGCATCGGCACCACCGCACCCAGCTCCAAATTGAATGTCGTAACCGCCGCCGGCACCTACGGTCTCACCGTTGGCGATGGCACCCGCGAGTTTGGCGCATTTCTTTCGGCCGGCAGCAACTCAGTGCAACTCGGTTCGAAATCTAACCATCCCCTCCAGTTTTATACCAACGGCGCGGCACCATCAGTGACGCTGACGACGGCC
Organism: Opitutus sp. GAS368; assembly: GCA_945871085.1. Lineage (GTDB taxonomy): Bacteria > Verrucomicrobiota > Verrucomicrobiia > Opitutales > Opitutaceae > GAS368. The sequence goes on along the minus strand of CAMBVX010000085.1, from coordinate 14,493 downwards.
GGCAACTTCGGCGTCGGCACCGCTACCCCATCATTTCCTCTTCAGGTCCAAGTCGGTGTCAATCAGAGCGGACTGACTGGCGCGTTTATCAACTCCGGAATAGCCAGTAACGCGGTCACTCACGGCGTCCATCCCATCTCGATTTACTCAGCCGGATCGATTTGGTGCGCCAATACCGTTATCGCCACCTCCGATGCGCGCACGAAGCTTGTCCAAGGCCGCTCCTTAGGCGCGATGGACCTGAAGACGCTCATGGCCATCCAGGTCACCGACTATCGCTACAAGGACACGGCGGGCAATGGCAGCGACCTGCACAAGAAGGTCATCGCGCAACAGGTCGAATCGGTCTATCCGCAGGCGGTCGGCCAGCACACGGGCACCGTGCCGGATATCTTCCACCCGGCGACCATCGAGGGGAACTGGATCCATCTCGCCACCGACCTCAAGCAGGGCGAGCGCGTCCGCTTGGTCGTGGATTCGACGGACGGCGTCCACGAAGTGCTGGAAGCCACGCCTGATAAGTTCCGCACGGCGTTCACTTCGACGAAGCGGGATGTTTTTGTGTATGGCCGTGAAGTGAACGATTTTCGCACCGTCGATTACGACGCCATCTCCATGCTCAACGTCTCCGCCACGCAGGAGCTCAAACGGGAGAAGGATGCCGAGGTCGCCGCGCTGCGCTCTGAAAACGCCGAACTTCGCGGCCTCTTGGCCGAACTCAAGGCCGAGCAACGCGCCCGCGACGCAAAACTCGCCTCCATCGAAAAGCTCCTCCAATCGGCGTCCTTGGTGATGGCGCAGCCCGCCACGGCCAACGGGCAGCAATAACCGACGGTCAACCCACCGACCGTCATGAAACCATCTCTGGCTTTCTGGAGCCATGGCGCTTCCGCCGCAATATGCCGGCTGAGTCTCCGGGTCCACTTTCTCGCGGCCCTCACCTTCACTTTCACCCTCACTTTCCCTTTCACTGCTTCCGCCTACCCGCCCGCGCCCAACTACACGATCTTCGGCCTCGTCCGTGACCAAGTTGGCGCGACGCTCAACGTCGACGGCGCCGAGATCATTTTGCTCAAGGACAACGTCGAGATTGGCCGCGCGCCGATCTTCAAAGACCTGCGGCTCGATTCCAACTACGAGCTGAACATCCGCATTGACCAGACGAACTCGGGCACGCGGATCTACTCGACCAAGGCCGTCGCGCCGCAGGGCATCTACTCGCTCAAGATTGTCATGAACGGGCAGAATTTCTTCCCGATCGAAGCCAACGGTACTCTGCGCGTCGGCAATGGCGGTGAGCGCGTCCGCCTCGACCTCAGCCTCGGCGTCGACGCCAATAACGACGGCCTTCCCGACGCGTGGCAGGAGTGGGTCCTCTATCAAGCGGGCCGCCGCCCCGGCCAATCGGGTTGGGACATCAACCTCATCACCAGGAACGGCGACTTCGACGGCGACGGCATCAGCAATTTCCTCGAATACATTGCCGGCACCTTCGGGGGTGATGCGGCGCAGCGCTTCGAGCTTCGCCTCACCAACAAGACGACCACGGAAGTCAGTTTCAATTTCTATGCCATCACCGGCAAAGTTTACGGCATCGAGCAAAGCAGCGATCTCCAGACGTGGACGGCGGTGTCGTTCGCGACGACGTCCGGTGGCACCACAGCCAGCCTCTATCGCTCCCCCGCGTCTGGCATCACCTCAGCCTTTGCCGCCGTGCAGGCGGGATCGTCCCGTTTCTACCGACTCACTGTGCGATGAAAACTGTACTCCACCGTATCGCCCTCTCCGCGTTGGGAGTCCCGCCTTCAGGCGGAATCCGGCAAACCTCCCGCCTAAAGGCGGAACTCCGAACCCCCCGTCTCCCCCGCTCTCCCTCCGTCCTTCTCCCGTTCCTCCTCACTTTCCTTTTCACTTTCACCCTCACTTTCACTTTCACTCCTCGCGCCCATGCCCAGTGGCAATCCACCACCTACGATCTTAAGGGCGGTTGGAACTCCATCTACCTCCACGGTGAGGCCAACTATACGACCATCGACGCGCTCTTCGCTACGCGCACGGAGATCGTTTCGATTTGGCGGTGGAATCCCAATCCCAGCCAAATCCAATTCAGCTCCTCGTCGCTGATTCCCACCAACGGCACGCCCGAGTGGAGCGTGTGGACGCGCGGTGGCACCGCGAACACCCTGACGACGCTCAGCGGTCAGGCCGCCTACCTTGTCGAGTGCAGCGGTGTCGTGGGCACCAATTACACCGTGAACATTCTCCAAAAAGTGCTGCCGCCGCGCAGCACGTGGGTGCGCAATGGCGCCAATTTCCTCGGCTTCCCCACGCGCCTCACGGGCGGCTACCCGACCTTCGCGAATTACTTCGCGACCTTCCCCGTCGCGATCGCCTCGAACTCCAAAATTTATCGCTACGAAGGCGGACCGCTCGGCGCGGCCAATCCCGGCCAAGTGTTCAATACCGCCTCCGACACGCTTGATCGCAGGCAGGCCTATTGGTTCGAGTCGGCGATCGTCGGCAATTTTTACGCGCCGCTCGAAGTGAGCCCCTCGAACCTCGACGGCCTGATCTATGGTCGCAACGGCTCGCTGATCTCCGTGCGTGTGCGCAATCGCACTGCCGCAGCGGTCACTCTCTCCGTTGCGCCGGACACCTCCTTGGCGGCACCCGTTGGCCAGGACCAAGTCACGGCGGCCGTGCCGCTCACCTACCGCACTTTCAACACGACGACGGCGCAGTATGTGTTTACTCCGTTCACCACGGCGATCCCGGTCGTGGTCGGTCCGCAGTCCACCGTCGAACTTTTCTTCGGCATTGATCGCGCGTTGATGACCATCGGCGGTACGGATGCGCTCTACGCCTCGCTCCTGCGCTTCACGGATGGTGGTAACCTCATGGATGTTTACCTCCCGGTGAGCGCCCGGGTGACCTCGCTTTCCGGCCTCTGGATCGGCGATGTCGCGGTCTCTAACGTTCTGAACCAAACCCCGGCGCAGCGTTTCGCCGTGGATGTGACCCGCACGGTCCAACCGACGGTCTTGCTGATCGGCGGCGACGGAATCGGCGCGACGGCGACGGCGACGGTCAGCGGCAATGCGGTCACGGCGCTCACGCTCACGAATGGCGGTTCTGGCTACACGGTGGCTCCGGCGGTCGTGCTCTCGGGCGGCGGCGGCTCCGGCGCGACGGCCACGGCGACCATCTCCGGCGGAGTGGTCACCGGATTCACCGTGACCAATGGCGGGTCCGGCTACACGTCCGCCCCCACGGTGGTTTTGGCCCTCGGCTATTTTGCGACGGCGACGGCCACGGTGAGCGGCGGTGCGATCACAACGATGACCGTCACGAATGGCGGCTCGAACTACACGACGGCCCCCTCCGTCGTTGTTTTGGGCGGCGGAACCGGTGCGACGGCGACCGCCACGATTGCGAGTGGTGCGGTCACCGGTATCACGATCACCAACGGGGGTTCCGGCTACGCGCCCACGGTCACGACCGTGGCCGATGGGCTGGCGCTCCAGGGCGCGGCCGCGACGCTCGTGCCCCTGAAGTTGCCCCTTGGGATCGGCGGCGCCCTCACCTACCAGTGGAAGAAAGACGGCACGGCGGTGTCCGGTGCCACGAACTCCAGCTTCGTGCTCTCGGGCACCGAGCAGACGGAGTCCGGGGCCTTCGGCTCCACTACGCCGCGCGCGTTTCCGCTACGTGTGCTCCTGCACGTGGCTGACGATGGCACCACGCGGCTGCTCTCGCATGTTTTTATGGGCAAGCTCGCCGTCGCCCCGAACAACATCGGCCTGTGCACGCTCGAGACTGCGCTCAAGCAGGACGAAAAGGCCAAAGCCCAGCGCTTCACCTCCGCCCACCTGCCGCTCGATACCGTGATCGGCAGCGGCTCCGGTACGGTCGCCCTCGGCCAGACCCTCGTGCGCTCGATCTCCATTCCGTTCAACGCACCGACCAATCCCTACGTCCACACCTACCACCCGGATCACGACAACCGCAACGCGCGCTTCGACGGGACCGTGGCGGCCGGGGTCGAGAGCCCCAACATCACGCGCCAGCTCAATTTCATTTTCACGACCACGCCGCCCAGTGGCACGAGCGCGCAAGGGTGGGGTGCCTCCGTGATCGGCGGCAACTACTCCGAAACCCTCTCCGGTATCCGCAAGAGCCGGTTGCCCGATGGCACCACCTCCAGCTCGGTTACGGTGACGGGCACCTTCGTGCTCCGGCGCGTGAGCGAACTCGGCAGCATCACGACCAACTGACCGCCCGCCGCCATGACCACGCGTTCCCTTCGTTCCCTTGTTTCCCTTCTCGTGATCGGCCTCGCACTCGGCCTCGCGGCCGGTGCCCGCGCCCAGTTCGAGATGCGCGGTTCCGGCCACAACCGCCTGTTTATTTCCAATACCATCGTCTCCCTGTCGCTGACCGATGGCGGCTCCGGCTACGTAACGGCGCCCACGGTCACGCTCTCGGGTGGTGCCGGCAGCGGCGCGAACATCACCGCCATACTCGCTGGCAATGTCGTCTCCGGATTTACGATCATCAATGCGGGCACCGGCTACCTCGCCAGCAATCCCCCGACTGTCACCATCGCCGCCCCCTCGAGTGGCGTCACGGCGAGGGCCGTGCTGGTGTTCCGCAGCATCCCGGACGGCACCTCTCCCGCCGCGATCACGCCGCAGTTCGCCAGCGTTGCGGCCAACAGCGCAGGCTCAGGCTCCCTCACCGCTACGGGCGCGCTCTCGGCGCGCCACCCGTCGCAGATTTACCTGATTGCCGGCACGAGCACACCCACGGGCACGGCGATCGTGTTGCACCGTTCGGTGGTGGGCGGCTCGTTTGCGGCCGGTGTGCCGCGGTATTCGCTCGGCGATGTGATTACCTCCCCAGGCACGAAGGACGGCGGCGTGCTCGTGGCTGACGCGAATTACTGGCGAGCCCAGCCCGTGCTGGTGGGCGAGACGTTTGCGCAGACGGCGACTGCGAGCACGGAAACCCCAATCCCGCTCATCCTCGCCTCGATCAACATAACCAATGGAGGCTCGGGCTACACCTCGGCTCCGACCGTCACCATCAGCGGTGGTGGCAGCCCCACCACGACTGCCACTGCGACCGCCGTCGTGACCCAAGGTATCGTCACGGCCATCAATCTGACCAATGTCGGTGTCGGCTACACCTCGCTGCCTGCGGTGACACTCTCGGCTGGTGGCGGCAGCGGCGCGGTGGCCGTGGCGGCCTCGCCCCCGCTGGCCTTTTACTACAGCCCGCATGCGGGCCGGGTGTTCGCGACGCAGTCCGGACGGGTCGCGATCACGTGGGTCTCGCGCATCCCGGTGACCAACGACGCGGAACCGACGACGGCGAAATACCGGTTCAAGCAGGAGACGTTTGCCGTCTCGTCCTCGACCGCGAAACCCTCGCGCACAATCTACTGGACGGAAAAGAGCTTCAACGGACCGCTGGTGAACATCCCGCTCGGCAAGATCGAGACGGTCAATCCGGTGTATAGCGCCAACTTCCCCGTCACGGTCGTGCAGGAATATCAAGGCGTGGGTTTGTCCACGCCGTCGGACATCAGTCTGCCGCCGGAACGTAGGACCGTGTGGTTCGATAAGACGGCGGGCCTCGGGCAAGTGCACGCCTACAACGTGGAGGGCCGCATCTTCGTGGAATACCTAGGCGCGCTCCAGCAGGGTGGGGCGGGCAATGTCCACGATTTCCTCGGCGCCGACATCGTGGATGTCGTGCGCGTGGCCACGCCGGTGGAGGCGACCGTGTTTCTCGGCGATCAGATTTCGCCGCGCAACGCCGAGGGCGCGCTCCTGCCGGTGGACGGCAGTTCCGAGTGGCTCGGTGCGACGGTGGCGGCCGTCAGCACCACCAACCAGGCGTTCTTCGGTTCCAGCACGCGGAAGGATGGCGTGACCAATTACTACGCCGAACGTGAAAACCTCACGCCGGACCGGGTGGCGTTCTACTGGCTCGAGAAATCGGACGCCGCGATCAACTTCCAGACGCCCCCCGCCGCGCCCAATCTGGGCATTTTCTGGCCGCGGATTAAGAATCACTATCAGCAAATCTGGCCATCCGACGTCACGAAGTTTGCCCACTATACCGTCCCGTCCGGCGGCAGCACGCCGCCGACTGGGCTCCAGTTCACCGGTGGCCAGCAGCCACAGGTCATCTTTCAGGATGACCCGGCGCAATCGGAGGCGCGCATCGATACCTCCACTCAACGCCTCGTCGTGACCTTCGCCGGCAGTGATGGGTTGAACCGCTCGCTCCTGAAATTCAACGGTGCGAACGAAGTCTGGTATGTCCGGCTGCTCACCCAGATGGAAAACCGGCCCCGCACCATCGCCGTCACCAACGGCGGCTCCGGCTACACGTCCGCCCCGACCGTTTCCTTCACGAACGGTGGCACCGGCGCAGTGGCGGTCGCGAATATTTCCGGTGACCGCGTCACCTCCATCACGCTGACCACTCCCGGTCAGAACTTCACCTCCGCCACGCAGGTCGTGCTCACCGGCGGTGGCACCGGCGCGACCGCCATCGTCTCCGAACTCGGCTACCTCGAGGGCGACGCGCTCAGCGCCATCAACGTCGTTGCCAGCGTGGGTGACCGCCTCAACGCCCCGGCCGGCCACGAAATTGGCGGCTACATTGCGAGCGGTGACGGCTACAACCCAGTCGCCTACGCCGACCCCTTCACCGTCGGTATGACCGAGGCCGCCCGCCGGGCCATCATCCCCGTCAACGCCGTCCCCGGCCGAAATGTGCTCAAGGTCTGGTGGTTCAAGAAAATCCAGCCCGCCAGCGCGTCGTTCCAGGCCTTCTTCGTGCCGGCGAAAATCGGCACCTACACGATCACTTATCCCGCCAATCCCGCGACCATTGTGCTCGCCTCCAATGCAGGCAGCGGCGACCTCACCGGTGCCGAGATTGCCGGTGGCCTCTATTTCGAAAACGATCGCACCAAGACCGGCTTCAATCCCAACGAGGAACACGCCGTCATGATCGCCGGCCGCATCTACGCCCTGCGCAACGATCTCAACAATACGACGGGCAACGGCGACAATTACACGTCCGAGCCGTTCGCGCTCCTCAGTTACACGCACCCGACGGACAACCGTCCGGCCATGCGCCCCTTCAAGATCGTGCGCGAGCTGGATGTCGACGGCACCGTGGATGACAAGCTGTTCAACTACGCCGTGACGGCGGGCACGATCCTCCAAGGTCCGATGCCGCTGCCCATTTTGCCGCTGCCCGTCGATGCTAATGGCGACGTCGCCAACGTCGAAGTGGCGGGCGTGCCGGAAGTCGCACCGCACGGCACGGCACCGACGCACTACACCAAGTTCACCTATAAGGACCGCAAAGGCTACGACTGGGTTTACCGCGGCGCCCACGGCGCGGCCCCGGTTAATTCGATTTCCATCGCGAATGCCGGCACCGGCTACTCCACCGCGCCCACGGTCAGCTTCACGGGTGGCGGTTCCGGTTCCGGAGCTGCGGCGACGGCCACGGTTTCGGACGGCAAGATCGTCGCGATCACGGTCACGAACAATGGCAGCGGCTACACGTCGGCTCCGACGGTCGTCTTCTCCACCGTTGGTGGCGCCAGCGGCGCTGCTGCCGTCGCCAATATCGGACCCACGCTCGGCATGCAGTTTTACTACACGATGCGCGCCGGATTCTTCATCCCGGGTGTCGCCACCCAGCCGGCGAACGGCACGATTCTGCCCTACCTGCGCCCTCTCGTGGCCGGCGTGCCGCAAGGCGACCCCATCACGGGCACGCCGCTGACGATCGTCTATCGCCCCGTGTGGCCTAGCAACGCGGCGGAACTCCGCATCGCCGAGACGCTCGCGCTCCCGAAGTTCGGCCTGCCTGCCGTGCTGACCCAAACGAGCGCCGATGTCCTCTACCAGCAGTCCGTGGCCGTGAACGGCACGACCAAACCCAGCGTCACGCTGCACGACCCCATTCGCGAAAAATCCTTCGCGCTCGGTGCGGCCAATCAGCTCGGCCAGCTTCCTTCTTCGGTTCTCACGTCGGACTATCAGGGCAAGACCTACTTCCAAGGCGTGGCGCCCCACCTGCAGGATCGCATCTTCTACGACGGGAATCGCGGCACCAAGGGCGCCTTGGTGATGCTGGGCAAGTTCGTCGATGAAATCGCCGGCGAAGACTACCTCCGCCTGAACGTCCTCAACGCCGACGACATCGCCGCGCTCAAGGACCTCTGCAAATCCGCCGACACCAATAAAGCCAAGTGGGACCAGGCGATCGACAACCTCACCACCAAGGTCGAAACCTTCATCGAGGATCCCCTGCGCCCCGGCACCTACAAATCGAACGGCTCGCCCGCCACCGTCGGCGGCACCAGCCTCGCGACCATCTCCAATTCCGACACGGCGGTGGTGAACTATGCGCTCACCGCCACCGGCTACGGCAGCGGTTGGGTATCCATGATTTTTGGCAACGGTCAGGCTTTCACCCCCGAAGGCGAGCCGGTCAGTGTGGCGGTTTTCAAGGTCGCACCCCGCCTCAACACCGGCGAACTCAAGGTGCTGCCGTCGAGCAACCCCTTGGACGAAATGGTCTCGATGCGCCATTCCGGCGATTTCGCCGCCAATCCGGCCGACTACGAATTCGAGTGGCGCTACGCCCCGCCGCAGGACGGCGTCGCCCCGCCGGTTTACACCTACGCCATGACCGGGGTGGCCGCGACCACGTGGCAGTTTGTCGCCAATCCGGTCGGTGCCCTCCCCAGTGCATCAGAATATTCCGCCGCCCCCACCGCCGTCTCCCTGCCCTTCACCCTCGCCATCCGCACGGACGGCGCGCGGGCCATCACCCGCCCCGGTCGCGTCGCGGGTATGACCGGCGGCCTCGACTTCACGGCCGGTGTCCCTGGCCGCGTGGTGTTCAGCACCGACCTCACCGACTCCAACGCCGGCTTCGTGCTCTACGTCAACGGTGCTGCGGCCATCGCCTATCAAGCCCCGGCACCGTTCGCCAACCTCTCCGGCGCGACCGGCCTCGTCACGAGTGGTCTCACCCGCCAATTCGAAATCGACGGTAACGCCTTCCAGGTCGGCGCCAACACGGTCGAGATCGCGCTCTTCACCTCGTCCGCCGCCGGCGCCGCCGGCACCATTAACTTCCGGTTCGATGTCTCCACCGAGACCGATCAGGTGGCGAACTCGACCACGTGGCAGACGCCGAATGGCACGTTGAGCAACCAGGTGCTCGTCGGCGGCTCACCCACCGCGCCGCTCGGCAGCCCCCTGCTGGTGCTCACCGATAATTATTTCACGATGCGCTACCGCCCGAAAATCAACAAGGGCAACATCCTCGCGCCCGGCTCCGATCAATCGGTGGTCGGCTACTCGCGCTGGATGCCGCCCAAGCTCGTCGAAGGCTGGATCAAACGTGTGCTCGCCGGCATCAACCCCTTCAACCAGCGCGTCGGCGATCTCTACAACAACGCCGTCAACACCGACGTCTCGCTCCTCACGCAGGCCGGCAAGCGCTGGGAGGGCAATATCTCCCTCAACCTCGCCAATATCGATCAATTCGGCCTGATCGAAATCTACGAGACCGTCCTCAACCGCGGCAAAAACATCAGTATCGACTCCGGTTACGACTACGCCCCGGCCAACGACGCGCTCCTCCTCGCCGCCGGCTACCTCAACGACCTCTACACCCTTCTCGGTAACGAGGCCTATGCCGACGCCGCGAATCCGACGATCTCCATCGACGACAGCACGACGGTCACCGAAATCAACACCTCGCGCTTCTCCTTCGAGGGCCAGGTGAAGACCGTGATGGAGGAGGAACTCGCGCTCCTGCGCGGCCGTGACGATTTCCTCTCGCCCAGTGTGACCGTCGCGCCGGCCTACAACCGCATGTATTGGAACTACACCCGCGGCATCAATTCCGGCGAAGCGCTTTACGCCGCCAATTACAACGTCCGCGAAAAGACCGGCAGCCCCACCGCCGACGGCAAGATCGACGCTGCGGACGCGCAGCGTATGTTCCCGCAGGCCCACGGCGACGCCTACGGCCACTACCTCACCGCGCTCAAGGGCTACACCCGGCTCCTGCAAAATTCGAACTTCACGTGGACACCACGCAGCGAGGCCGTGACGGTGCTCGGCCAAGCCGTCCAAATCGACTACTTCGACGAGCGCAAGTTTGCCGCCGCCGCGCTCAACCTCGCGCGCACCGCCCAGCAGATCATCGCGCTCACCCACCGCCAGATTTACAAGGACGATGCGGCGGCGGGCTGGGGCCACTTCCGCGATGCCAAGACCAACGCCTCCACGGGCATCACCCGTCACTGGGGTCTCGATGAATGGACCGCCCGCTCCACCCAGAGCGCCTACTACAATTGGGTGATCGGCAACTCGATTTTGCCCGATATCGACAACAACCCGCAACACACGGGCATTCAGATCATCGACCGCACCACCGTGCCGGAGCTGTCCGGACTTCCGGCCCTCGCCGACGATTTCCAAGCGAAGATCGACTCGGCCAATGCCCGTCTCAACCCCCTGGGTTTGAGCCCCAGCGCGATCGCCTTCGACATTTCGCCCACCGAGCTGAAGGCCGGAAAATCGCATTTCGATCAAATCTACGAGCGTTCGCTACGGTCAGTGACAAACGCCAAAGGCGCTTTTGATCAGGCTGCGCGTATGACGCGACTACTCCGTAATCAGGAAAACCAGATTTCCGACTCCAATGACGCCATTGTGGACCAAGAAGCTGCTTTCGACGGGCAGTTGGTTGAAATCTACGGCAAGCCCTACCCAAGTGAAATCGGGCCCGGCAGGACCTATGCCCAGGGCTACGATGGGCCGGACCTCTACCAGTGGTTCATCGTAGATCGAGGGGCCGATTTTGTAGACACGACCTCTCCCGTTACCGTCACCGTCAAGTTCCCGACCGGCGTGGCGAACTACACCGGCTTCGACCTCACCCAGGTCAATCAAGCCTACACCACGCAATTCGCCGATCAAACGGTTCGCCTCCAGCCTGATCGCTACGTTCAGTTCTCGGATCAGTGGCGCAGCGGGGCTTCCATGGGCTTGCGGTCGGTCACTGGCACGATCCAGCAGGCGTTGCTCGATCGCCATCAGAGTTTGCTCGACTTTAAGGCGGCGGTGCGGGCCATCGAAGAGCGTTACGCGGCGTTCGCCCGCCAGCAGCAACTGGCCCTGGTCATGTTCAAGGCGCATGCCGATTCCGTGGCCAAGGAAAAAAGCACAGGCGACAAGATCTACGGCTTGCGCATCGCCCAGGTCTCGCTCGATACCACCAGCCAGGTGATTCAGAATGCCGCCGACTTGATCAAAGACACCATGGCCGGTCTGTCCGATACACCGCCGACCACCGTTGGTCTCGCGAACGACGTCACCTCTCCCATCCGCGCATCCTTCAAGCTGGCCGGCGCGGTTTCATTTTTCACACTCGCGAGTTCGGCCGCCGTGCTGAATGGCATCGCGAGCGGCCTCGAGGTCCAGCAGGAACAGGAAGCACGTTCCATGGAGCAGGCGATTGCCGCCTATGGCTTCAGCTACGAGCAGGCGCAGTTGGTCTACGAATACGAACTCGCACTGCGTGAGTTGACCACGGCTTTCTACGAAATTGTCCAATTGGCCACGGCCGTCCAACGTGCGGATGCGAACACTCGCAATATTATCGCCCAAGGGGTGGGTATTCAGGCCGACCGCGAAACCTTCCGCAAACGCGCCGCTGCCAAGATTCAAGGTTACCGCACCAAGGATCTCACGTTCCGCACCTTCCGCAACGAGGCCCTCGAGCAATACCGCTCCCTCTACGACCTCGCCTCCCGCTATACCTATCTCGCGGCGAAGTCCTACGACTACGAGACCGGCCTCCTCGGCTCCACCTCCGGTCAGTCAGTCATCAACGCCATCGTCGCCTCCCGCGCCCTCGGCGATCTCACCGGCGGTGTCCCGCAGGCCACCGTCAGCACCCTTGGCGACGCCGGCCTCGCGGGCACGATGGCGCGACTCCAGGCCGATTGGTCCGTGGCCAAACCCCGCCTCGGGATCAACAACCCCGATGTGAACGGCACCCTCTTCTCGTTGCGCACGGAGCTCTTCCGGATTTTGCCCGAGACGACCGGCGATACAGCGTGGCAGCAGACGCTCGAGCAGCACATCATGAGCAATGTGATGGCCGATTCCGATGTCGCCGCCGCCTGTCGCAATCTCAAAAAGCCCGATGGATCGGCCGTGCCGGGGATCGTGATTCCCTTCAGCACGACGGTGCAAGCGGGCATGAATTTTTTTGGTCTCCCGCTCGCCGCCGGCGACCATGCGTTCTCGGTTTCGAACTTTTCCACCAAGATCTATTCCGTCGGTATGGTGATGCGTGGCTACGTCGGCATGGACCCCTACCGGGCGGGCGTCGCGGGCGCCGGCTCGGCCAACGGGAGCTCCGCCAATGCCCTGAGCGCGACACCTTACGCCTATTTGATCCCCACCGGCATCGACTACATGCTCTCACCGCCGCTCGGCGACACGGGCGCCGTGCGCGCGTTCGACGTTAAAGATCAGGCGCTCCCGCTGCCCTTCAATCTTGGCGCCACCGCCTTCTCCACCACGCAATTTTTCAACGCCAGCGGCACCCTCAGCGAGGCGCCGTGGATCCTGCGCAAACACCAAGCCTTCCGTCCGGTCCACGATGCGGTTTTCTTCTACGGCACGGTGCCGACCGAGTTCACGAGCTCGCGCCTCGTCGGCCGCAGCGTCTGGAACAGCGGCTGGAAGATCGTCATCCCCGCCAACACTCTCCTCAGCACCGAGACCGAGGGCCTCAACCGCTTCGTCGCCAGCGTAAAAGACATCGAGCTCTTCCTCCGCACGTATTCCCACTCCGGCAACTAACCCGCCTTTCCAATCTTTCTCTTTCCTCTTTCTCTTAATCTTTCTCCCCGTCCGCTCCGCGCCTCAAAGCCAGGCCCGATCCTCCTGACGAACGAGAACGATAAAGAGTAAGAGAAAGACCCCAGCCATGTACCGCTCCCTACTCACTTTCACTTTCCTTTTCACTCTGACTCAGCTGCCGCTGGTCGCCCAGGTCGCCACCTCGCGCCCGGTTGGCTACCTCGTGCAAACGATCCCCGCCGGCCAGACGCGGTCCTTCTCCGTGCCCTTCGACGCCGATCTCTCCAGCCTGCCAGGCACGGTCGGCCGCCTCACCGCGGTCGGTGCGAGCTCCGTCGAAAATTCCGCCGCCGCTTGGACTCCCGGCGCGTTCTCCACCACCGCCGCGCCCTACTTCATCCGCCTCACCGGCGGCGCGCACACCGGCCGCACCTTTCGCATCGTGACCCCGGCCAATACCGCCACCCGTCTCGATCTCGCCAATGACGGCGTCGACCTTACGACCTTGGGTCTCGCGATTGGCACCACCACCGGCACCACCTTTGAAATCGTCCCCGGTGACACCCTCGCAACCTTCTTCGGCACCACCGCCCCCGGCGATGCCTTGGTCGTGCAAGGTGCCGGCGATCCGCTCGCCGCCGACATCGTCCAGGTCTGGGGCGGGGCCGCGTGGTTAAACTTCTACTACAATACAACGTGGTCCCGCTGGGCCCGCGATTCCGACACGATTACGGATCCCTCGCGTAACGACTTCCTGCTCCGCTCCGACCGCGGCCTCATGTTCACGCGCCGCGGCGCGACCCCGCTCACCCTCGCCGTCGTCGGCCGCGTCCTCGCCACGCCGCAACGCGCCGTGCACGCGCGCTCCGAAAACGCGCTCACCTTCCTCGCCACCATGCAGCCCGGCGACGTCACGCTCGGTGCGCTCGCGCTCCAAACCGCCGACCGCACGGCCGGCTGGCGCTCCTCCAGCAATCCGGCCGACGCCGACCTCCTGCTCGTCTGGAGCGGCGCCACGTGGTTCAGCTTTTTCTTCAACAGCACCGCCGGCCACTGGCAACGCGTCGGCGACGCCACGCCGAACCGCGACGACTTCCTGATCGCCTCTGGCACCCCCGTCTTCGTGCAACGCCGCACCGCCGGCACCTCGACCGCCGACCAGACGATCAGCTTCCCGCCTCCGGGCACGTGAGCGCCGCCCGGCCGATCCCGATGCGGCACCTCCGCCAGTATCTCTGCGCCGCGCTCGCCAGCGTCGGTGCCTCGGCCTCCGCGCAACTCATCCCCTGGAGCGAGCCGCCCGCTCTGGCACACCCGGGTGTTCCGCCCACGCCCCGGCCCGCGCCCGAGCCGCGCCGCGTGGTCGCCCCCAAAAAATCCCCGGCGATCGAAACCGCCCTCGCGGTTTTGCCCAGCTCGCTCGACGGGCCCGCGATCTTCAGAGCGTTCGTCGGCCCGTCGTCGATCTTGCTCTCCTCCTTCTCCACCGCCCCCAACTCCGGCGGTGTCCTCACCGGCACCAGCTGGGTCGGCCAGGTCACGCAAAATACCGGCTCGA
>CAMBVX010000084.1 GCA_945871085.1 Opitutus sp. GAS368 | reverse complement strand
GGAGAGAAAGAGGCCGGCGCGAGTCTGCGTCGGCTTCGTATCGGCGGGATTACCGGTGAGCCAGGAGTCGTAGCTGGCGGCCGAGAGGGACGTCACCAGGCCGCAGACCCAAGCGACCGTGGCAGATAAATTGCGCATGGCAGAAACTTCGCACGGACGGGTCGGCGAAGCTAGGGCGAAGCGGGCGGCGGGATGAGATTACCACTTTGGTGGTATTGTTTTTGGGGTGCGCGCGGCGGGTTCGACGCGAAGGATCGTGCCACATGAAACGTTTTTTCGGAATCGGGCTCGTGGTCCTGGCTGCGGCGGCGGGTTGTGCCAGACGGGAGACGCCTGTGTCCGTGGGGAACCGCGAGCAGATTTTGTATCGTGGCAATACGGCGGAGCCTGAGTCGCTCGACCCCTATCTCGTGCGTGGTGCAATGGAGTGGACGATTGTCGGCGGATTGTTCGAGGGACTGGTGACGCCGGATCTCACGACGTTGGAGCCGCGCCCCGGTGTGGCGGAGCGGTGGGACGTGTCGGCGGATGGGCTGACCTACACGTTTCAGCTCCGGACCAACGTCAGGTGGAGCGATGGCACGCCGGTGACGGCGAGGGACTTTGAGTATGGCGCCCGGCGGTTGCTCGCCCCCCGGCTCGGCGCTTCGCACGCGGAGGCCAATCTGTTTTTCGTACGCGGAGCGCGGGACTATCAGGCGGGGCGAATCAAGGACTTTGCGACGGTGGGCGTGAAGGTGCGGGACGAGCGGACGGTGGAATTTACTTTGGCGCGGCCGACGCCGTTTTTCTTGTCGGCGCTGTATCTTTTTTTCCCGGTGCCGCAGGCGACCGTGGAGAAATTTGCCGCGATGGACGAGCGGGTGAACAACTGGATCCGGCCGGGGAATCTGGTGGGTAACGGGCCGTTTCGGCTGAAGTCATGGCGACAAGATCAAGGGATCGTGATCGAAAAAAATCCGCGTTATTGGGATGCGGCCCACGTGCGGCTGAAAGAGATTCATTTTCTGCCGATCGAAAACACCTCGGCGGAGGAGAATGCATTTCGCACGGGCCAACTGCACATGACGGGGCTCGTGCCGCTCAATAAAATCGAAGTCTATCAACGCGAACAGCCCGAGGTCCTGAAAGTGGTCGATGATCGGGGCGTCTACTTCTACTCGCTCAATGTCGCAAAACCGCCGCTGAACGATCGGCGGGTGCGCATGGCGCTGGCGTTGGCGGTGGATCGTGAACGTTTGACGAAACAAGTCGTCAAGGGCGGCAAAGTGCCGGCGTGGAATTTTACTCCGGCGGGCATCGGCGGCTATAAGGCGCCGGGTTGGTTGTCGTTTGATCCGGAAAAAGCCCGGGAGCTGTTGAAGGAGGCGGGATTTGCGGGCGGGACGAATTTTCCGGCGATGGAGCTGTTGGTGGATGCGCGCGAGCATCATCGGATCATCGCGGAGGCGGTGCAGCAGATGTGGCGGCAGCATCTCGGCCTGGCGGTGACTTTGCGCAACGAAGAGACGCAGGTGCTCAACTCGTCGAAGCGGGCGATGGATTTCCAGATGGTGCGCGGCTCATGGAACGCGACGACCTACCAGGATCCGTTTTTCTTTCTCGGAGCGTGGCAGACGGGGGCGCTTTACAACGAGGCGAAATGGTCCAACGCGGAGTTCGACCGCATGATCGAGGCCACCTGGACGGTCGACGCGAAGGCGCGAGAGCAGGCCTTTCAACGCGCGGAGAAAATCTTCCTGGAGGAGGTGCCCGTGATCCCGCTGTTTTTTTCGACCCAAACGATGTTGATGAGTCCGAGCGTGAAAGGCTGGCAGCCGCGGCCGTTTGCGGACCGGAGGTTGAAGGAATTATGGTTGGAGAAATGAAGTGGAGGGAATCGCCCGCAAGTGGGGCTTCTCCCTCGGAGAAAATGGTGGCGCACGGGCGGGCGAATGAAGAGCGTGCGGACGTGAAGACGACGCGAGCACGAAGGGCGGAGGCAGAGCGCTGGGAGGCTTTGTTGTTTCCGCTGCACGCGGCGACGGAAGTGGAGGAGCTCGGCCGAGCGGTGCTGCCGCTGCTGCGGGCAGCGTTCGCGCCGACCGTGCGCGCGACACTGTTCCTCGGACACTTTGGGATGAGGGAGGCACGGCGGGTGTTTACGGATCCGCCGATGGCGGCGGCGACCGAGTGGTATAAGGAGCGCGGTCGGATCAATCCGTTCACCGCCTATATCGACGCCCATCGGCGGATCACGCATTACCGTTTTGGGGACGTGGTGGGGCCGATGAAGCCGTTTCGTTCAACGGAATTTTATCGGCGGTTTGCCGCGCCCGAGGGTTGGGCAGACGGCCTGTCAGGGCTGTTTTGGCGGGGTGACGAGGTGAAGGCCATGTTCAGCGTTTATCGGGCGCCGGGAGCGCCGGAGTTTAGCGCGGCCGATGTGACCCGAATGAAAATGCTGCGACCCTATCTCGAAGCGGCCATCGATCGGGTGCTGCTGCTGCACACGGAGCGACTCCATCGCAAGGTGCTGGAGGAATTCAACCGGCACATCCCGCTCGGCTTGATGCTGCTCAACTGGGAACTGCAGCCGGTCTTCGCCAACACCGAAGCGATCAAGGAATGCGCGGTGTGGTGCCACGGATCGCACGTGGCCCGCGGGCTGGTGTCACGGGAACGAATGGAGCTGCCGGCGCCGGTGCGCGCGGAGTGCGAGCGGATGCGGATCGATATCCTGCGCTCCAACGCGAAGGACCGGCCGGAGTTCTCGCATTCCTTGGAGCGACTGGCGCATCCGACGTTGCCGGATCGGCTGGCGGCGGTGTCGGTCGTCAACGTCTCGCCGGGGCTCTTGGCGAAACCCGGTTTCCTCATTGTGCTGGAAGATCGGAGTCTCGAACGTCTGCCCACGGCGCGCGTCGCGGTGGAAAAACAGCGGCTCTTGTGGGCGCTCACGCCGAGCGAGCGCGAAGTGGCGCTGCTCATTTGCGAAGGCTGTTCAAACGCGGAGGTCGCGCGTCGGCTGAAGAAGAGCCCGTTGACGACCAAGAAGCAGCTAACGTCGATTTTCTCGAAACTGAATGTGCGGACGCGCGGGCGCTTGATGGCGCTGATGCGGTGAGCGCGGGGCGGGACTGGCGTGACGCTCGATGGACGGGCGGAGGGCGGGTCGGAGACCCTGCCTTAATTGATCACAGGCTCCAGCGAACGCCGACGGTGGCGGCCCACTTGGCGTATTCGTTATAGTCGAGCCGGAGGTGGGAGTCGCCGTTGTAGCCGTGGCGCGGTGCGCTGAGCGCGTTCTGCATTTCGGTGTAGAGGGTCCAGCGCGGGAGAAATTTGTAGCTCGCGGTGAAATCCAACTCGGTGCTCGGCGACTCGTAGCGGGCGAGGGCAAACAGATTGTCCTGTGCGAGATCGAAGACAGTACGGCTGCGCCGATGCGCGGCGGCGCGGAGGCGGAGACCGCTTTTCTCGTAGTAGATGCTCGCGTTGACGGTCTCCTTCATTTGGTCGAAGAGCGGGATCTTCAGGCCGGCGAGGCGGGGGAGTCCGGTGTCGAGGGATGAGTCCGTGGAGGTAACGTTGATCGTGACGCCGAGGCCGTCGAAGGGAGTGGGCAAAAAGCGGAGGGGCTGGTCGAAGGCGAATTCGACGCCCGTGAGTTTACCGCCGCGGGCGTTGCGGTCCTGCGTGACGAGGGTGTTGGGCTCGCCTTCGAAGAGTTCGGTCTGCGTCGAGCGGTAGACGTTGTTTTTGTAATCCTTGTGGAAGAGCCCGAGTGACACATAGCCGGTTGTGCCGAGGTAGTAGTCAAAGGAGAGGTCGTAGTTGCGCGAGGTGACGGCCTTGAGGTTGATGTTGCCGCGCATGACGACGTCGGTGGCGGTATTGATCGTGGCGCGGGGATTGAGTTGGTTGAAAGTCGGACGAGACAACGACTCGGTATAGGCGGAGCGAATCACGAAGTTCTTCGTGCCATCGTAACGGAGGTGCAGGCCGGGCAGCACGCCGGTGTAGCTACGCGACGGCTGGATGCGGACGGGAATACTGTCGATGACCGCCCACGCCTTGAATTTTGTGGCGGTGCGCTCCCCGCGGACGCCCGCGAGCAGCGTGAACTTGCCGGAGGTGAACTGACCTTGCGCGTAGACGGCGGAAACGTCTTCCCACGCGGAGTGATCGCCGAGCTGGCTGTTCAGGGCATTCGTGGCCGAAGGCACGAGCAGGCCGCGCGAGATCAGGAGTTCGCCGGTGTCGCGGATCTTCTTCGGGTCGAGAAAATATCCGAAGTCGTAGCGGCCGTCGGCGGTCGCGCCGTTCTTCGCCCCGTAGTCGGCGAGCATGGACGGGATGTCGGGCTGGCCGACGTAGCCGAGGAGATTCCAATTGGTGTTAGCATTGAAGCTGCGCTGGATCTCGTCGCGGTCGCGGGCTTTCGTGCGAAATTTCGCGCCGACTTTGAACCAGCCGGGCAGACCGGCGACCGTGGCCGCTCGTTTGGCATCCAGGGCGGCATTCCATTCCTGATCGATAAAATTGCGGGTGCCGCGGACAAACGTGTTCATCAAATAGGTGGAGGCGGCGGACGGGGAGAGGCGGTCGAGGGTCGTGGTGACGACGGGGAAGCGAGCGTTGCCCGGGGTGATCGTGTAGCCGTTGGTGGAGGTCGCGCGGGAGAATTGCGCCTGGATACCGGAGCCGAGTCCGCCGTCGAACTCGCCCCGATTGTAGCCGACGAGAGTGGTGACCGTGATGGCGCCTAACTTCGACTCGCTGTCGAAGGTGAGCGTGCGGGTGTCCTGACGTTCGTCGAAGTTGCGGGCTTCCTTGCGCACGGTGTTGTTGGGTGACGCCAGGCTGGTGTAGGTGTCGCCGGTGACGAGGGACGGGCCGACGGTGTTGGTGGTCGTGATGGAGAGCGGGAAGAAAATAGTTTGGCGCTGACGACCGCGGTTGGTGTCGCGGGTGTTGGTGCCGGCGAACAGGCGGAGCTTGTGGTCGGCGGTGGGGCGGAACTCGAGGGAGCCGTTGAAGCCGGCGCTCGTCATGTCGTCGAAGAAATGTTGGAGGATGAATGAATCCATCGAGAACGGCGAGGCGGCGGTGCCCAGACCACGCCAACCACCGGTGCTGTTGCGCTGTTTGACGAAGGTACGGTCGCGATAATTGGCGGAGAGCGAGAAGCCCCATTGGCGTGAGGTGCCGAGGAGATCGGAGTAAGTGACGGCACCTTCGCGCGAGGGATTCTCGAAGGGGTAATTGAAGTAGTCGGTGAGAATGGCGGAGTAGCCGAGGGCAAATTTGGCGGAGGCGGTGCGACCATCGCGGCTAAATGCGCGGCGGGTCTTGATGTTCACGGCGCCGCCGATCGAGTCGGCGTCTTGGTCGGGGCGGAGGGCCTTGGTGACTTCGATTTGATCGGCCACATCGGACGAGATCACGTCGAGCGGCACGCGGCGCGTGATGCCGTCGAAGTCGGTCGCGTTGACCCGCATACCATTTACCGTGACGGCATTAAAATCAGCGCTCATGCCGCGCACGGTGACGTAACGGCCTTCGCTGCCACCGGTGTCGCGGTCGGTTTCTACGGTGACGCCGGGGAGGCGCTTGACGGCGTCGGCAATGTTCTTGTCGGGGAATTGGCCGGAGAAATCGGCGGAGATGATGTTGGCAAGATTTTGGGAGGCGCGCTGCTGATTGAGGGCGCGGGCTTGGCCAGTGCGGGTGCCCTCAACGGTGAAGGCGGCCAGTGCGACGGCGGCATCGCCAAGGGAAAACGCGAGGCGCACGGGTGTCGCGGTGAGCGTGACGGCCTGCGATTTGGGGGGAAGGCCGAGGTAGTCGAGCGCGAGCGAGTAGTCGCCGGCGGCGGCGTTGAGGGTGAACTCGCCGTTCGCGTCGGTGGATGTGCGGAGAGTGGCGGCACCGGCGGAGCCCGCAGCGGTCGGCGAGAGAGTGATGGTCGCGCCGGGGAGGACGGCCTGCGTCGCGGCGTCGGTGACGCGGCCCGAGATCGTGGCGTTGGTGGCTTGAGCGGAGGCGCGATTGGCGAAGCTCGCGGCGAGGGCAACGGCTGCGAGAAGGGCGACGAGGCGGCGGAGGTAACGGTGCATGTTGATCACGATAGCAGGAAATGGGGAGGCGCGCTTACTCCCTTTGGAGTAATCGCGGACCAGCCGAACCACGGCGCGGAAGCGTGTCGTCCGGGGGAATCGTCCGATCTGGAACTTGCGCGGCACGGGCGTCGACGGAGATGCCGGGGAGGTAGCGAGTGGTGAACAGCCTTGGGCGAGTAGGTAGAAAGGAATGCAGCCGAAGCCTTCCGCAGAGAGGATCTTGGTCAGACCGTTTTCAATCCAGCGCCCGAGCAGGTGGTCGTTCGGCGGTTGGATGAGACTGGGCGTGCCGAGTTCGCGGAGGAGTTGGGCCGCGCGTTCGGTTCCCTTGGTGTTGAAGTTCGAGTGGCGATAGAGCGCAGGATTGTCATAGCGCGGGGCGGCGGGAGGGTGCGACAGTCAGGGAGCGCACGGGCGGGTCCACGTTGGGGCAACAAAAAACCCGCCGGTTTGGGGCGGGTCAAAAAAAGGAGGCGTGGAGGTGTGGTCAGACCGCCTCAGACAGCGCGGCGTCGACTTCGACGGTGTGCGGATGATGGCGTTTGGCGCGTTTCAACTGGTGACGACGGGCAAGCATACGGTCGAGTTTATCGATGAGCATCGCGACGGCCTTGTGGCATTCGTCGGATTCGACGGTGGCGTTCATATCGGGGCCGTGGATGGCGATGTGGCCCTTGGCTTTGAAGCGGGTGCTGACGGCTTCCTTCGGGTCGCACTCCAGTTCAACGCGGATGCGCACGATGCGTTCCTCGTGGCGAAACAGTCGTTCGGTTTTTTCGCGGACAAAGGTTTTGAGCGACGGAGTCAGCTCGAGATGAATGCCGGAGACGATGAGTTCGTGGGTATTTTGGCTGTTCATAATCCTGCGTATGTTTTGGTTTGAACCGCAGCCGACGGTGAAGCCGGAACGGTGAAAGGGGAAATGCTGGGATGGGCCGCTCGGTCCTCGCTAAGCGAAGATCTGAAAAAAAGCCGGTCGTCGTTGTGCCGGGCGAATCTTCCGGAGATGGAAAATCGTTCATCAATCTGACGTCGAAGTTGAGTGTGGAGTTGAGGTATTGCAACTTCTCTCAGCAAAATCCTACCAAGAAAATTCATGAAAAAACTGAACCCCTTGTCGTGTAACTATTGGTGGGCGGACCACTCGCCCGACCGCGGCGGCGGAGAGGAGAGGTTGCTCCCTTGGATTGTGGCTCCGGGACGCAGGTGGTGTAGGCATCATGATGCTTTCGACTCATCCAGTCGTTTTCCTAAGTTCAATCTGATCAGCCGACGGAAAATATTAAACGTCAACGAGCGCGCGTGTTCGGGCAGCGCCCAACCGAAGGGGGTGGGGCGGTGAGCGGCGGGAGCGAAGGAGTGGGCGCGCCGGCGGCGAGTGGGCCGGAAGATTTTATGGCCAATTCTGGTCGGGCCTGCGCGTGGCCGCGGCGCACCAAGCAGGGGCCGGTGCGGATGATCGCGCCGGAAGAAGTGCCGGGCTGGGTGGTTTACGAGGACGCGCGGTTGCTGGTCGTGAACAAGCCGGGCGACATCGTGTGCCATCCTTCCAAAGCGGGCCCATGGTCGAGTCTCGTCGGGGCGCTGCGCGAGTATGCGAAGCTCGAGGTGGTGCACCTCGTGTTTCGGTTAGATCGCGAGACGAGCGGGATCGTCGTGTTGGCGAAGGACGGCAAGATGGCGAGCCGGTTGCAGACAGCGGTGCAGCAGCGGAAAGTCGCGAAAGCGTATTTGGCGGTGCTGACCGGAGAACTCGCCGGGCCGGTGACCGTGAACCAACCGTTGGGCGACGACGTCGCGAGTCCGGTGTTTGTGAAATCGTGCGTGCGGCCCGACGGTCAGGCGTCGGTATCGCATTTTACGCCCGTGGCGACGGCGGGTGGATTCACGCTGGCGCGAGTCGTGACGGAGACGGGGCGGAAACATCAGATTCGAGCGCACGCGCAATGGCTCGGACATATGATGGTGGGCGACAAGATCTATGGGCCGGATGCGCGGTGCTACTTGGACTTTATCGACCACGGGTGGACCGAGGCGTTGGCGGCGAAACTATTGCTGTCTCGCCAAGCGCTGCATTGTGCGGAGATCGATTTGCGACCGGCGGGACTGGAACAGGTGTTTACCGCGCCGATGCCGACGGACATGGCAGAGTTTTGCGTCAGCCGTGGCTTAATCCGGTGATCGCGGCTTCAATCGCGGTGCGGAGGGCCGTGATGCGTTGTGCGAGGGGCAAGGCGGATGGGCTCTCGATGGTGTAACCTAACGTGGTGTGATGGGCGCGCAGGTAAACCGCCTCCGGCCAGTTCTCGCGCAGTAGCGGGTCCGTCTCCGGTCGGATAATGCCGGGTGCGGCAATCGGTCGGCCGTCGATGACGGTGGCGGGTTCGATCGGGCAAACCCTGGCGACGGCGGTGAGCATCGCCTCGGCGAGCGACGGACGTCGGTGGGGATTCTGTTCGTAGAGGTAGAAGCCGGTCGATTCCCAGTCCTCGTGCACGCAGATCGTGAGATCGAAATTGGGTTGATGGCGCAGCCACTGGACGTGGGCACGAATTTCCGCGGCGCGGAGGTCTTGGTAGTCGCGATTGAGGTCGAGGCCGTCGGCGTTCTCCCGCGTTGTGCGCAGGAAACCAGCTGGATTGAGCAAGGGGCAGATAAACCAAACGGCGCGGTCATCGAAGGCACCGGCTTCGAGCAAGGCCAAGAGGGCGAGGGGCGGGGCGGGTTCGTCGCCGTGGATACCGGCCGAGAGGTAAATCCGCGGCCGGGGGCCCGGCGTGCGTTTCGTGAGAGCGAGGAGGGGTGTGCCGGCGTGCTCGCCGAAACGGTCAAGACGGAAGCCTGCAGTGCGGGCGGCCGACTCGAAGCGGGTGACGAGGGTGGGCGGATCGAAGGGAGATTGCTGCACTGGAGGAGCGAGCGATACGGAACGAATTGGTTGCGCGGGGAAAATCGATGCTGTCGAATCGTTGGTTTCCATCTTTAACACAATCACTATGTCCCAAGTTCGCGTTCGCTTTGCGCCCAGTCCCACTGGTTTCTTCCATATCGGCAGCGCCCGCACGGCGCTGTTCAATTGGCTCTACGCGCGACACACCGGTGGCGTGTTCATCCTGCGTATTGAGGACACGGACAAGGAGCGGAACAGCGAGCAGTTCCTCCATCTGATCTACGAGAGTCTGACTTGGCTCGGAATGAATTGGGATGAAGGTCCGAAGTTTGGGACGAGCGGCGGGGGCGACTACGGCCCCTATCGGCAAAGCGAGCGCGGCGAGATCTACAAAGACTATGTCGGTCAGTTGATGGCGGCGGGACGGGCCTACGAAAAGGACGGGGCGATTTGGTTTAAGCTGCTCGGGGATCGCTACGAGGTGTTCGACGACCATCGGAAAAAAACTGTCACCAAGGTAAAAGTGCCGCCGGTGGTGATCGAAGATCAGATCCGCGGACGCGTGGAGCGCGTCGAGGACGAAGATTTTGTGATCGTGCGATCGGACGGAAACCCGGTGTTTCATTTGGTGAACGTCGTCGACGATATTGCGATGAACGTCACGCACATCATCCGCGGGGAAGATCACCTTTCCAATACGAGCAAGCACGTGGCGCTCTATGAAGGCTTTGGCGTGAAGCCCCCGGCGTTTGCGCACATTCCGCTGATTCTGAAACAGAATGGTCCGGGCAAGATGTCGAAACGGGACCAAGGCGCGCTGATCGAAGAATACCAAAAGCGCGGTTATTTGCCGGAGGCGCTGGTAAACTTCCTCTGTCTGCTCGGCTGGAATCCCGGCGACGATCGCGAAAAAATGCTCATTGGGGATATCATCAGGCTCTACGATTTGCCCGGGATCAACCAGAGCAATGCACGATTCGACGACAAAAAACTCGCGCACATGAACATGCTTTATCTGCTGGAACAGCCGGCGGACGCGTTCGTCGGTTTGGCGCGCGATTACTTCGTGGCACAGGCAGAAAGTGCGGCGGCCCAGATCGCATGGGCGGCGGATGCGGCGTATTTTCGTGAGGTGATGTTGCTGGCCCATCCGAAGATCAAGGGGGTCGAGGAACTGCCGGCCTACACCGGATATTTTTTTAACGACGATTTTTTGATCGACGCCAAGGTGCGCGACAAGGTGATGGGTAAAGGTGA
The DNA here is from genome assembly GCA_945871085.1 of Opitutus sp. GAS368. GTDB lineage: Bacteria > Verrucomicrobiota > Verrucomicrobiia > Opitutales > Opitutaceae > GAS368. The sequence goes on along the minus strand of CAMBVX010000084.1, from coordinate 11,133 downwards.
TCCGAAAGCGCGGCTGGTGGAGTTGATCGAGTTCGTCGCCACGGCGGATTTCTCCAGTGACACGGCGATCGAAGAAGCCCTGAAGGCACTCGCTGCGAAGAGCAGCCTAGGTTTTGGCGACTACCAGTCGGTCGCGCGGTTGGCGGTTTCGGGCACCAACGTCGGGCCGAGCATTACCGGGATGTTCCGCGTGCTCGGGCGTGAGCGGGTGCGTAGCCGACTCCAAAAAATGCTGGCGGCGGCATAAAGACCAAGTCCAACGGGTTTCAAGGTGAGGCACAGGACCGTCTTTTGCCGGACACTGCTTGCAGGCGATTCACGACGTAAAAATCGCTGCAAGCCCACTCCTGCCTTCAAGCCGGTTAGTCACAGTTCGAACGCGAGCTGGACTAAACGGCGGTGGGAAAAACGCCGCTCCGTCAGCAGCGTGCGAGGATCCGCTGGAGAAGCTCGTCGTAGTCATTGACGGCAGGGAATTGCGGAAACTGGCGCACGATATTATCGGGCGCGTGGAAAAGAAAACCGTGGTTGGCTTGCGCGAGCATCGTCGTGTCGTTGAACGAATCCCCGGCGGCGATTACGTTGTAGTTAAGCGACTGGAGCGCGGCGACGGCATGACGCTTTTGGTCGGCCATCCGGAGTTCGTAGCCCGAAATCCGATCTTTCTCGACGACGAGACGATGGCAAAAGAGTGCGGGTCGGCCGAATTGCTGCATGAACGGATCGGCAAATTGCTCGAACGTATCGGAGAGGAGGACAACCTGAACGCGGCGGCGGAGTTCGTCGAGAAATTCGCTGGCACCGGGAAGTGGCGTGAGGCCGCCGATCACCTCTTGGATTCTCGAGAGCGTGATGCCGTGTCGGTCGAGAATGGCGATGCGGTCAAGCATGAGCTTGTCGTAGTCCGGCTCGTCGCGCGTGGTGCGGCGCAATTCGGGGAGGCCGGTGCGTTCGGCGACGGCGATCCAAATTTCCGGCGTGAGGACGCCTTCCATGTCGAGGGTGACGATGCTTTGCTTCACAGGTAAAAGGAGTGAACCAGAGAGATTGGAACCGTGGCAAGCCGAGGCTGGGTTCACTCAAATTGTTTTCGAAATTCGGCGAACTGCTGGCGGAGGTCGGCGAGTTCGGCGCGAAGGGCGGCGGTCGCAGATTCGAGTTGCGCGAGGCGCTCGTTTTCGGCGCGCACGGCGAGGGTGGCCGGTTCGGCGGTCGTGGCGGTGGCCGACGAAGAAAGTGCCGCGACGTCGAGGGGGCCAGAGAAGAGGTGGGCGTAACGTGGCTCTTTGGTTCCGGGGGGGCGCGGCAGTTTGACGACGAGTGGTTGCGATGGGCGCGAGGCCAAGATTTGCATGGCCTCCTCGACTTCGGCCAAGGACTCGAAGGGTTGGAAACGCTCCGTGCGGGTGCGGAGTTCGGCGAGGGTTTGCGGGCCGCGCAGCATCAACACGCAGAGTAGGCCGACTTCGGCGGGGGTGAGCAGAACCGCGTCGTTGAGCGAGTGTTTATATTTCGAGACCCGGCTCTCGGCCCCGGTGAAGACGGAGGCGAGGCGCTTCTCGCGGAGGCCGTCGAGGGCGCGGACGACCGTGGTCTCTTCAAAGGCGACCACGGGATCGCGGTTGGACTGTTGATTGCACGCGAGCGTGAGGGAATTGAGCGTGAGCGGATAGTAATCGGGCGTCGTGACGGCTTTTTCCACGAGGCATCCGAGGATGCGGACTTCGTGGGCGGTGAGCAAGGGGAGGGGGGCTTCCATGGAAGAAAATGCACTCACGTTGACCGCGCTCCGGTGGCCACGGGACTGGCGGGGAAGTGAGCCCGAAGATCGAGGCCCTTGTCCCGCAGGACGGATTCGAGGAGGTCGCGACTGGCGAGGACGGTGATCTCACCGGTGAGGTGAGCGAGGAGGTCGGAGTTCGGATTGCCCAGTTCGATAAAAATTCGGGCGTGCGAGTTAAGTTTACGAATACGCGAAACAGTGTGGATCGTTTTGAGGTCGGCGTCTTGAAACCGAATGTTGGCGAAAACGAAAATAAAAGCGGCGGCGGCGATGTTCGATTGTTTGAGGGCGGCGGGGCTGATGGGCACGCCGCGCACGAATGAATATTGAGGGTAAGGCCGCACTTGGACGAGGTCGGTCACGAGCGCCACTTTACGGCCGGCGAGGGCGGGGTGGCGGTCGAGGACTTGGAGGAGTTCGTCGGCGAAGGCGGTGTATTCGCAGATGACGATGTGATCGGTGGCCTCGACTTGGGCGGTGCCGAGGTGGTGGCGATTCGTCAGCCCGTGCAGCGAATCGGCGGTCAGGGCGATGAAGTTGGTGTAGCAGTAAATGCCGACCAAGATGGTGAGCACGCCCGCGGCCCGTCCCATGGGGGTGATGGGGGCGACGTCTCCGTAGCCGACCGTGGTCGAGCTGACGAACCACCACCACAGGGCGTCGTCGTAGGTTTTGACGCTGGGGTTGATGCCTTGCTCGTAGGTCCAGAACAACCATGGGGCGGCGATCCCCGTGATGAGGAGCAGCACTAAGATAAAGCGGACTTGGCGGAACATGGTGGGGTGATTCCTAACGCGATGGATTGAGGAAGACCAGTTCGATGGGTGGAGGCGGCGAAAGAGCTGACTCCTCCGCCTATTTTTTTGGCACCCACGCATCCTTGAGCGTGATGGTGCGATTGAAGACGAGGCGACCGGCAGCGCTGTCTTTCGCATCCAGCGCGAAGTAGCCGAGGCGTTCAAATTGATAGCGTTGAGCCGTGCTCGCGGCGGCGAGCGAAGCTTCGAGTTTGGCGGTGACGACTTCGAGGGAGTGCGGGTTGACGTGTTTCTTGAATTCACCGTCGGCGTCGGGCTCGGAGACGGTAAAGAGGCGGTCGTAGAGGCGGACCTCGGCGTCGGTGCAATGGGTGGCACTGACCCAGTGAACCGTGCCCTTCACTTTACGGTCGACGTTGGGGCCACCGGCACGCGTGGTGAGGTCGGCGGTGCAGCGTAGTTCAGTGATCTGGCCGGTGGCGTCTTTCACGACCTCGTCGCACTTGATGATACAGGCATATTTGAGGCGAACTTCTCCGCCGGGTTTGAGGCGGAAGTATTTCGGCGGCGGGACCTCGGCAAAATCGTCTTGCTCGATGTAGACCTCACGAGAGAGGGCGACCTTGCGCGTGGTGGGGGTCTCGTCCTGCGGGTTGTTGGTGGCGTCGCACTCGAGAATTTCGTCCGGGGCGATGTTTGTGAGCGTGAGCTTGATCGGTTTGAGCACGGCAAGGCGGCGGAGCGCGGTGGGGTTGAGTTCCTCGCGAACCGCATGATCGAAGACGGCGACGTCGGTGACGCTGTCGAACTTAGTGACGCCGACGCCGGTAACAAAACGACGCAGGGCGCTGGCGGGAATGCCCCGGCGGCGCAGACCGGAGATGGTGGGAAGACGGGGATCGTCCCAGCCGGTGACAAATTTTTCCTGCACGAGCTGCAGGAGCTTGCGTTTGCTGACAATGGTGTAGCCGAGGTTGAGCTTGGCGAATTCGTATTGGTGCGGGACGGTCCGGGGTAGTTCGAGGGACGCCAACGTCCAGTCGTAGAGTGCGCGGTGGGCGTCGAACTCGAGCGTGCAGATGCTGTGCGTGATGCCTTCGAGATAGTCGCTGAGGCAGTGAGCGAAATCGTAGAGCGGGTAGATGCACCATTGGTCACCCGTGTGGTGGTGCGCGGTGTGGCGGATGCGATAGAGGAGCGGATCACGCAGCCACATATTGGAGGACGTGTTGTCGATTTTGGCGCGAAGACTGCGAGCGCCATCGGGAAACTCACGGGCCTTCATGCGCGCGAAGAGGTCGAGATTTTCGGCGATGGAGCGCTGGCGGAAGGGGCTGTCTTTACCCGGCCGATCGGGCGAGCCACGGTAGGCCTCGGTGTCGGAGGGACTGAGGTCGCACACGAATGCTTTGCCCCGTTGGATCAGCTCGGTGGCGTAGAGGTAGAGCTGATCGAAATAACTGCTCGCGGAGAACGGTTCAGCGCGCTCGTCGTCTGCAGTTGCGGCGTGACTGTGGAAGGTGGCGGGGGCAACGGCGGCGAGATGGAAATCCGGTTTGCCGTTGGTGGTGATCGCCGCGGGGGTGGTGCCCGGAGCCTTCAGGCCGAGGCAGTGGTCGGCCCAACCGGCGATGAGCCAGTTCACGTCGGTGGTGATGGCTTCAACGTAGGCGAGTTCTTCCTTGGCCGGGTTGGTGTCGTCGAAGCGGAGGTTGCAGCGGCCGTCATTTTCGCGGGCGATACCGAAGTTGAGACAGATGGATTTCGCATGGCCGATGTGAAGGTAGCCGTTGGGCTCGGGTGGAAATCGCGTCACGATTTTGGCATAGCGTTTTTCGGCCACATCTTGGGCGACGATGGAGCGGATGAAATCGCTGGGCGTTGGTGTGGTAGCGGTGGCGCTGGTGTCTGTGGTTTCGACGGACATAAAGCGGCAAATTGTGTGGCGCGGGAGGACGAGGCAACGTCGCAATTGTGTTGGTGCAAGGGCGGGCGGGAGCAGCGTGTGGCATCCGTGAAGTAGGTCGGCCAAGAACAGAGCAGACGCGGAAGCAGTGTCGCGACGAGCGGCGCGCGAGTATTACTTTGTTACGTTGTGCCCGGATTCACGCTCCGATTTCATAGGTATAACCTATTGGGTTGCACTTGAGGTAGTCGGTTTTTCCAAGTCAGGTGACAAAGTAATCCTAGTCCGTAAACTTCACCCGCGCTACCCCGGACCATCCGCGTCGCGAGAGATTGAGACATCGCTGAACGCCGTTAGGTCGCTCCGGACTGGTTGCTTTCCATCGATCGCGGAGTCGCTAGGTTGTTCACGAACGGAACGCGAGAAGTGGGCTTGCCGGGCCGCGCCCCTCGGGGGGCAAGGATCGACTATTTATGCAACACATGGGTTTTTAGGTGTGCTGGAAAAAGGACGAAACAGTGGCTGAATTGGCTGTTTTGATTAAAAATCCTTCGTTTTTAGCCATTATTGGGCATTTTCTTCAGAATGCTTAGATTCACTGATATCACAGAAAAATCAGAGATTGCGTGGATGGACCTTTTTCTTTTGAACGACACGCCTTCGACACCAACTAACGGCTTCAGCTGGCCGTAAACTCAACCAAGGCTTCTTTTTGGACCTAAAACAAATCAAACAAATCATCGACCTTATGAAGCGCTCGGAATTGACCGAGTTCGCGGTCGAGGAAGAGGGATTCAAGCTCAAGATTCGGCGAGGCACCAATGGCCTGCCGATCGTCTCAACCGGCCGTGGTTCTAATCCCCCTTTCTCGGGATCAGATACCAATCCGCCGATGCCCATTCCGTCGGCCGCCCATAATCCACTCGCGACGGCAGGTGGCTCGAATCCTCCGCAGGAGGAGGCCGGCATCTCCTTCATCAAGTCTCCGATGGTTGGGACATTCTACCGTGCCGCCTCGCCGGAAAGTAAGGCTTTCTCGGACACGGGCACCAAAGTGGTGGAAACCTCCGTCGTCTGTATCATTGAGGCTATGAAAATCATGAATGAGATTCAGGCCGAAGCCAAAGGCACCATCTTGGAGGTGTTGGTAGAAAACGGGCAGCCCGTCGAATACGGTCAGCGTCTTTTCAAGATCAGACAGGGTTAAAGCCGTCCCAGAAACCAGCCAACGCCCGGCCGATACCGTTTGCGCTTAGCGCCCGGTGCTTTGGGAGGGTCTCTTTTCGTTTATCGACATGATTCAAAAAATACTCATCGCCAACCGCGGTGAAATCGCCCTGCGCATCGTCCGAGCCTGTCGCGAATTGGGCATCAAGACCTTGGCGGTCTATTCCGAGGCGGACGTTCAGTCACTGCACGTCCAACTCGCCGACGAGGCCATTTGTATTGGTGGGCCGAAGAGCGCGGACAGTTACCTGCGCGCCGACCGGATTATCAGCGCCGCAGAAATCGGCGACGTGGATGCCATTCACCCCGGCTACGGTTTTCTGTCGGAAAACGCCAAGTTCGCCGAGCAATGCGAGTCCTGTAATATCAAGTTCATCGGCCCGAAATCCAAATCGATCAAAATGATGGGGGATAAGGCCGTCGCGAAAGATACGGTTCGGAAAGTGGGTGTGCCCATCGTCCCTGGTTCCGACGGCCCGGTCGCGAACGAGGCAGAAGCCGTCAAAGTCGCCCGAAAGGTTGGCTATCCAGTGATTATCAAAGCGGTCGCAGGTGGTGGCGGGCGCGGCATGCGGATCGCTCACAACGATATTTCCTTCGCGAAGGAATACCACGTGGCCCGGGGCGAAGCCGAGAAGGCATTTGGCAATGGAGCCGTCTACATTGAGCGTTACATCGAAAAACCTCGGCATATCGAGTTCCAGATCCTCGGCGACAGCCACGGCAAGATCGTTCACCTCGGGGAACGGGACTGTTCCGTCCAGCGCCGGCATCAAAAGCTGATTGAGGAGTCGCCGTCCCCATTTCTCACCTCGGATCTGCGTAAGAAGATGGGTAAGCATGCCCTCAAAGCCGCGGAGGCTGCTGAATATGAGAACGCTGGCACCATCGAGTTCCTCGTCGATGCGAAGGGGAATTATTACTTTATTGAGATGAATACCCGGATTCAGGTCGAACATCCCGTGACTGAGGAAGTCACGGGCATCGACCTCATTAAGCAGCAAATCCGGATCGCCAATGGCGAGAAGCTCGATTTCGACCAAGGCGACATCAAGATCGATAAGCACGCGATCGAGTGTCGGATCAACGCCGAAGACCCGGCGCGGAACTTTGCCCCGTCTCCGGGCACGATTGGGTTGTATTATGCGCCCGGCGGTCACGGGGTGAGGGTCGATTCACATGCTTATAGCGGCTACACGATCCCGCCTTATTACGATTCCATGATCGGTAAGCTCATCAGTTACGGGCCGACCCGAAAAGTCGCCCTCGAGCGGATGTATCGCGCGCTCAGCGAATATCTCATCCGCGGCATCAAGACGACGATTCCGCTCCATCGTGCTATTATGGCCGATCCTACTTTCATCGAGGGCAAGGCGACCACGGCCTACATGGAAGACTTCATGGGGCGGACGCCGACGGACCTGTTTTCCTGAAGCTTCCGAGGCTGTGGCCGTCGCCAAAGCCACCGGCAGGATCGGGTGGTAAGAAAAGGACCCCAAGTGAGCTGAGCGTGAGTCGCGTTCCGTTAGGTTTTCCCCACGTTCCGGGCGCGTCGGGTGGCTGCGGCCATGAGGTGAGCGTGAACGGAGAAAGTGCGTTCATTACCCCGGCGAGGGACCGGTAGGTAGGCTCCGTTCGGATGCAAGAGCCGGGTGTTGCTCGTGTCGCGTAGCTCATCCGCAAAAAACTCTTCGGTGACCCAGCGCCTCAGGGCCGGGTCGCGAATCGGAAAGATCACTTCGACGCGGCGAAAAAAATTGCGCGGCATCCAGTCCGCGCTGCCGGCGAGGATGACGGGTTCGCCGCGTGCGTTTTCGAAATAGGTGGCCCGGGTGTGCTCGAGAAACCGCCCGACCAAGCTGCGCACGCGAATATTTTCGGAGAGCCCCGGCACGCCCGGCACAAGACTGCAGGTGCCGCGGACGATCAGGTCGATCTTCACGCCGGCCTGCGACGCGGCGTAGAGCGAGTCGATGGTCACCTTGTCCACCAAGGAGTTCATCTTGGCGATGATGCGTGCGGGGCGTCCGGCCGCTGCATTGCGGGCTTCCGTCGCGATGAGGGCGTTGATTCGGCGGTGCAGACTGTAGGGCGCGACGAGGAGATGGCGGAATTTGGGCGAACGGCCAAATCCGGTCAGCGTATTGAAGAGTTGGCCCACATCGCGGGTGATGTCCGCCCGGGCGGTGAAGTGGCTGAGGTCGGTATAATAGCGGGCGGTGCGCGGGTTGTAGTTGCCCGTGCCCAGGTGGGCGTAGTGCCGCATGCGTCGACCCTCGCGGCGGACGACGAGGCACATCTTGCAGTGGGTCTTGTGCCCCATGAGGCCGTAAACGACGTGGACCCCGGCTTCCTCCAGCTGTTTGGCCCACTGGATGTTGTTCGCCTCGTCGAAGCGCGCTTTCAGTTCCACCAGCGCGGTGACTTGCTTGCCGTTCTGCGAGGCGTCGATCAGCGCTCGCACCAAGGGCGAATCGCCGCTCGTGCGATAGAAGGTCTGCTTGATGGCAAACACTTGCGGGTCGCGGGCGGCCTGCTCGACGAAATCGACCACGGGCTGGAACGAATCGTAGGGGTGGTGCAGGAGGACGTCTTGGTCGCGCAGCGCCTCAAAGATCCGCGCCGGATCGCGCAACGGTGAGGCGTTCACTGGAGTAAACGGGGGGAACTTTAGGTCGGGCCGGTCGAGGTCGCCGATGCTTTGGAGGCGCATCAGGTTGATCGGCCCCTTGAGCCGGAAGACATGGTCGGGCGGGAGCCCGAGTTCATGGCAGAGCGTCGCAAAAAGAATCGTGTTAACTCCTTCCTCAATTTCGAGGCGAACCGCGGCGCCGCGGCGGAGGTTGCGCAGTTCCGCCTCGATCTTGACGAGTAGATTGGCCGCTTCTTCCTCGTCGATGTAGAGTTCGCTGTTGCGCGTCACGCGAAACGCGTGCGCGGCGGTCAAACGATAACCGGGAAACAGTTCCCCCGCGCAGAGTTTGATGATTTCGCTAAGAAAGATGAAACGCTGTGGCCCGCGGCCACCCGGAGCGATGATGACGAGGCGGGGGAGAATCCGGGGTACCGGCAAAATCGCGACCAAGTGTTCAATCTCAGCGGTCGACGGATTGTCGAGCGCCACGATGATGTTCAACTCCTTATTGCCGAGTTGGGGAAACGGATGCGATTGATCGAGCGCCAGTGGGGTCAGCACGGGATAAACTTGGTCGCGGAAATAAGCGCGCACCCAGGCTAGCTCGCGGGGAGTAAGATCCTTGGCGCTCTTGAATTGGATCCCTTCGGTCGCGAGAGCGGGGGCCAGTTGGTCGCGCCAGCAGCGGTATTGGTCCTCGACGAAAGCGTCGACCGTGGTGCGGATTCGCTGGAGCTGTTGGCTTGGACTGAGGCCATCCGGGCCGGGTTCGGTCACGCCTGAATCACGCTGCTGCATCAAACCGGCGACACGGATTTGGAAAAACTCGTCGAGGTTGCTTCCGGTGATGGCGAGGTAGCGGACGCGCTCGATCAAAGGGTGCCGGTCGGCCTGCGCCTGCTCGAGGACGCGGCGATTAAAAGCGAGCCAGCTCAACTCTCGATTGAAATAGACGGGAGTGGAGCGAGCCGGTGTGATCTTGGGCGTGCGGGAGGCCATGCGAAATGAATCTTTGATCGTGGACTGCGTCGGAAACGAAACGAATCTAATCCTGATCGTCGCCCGAATGTAACATAGCGTTTTGGCTCCTTGGCGGGCGCCGTTGAAAGTGCCAACCGGCACGGCATCAACCCGAAATCGGATCTTTCACCCGCATGTTTGTCATCAAAAGCCCGAGGAACGAGGGCGTGGCGATCCAGCTAGGTGGATGGCTTCGTCGCTGCGTTGCGCTCGGAAACGGGCTCTGTTTCTTGCCCGGCGGGGGCAGGCGCAGCACTGCGGAAGAGGCCGCGAATGAACCCATGGAGTGTGTCATTGCGAGCCCGGCTTGGCGGGCGCCGCCATCCAGCTGAAATTCCGGATGGATCGCCACAGTCGGCCAGCCTCCTTCGCAAGGACCAGCCTTGGACGGTTCATTGCCGCCACCACGCCAGCTCTGCCTGCTCTGAGCTCTCGCAATGACAAGACTTGGAGTGGGTGGGTAACAGCGTGGAGCGGTTTCACGCGTGAGTGTGAAATTTGGGCTAGTATTACTCGGTTCAGTTCATGGCCAAAAAAACCGAATTCTCATAGGGAGTGTCCGTAATACGTGACACTTTTATGGGACGTTTTTTGAGAGTAAAGTAACCGAGTAATCCCAAGACCATCGTTCAACCCACGACTGTCTTCACATTGAGGAAGGCGCGCAGGCCGTGGGAGCCGAGTTCGCGGCCCAGGCCGCTGTCTTTCAAACCGCCGAAAGGGAGACTCGCGTCGGAGCGGACGAAGGTATTGATCGCGACGAATCCCGCGTCGAGCTGCGGCGCGAGCGAGTGGGCGCGGCGGGCGCTGCGAGTGAAGATCGCCGCGCCGAGACCGTAGGGCGTGGCATTCGCGAGGCGCACCGCGTCCGCCTCGTCCCGCGCGACGAGAATCGCGGCGGCGGGACCGAAGAGCTCCTCGTCGGCGGCGGGCAGGCCGGGGCGGACACCGGTGAGCAGGGTGGTGGCGTAGAAAAATCCCGGGCCCGGGAGGGGAGCGCCGCCGAGCAGAAGGCGGGCGCCGCCACGGACGCTGGTGGTGATCTGGCGGTGGAGATTCTCGCGCAGGTCGGCGCGAGCGAGCGGGCCGACGTCGTTGGTCGGATCGGCGGGATCGCCCGTGCGGCGCGCGGCGAGTCGGGCCGTGATGAGGCGCTCGAACTCGCGCCGCACCGGACGCGCGACGATGAACCGTTTCGCCGACGCGCAGCTTTGGCCGGAGTTGATCAGGCGCGCGGCGGCGCACGTTTCGGCGGCGAGTTCGAGATCGGCATCTGCAAGCACCAAGTAGGGATCGCTCCCCCCGAGTTCGTAGACGCCAGGTTTCATCGCAGCCCCCGCGAGTGCGGCGACTTTCTTTCCGGCGGCCGTGCTGCCTGTAAAGGTGACGGCGCGTACGCGGTCGTCGGCGATGAGTGCCGGCATGGGCGCGGTGTCCGTGAGCAGGACTTGAAACACTCCGGCGGGAAGGCCTGCACGCTTGAACACGGCATCGATCGCAAGGGCACAGCCGGCGACGTTGGGGGCGTGTTTGAGCAACAGCGTATTGCCGCCCATGAGCGCGGGTGCGGCAGCGCGGATGACCTGCCAGAACGGAAAATTCCACGGCATGATGGCGAGCACGACGCCGAGCGGTTCATAGACGACCCGGGCGTCGGGTGGAGCGCCGGGCGGGCGCTCGTCGGCGAGCATTGCAGGGCCGTGATCGGCGAAATACTCGCAGGTGCGGGCGCATTTTTCGACTTCACCGCGGGCTTGGGCGACGGGTTTGCCCATCTCGGCCGTGGCGAGGGCGGCGAGTTCGT
>CAMBVX010000083.1 GCA_945871085.1 Opitutus sp. GAS368 | reverse complement strand
GTGGGTTTCCGTCAGAGCGCCTCTCCTGACAGCCAATTGCATTTTCGACGCTATACAATTTGCGATGTGCCACGCTCCGCACTTCACCGTCTTCACCGGGTGTCATTTCACTCCTCTATATGAAAATCAGCGAACTTGGGACGGGCTCTACAATACGGTCGAGTCGCAACTCGCGTATGCGATTCGTCGCGACACGTTGGACCTCAAGACCCAATACCAGTTCTCCAAGCACGTCAGCGCCTACCTCGACATCAACAACGTCCTCCGCGAATTCGAAACCGGCACCGATATTGGCAGCCGCCCGGCCAGCCGCCGCGTGCTGACGCCCGGATTCTTCTGCGGTATCAACACCCGCCTCTAGTCGTAAACCGGCGTTGTTCGGACGGCGAAGAGCCCCGAAGCTCCATCACCTGTTCGGCTAGCAAATGCTGCGGATTGCACTGGTTCGCATCCCAGCCTCACACGGTTCGCCCTAGACGAACCCGAGGCCATCCTGTTGCTTGAACGCATGCCGCCAACTTCCGCAGCCTCCGCCATTCGCACCGTGCAGGCCGACCTAAGCCGGCCCGACCACCAGGCGGCGGTGCTGGCGATGGTCGACGCCTACTCACGCGATCCGATGGGCGACGGCGCACCCCTCTCGGCCGAGGCACGCGAGCGGCTCATCCCCGGATTGCATCAGCATCCCACGACGCTCATCTTTCTCGCCTACGACGGTGACACCCCGGTCGGCGTGGCCGTGTGTTTTCTGGGTTTCTCCACCTTCGCCGCCAAGCCGCTGGTGAACCTGCACGACGTGTCCATCGTGCCGACGCATCGCGGCCGCGGCATCGGTCGCGCCCTGCTCGCCGCCGTCGAAATCCGCGCGCGCGAACTCGGCTGCTGTAAACTCACCCTCGAAGTCCTCGACCAAAATCACCGCGCCCTCCGCACCTACGCTGCCGCTGGCTTTCAACGCTACGCCCTCCAACCCGGCGCCGGCGAAGCGATCTTTCTGACGAAGCCGCTGCAGTGATCCCAACCTAAGCTCGCCCCCGATATTCCTCCGATGAACCGATGCCGCCGCGTTCTTTCACTTGCCGCCGGGCTGGTGCTCGGAGCACTCGCGGCCAGGGCCGCCGATGGCAACGTGGTCGCGCTGCCGCCCTTCCTCGTCGCGGAAAAATCGCAAGCGTTGCCGTGGCGCTATGCGGCGGTCGCCGACTGTGAGGTGTTATCATCCTGCTCCGAACGGCTCACGCGCGAACTCATCGCGAACCATTACCGCCTGCACGTTCTGCTGGGTGAACTGCTACCCCCCACGCTCCAGTTGAAAACGACCGAACCGCAAACCCTGCTGTTCGTCGACAGTGCGCAACTGCCCCCGACCTCGCAGGAGGTCGTGGCCCAACTGGCCCTAACCTCGGCCGAGCAGGAACGCCTCGCCGACCCGGTGGAGCCGCCCAACGACGGTCGCCTGCGCCGCCGTCCGCCGCCGCCGCGCTATACCTTCCTGCCGAATCTTCGATTGTGGGATCACGACACGGGGACACTGTTTGCCGTGGTGCGAGAAAAGGAGTTCAACGCCAACCGCGTCGCGCTCTCGCCTGACTACGTCGCCTATGTCCTGCGGAACCGTCTGCCCACCTTGCCCCCGTGGTTCGTGAGCGGCGTCCTCACGTTGTTTGCGCGGGCCGATTTCAGCCAGGATGCGCTCACGCTCCACCGGCTGGACTGGCCGGCGGCCTCGGGCAGCGCTGCGCTGAAAGCCGGCGCGGAAGCGAATCAACCGCTGCTGCCGCTGGCGGAATTTTTCTCGGGCAACACATCCGCGGTCGTCCCGGCGATGGGCGAGGCGCTGTCCCTGTGGCAGGCGCAGGCCGCCTTGTTCGTGCATTGGGGACTCGGCAGCCGTGGCGCGCCCCGACGGGCGGCGCTGGTGACCTTCGTGGAGCGCGCCGCGGTCGAGCCCGTGACGGAGGCGCTCTTGCAAGAATGCTTCGGTGTCGATTTTGCGACCGCGCAACAGCAGCTCACCACTCATCTCCCGGAAGCCATGCGGGAAAAACTCGCGCTGCGTCCGCCGCACCGCCCGCGTTTGCCGGACTACCCGTTGCGTCCGGCGAGCGACGTGGAGGTCGCGCGCATCAAGGGCGACTGGGAACGGCTCGAGATCGGCTACGTGAAAACTCACTTCCCCACGCTCGTGCCCAAATATCTCGAGCAAGCCCGCCGCACGCTGCTGCGCGCCTACGACGGCGGCAGTCGGGACGCCCGACTGCTCGCCGTGCTCGGCCTCTGCGAAGTCGACGCCGGCAACGATACCGCTGCGCGCGAATTTCTCGAAGCCGCCGCCGCGGTCCACACGCCTCTGCGCTCGCGGGCGTGGTTCGAGCTCGCTCGGCTGCGCTTCGCGGCGGTGGGCGCCCCACGCTCCGGCGCCGTGCCCCAACTCACGCCCGAACAGGCCGCTGTGGTCTTCACGCCCCTGGCGGCTGCACGCGAGCAAGCTCCGCCGCTGGCCGAAGGCTACACGTTGATCGCCGAGGTTTGGGCGGTCTGCACCCAAGCGCCTACGCGCGCGCAACTGGCCGTGCTCGCGGAGGGCGTCCGCCTGTTTCCGCACCGCACCGAACTCGTCTACCGCACGGCCGAACTCAACGTCCGCCATGGCTTCACCGACACCGCGCGCTGGCTGATCACCCTCGGCCTGACGCTGGCCCCCGATGCAGCCGCACGCACGCGCTTCGAAACCTTGCGTGCGAGAATCAGCGCGGCCCAGCGAGGACGCGGGCCAGCCCGTTGGCGGAGTAATAAAACAGACGGCGAGACACCTTCGAATTTTTCCACGTCATGAACGTCCCCCGCCGGATGTCACTGGCAGCAAAGCTAAATCATCCTGCCCGGCGTGCTACGGTTTCGCAAAATCTGGCCGCAGCCGGCGGCGCAAGATGTCCGCCGCGTAGGCGGTATAAATCCACGCCCGATCCGGGCTGAGGCGGACGTAGTTATTGCGCGCCCGACCTTGCGGCGAGGGGATGACAATGTGCGGCGCAGCACCCACGGCCGCAATCGCCGGAGCGACTTGGGTGCCGAGTGCCGTGCCGATGAGCAAGCGTCCGTCCGGCAGCGTCATCATGCCGTCCAGCCGACCGACACCGTCCGATGGCACGGCCAACTTATACGCCGCGCGATCGGGACCATTGACCTTCGTATCACCGTCGAGGGCAAACCCGTGAATCGTGTCGGCATTAAACTCTGCCACGAGCAACGTTCGCTCGTCGGGCGAGAGCGCGATGCCGTTGGGTGCCCAAGACAATTTGACCCCGAGCTCACGAGCGAAAGTCCGCGCGGCAAGCCGCCAGACCAGCTTCGTGCCTGGCTCCGTATAGAAAATCGTGCCGTCGCGGAGAATCGTGAGGTCGTTCGACGCGGTGCCCTCGGCGACCTTCACCTTCTGCCAAGTCTTCGGATCCCACGCGTAGATGCAGTTGTCACCACTCGCGCAGCCATACAGCCGGCCGTCGGAACCAAACGCGATGCCGTTGGCCCGACCCGTCGCGCCATCGACGAGGGTCTTGCTGCCGGAATTACGATCGACCTTGAAGAGCTGGTTCGCGGGCACGTCGGTGAAATAGAAATGTCCGTCGGCGTCCCACACCATGCCTTCGGCGAACCGGTGCCCGCTGGAGACGACCTCCCACTCCGAGCCCTCGGCAAAGACCCGATCCGGCGGAGGCGCGGCCGCAGCCAAAGCAAGCAAGGCCGACGCGAGGTAGAGAAAAAAACTCCGGGGTAACATGCCCCGAGCGAAGCGACGCACGGGAGAAAGGAAACGGAATTTTCGGGCGCGGGCGTCGGCCCGCAACCTGGAGAGGGCGTCACGAGAGACAGGTAGGGCGTCTGTCTTGCAGACGCCGGGCCCGGGTTCTCGAGGCGAGCGACCGTAAAGACGGCGCTGGCACCCGTGATTCCCATCGTTGACCTCCTCCGAAATTTTCCCAGCTTTCATCCATGGCATCCGCCACCCTAAAACGCTCGCCGTCCGCCCGCAGCCGCGCCCTCGCGATCAAGCGGGAGGCCCGCGCTCTCATGGCTAAAAAGGTCGCGCAAGGCCGGACCTACGAAGCTTTGGCGGATAGCGTTGGACTCCTCGGCATCGACCTCACCAAGGGTCCGATTCGCCGCCGTCAGTTAACGTATTGCGGCGTCCGACTTGGCTGAACAAACGACATTTCCGCACGATTACCGGCAGCTTTTTGCCGGTGTGCCGCGCCCCGTAGTCGTCGGCGGTCAGGCTGTAAATCTGTGGGCGATTCTTTACCTTGAGCCCGGCGAAATTCAGTCCTCGTCGCGCAAATACGGCAGCCACGACCTCGATGTCCTGTCGAATCGCGACGTGCTCGCGCTCCTCCAGCGACTCCCGAACTGGCGGTTTACCCCGACGAAATGGACCGTCTTCGGCTCCGGCCTCACCGCGCGGGCCGAGAGCGTGGCTCCCGACGGCCGCAAGTTGCTCGTCGAAGTGCTCCATTCAGTGGCCGGCTTGGAACTCGCCGATTTGAAGCACACGGACGAGATCGAGCTCGATGGCACGATCTATCGTCTGCTCGACCCCATCGCCATGTTGAAGGCGAAGACCTACAATCTCGCGCACTTCGACCAGAGCGGCACTACTCCGCGTCAGGACGAAATGCATCTTCGGATCATCGCCACCTGTGTTCCCCATTACCTGTCGGCCGCTCATGAGCGTTTGCTGGAACTCGTCGCGCAAGGCCACTCGGAGGCCGTCGTGCTACGCCGAAGTTTGTCGAGGAACGTTTCCCGGACCTTCGAGATTCTCACCGACAAGAAATTCATCCCCACCATCGTTAGCGCCGGCATCGATCCTTTTTCCGTGGTGCCCCCGGCGTTTCGAACGTCCGTGGAACCGAAGATTGCCAAGGCGTGCGAATATCAAATTCCCCGCATCGCGGCGGCGATGGCCGGTCTCAAGAAAACACCGGTGCCTTGAAGCCGGCCGCAGCCGAGGCGAGCAGAGCCGACGCGAGGTAGACCAAAAAGCTCCGGGGTGACATGGGCCGAGCGAAACGACGCGCGGGAGAAAGGAAACGGAATTTTCGCGCGTGGCCTGCGGTCCGCAACCGTAGACCCCTCCGAGCGGTCCGAGGTTGGCGGGCACGTCCCCGTGCCGCATGGCGTTGCTCACGCCGGTTGCGAAATCCGGGCACAGGGACGTGCCCGCCCACCCCTCACCCACTCTGCGTCCTCCTCGATTTCCGGCGGCTTGATGGCCGTGAGTAGGCGCTCGAGCTCGGACGCGGAGGGATTACGGATCGAGCGCACCGTCAAGAGCGCTTCGCCCGCGGGAAGCGTGACTTTGGTTTCGGCGTCGACCGCCAAGCCCAGCACGGCGGTCGCGAGAGGAGAATTGTGCGGCAAGCATTCGATCCCTGTTTCCGGATCGCTCGCGGTCTCGCCGTGCGTGGTCACGAGAAACGTGAAACGGTGTTTTCGCTTCGTCCCCACGTCCTGTTTTTCGAGGGCAATCACGTGCCCGAGTTGCACGGTGGCGATCGGCTTGGTGAGCCAGGCGGCGGGATCGACTTCGGTGAACGCGTTGCGGGCGACGAAGCGGTCGAGCGCGGTCATCTTGCGGTCCACGGCGCGGATCGCATCCTTGGCCGCCTTGAAGCCGAAGTTCTCGCGCAGATCGCCCTGACTGTGGGCCTCGACCTTGTCCTTGACGAGACTGACGCGCTTGACCTTCAGCGCCTCGAATTCCTCGGCGAGCACGCGGTTGTAGCCCGGCCGCACATAGATCGTCGTGGGGGCCGGAGCGGGAATGCGGAAAATTCGTTTTCGGGCGAGGGGCATGAGGCGCAGGGCCAGCAAGGCGTCGCAGAAAGTGAAAGGCAATCCGCCGGTGCCGGGGCGGAGACGAGCCCGAGTCTGCTACGAATCCGCTTTGCCAGCATCCAAAAACACGTCCCCGTCGCGGCTTCAAAACAGGACCGCGCTAAGCATGAAACATTCGACGAATAACATCGATTCCACTCCGCGCCGTCCAACCTGTCTCATTCACCACGAAAGTGGCCCCAGGCCGCAACCGCGCACGGCCTTACTTCAACTCGGTCATGAAGCCCGGTAGCGACTTCTGGTTGTGCGGACTGTTCGGACTGGAGTAGACCGTCGGGTATTGGGCCGACAAGAAGGCACGGACTTCCTCCTGCCTTTTGCCTTGCTTGATCATCGCGGCAATTGCGGTGCGCATCTTCACGACGTTGTCGCGGTAGGTCTGCAGTCCGGCGCGGTTGGTCACGACACCGTGGCCTGGGATCACTTTGTCAAAGTCGAGTGCGGCCATCGCGGCATCAATCGTCTTGCTCCACTCGACGATACTGCCGCCGCCGCTGTAGTCGATGAGCGGAGTCACTCCCGCCATGAGATCGCCGGTGTGGATGACCCGTTGCGCAGGAAAATAAACAATCACGTCGCCGTTGGTGTGGCCCCGCCCGAAATAGCGGGCACGCACTTCCTTGCCACCGAGGAAAACGGAGGTCTCGTCGGTGAACGTGATCCGCGCCGGCTTCATGCTGGTGGGTGCGCCGGACTGCTTGGCGTCGGTGATGTTGGCGCGAGCATTCTTGTGGGAGATGATCTCCGCGACTTCGATGAACCGCGTATTGCCGCCACTGTGGTCGGAGTGATGGTGAGTGTTGATGACGTATTTCACGGCCTTGTCCGTGATCGTCTTCACCTGCGCGATGATGCCCTCGTAGTCCTGCTCAAACTTGTCGTCGACGAGGACGACACCCTCATCCGTGACGAGCACACCGACATTACCGCCGTTACCGATGATCACAAAAAGGTCATCGGCCACCTTCTCGATCCCAAGTGGGGGGCGCCCCTGTTTTTGTTTGGCGGCGGGTGGCGTCTGGGCGTGCCCGCTAGGCAACGCGACACCTAGCGCGAGAAGAGAGAACGCTAGCAAGGGCATGGATCGGCGCATAAGTGGGAGTGGGTGGAACCGATGCTCCGAAAAATCGGCGGCGAATCCAGCCTGGAATCAGTGGGGTAGCCGTCGCAGAGTCCTCCCCTGACCAGACTCCCCGCTTGCCGTGGACCACCGGTTGCGGGCATGCCTCTTGATCGATGACGAAGATCGCCCCGCCCGCCGCTGTGCTCAGGAGAACTTGCCGCTCCGCGTGGCTCCTGCTCGGCGTGGCGATGCTGGCCGTCCGGCTGGCCGCCGTGCCGCAATTTGCCAGCGAGACCGAATCGATCGACCGCGTGATCGAGCTGATCGATCGGCGGCTCGAGCTGATGCCGGAAGTGGCGGCGGTGAAATTTAGGCAGCAACAGCCGATTGCCGACCCGGCCCGCGAACATGTCGTCCTCGATCAATCCGTGGCCGACGCGCGGGCGTGGAATTTGGACGGCGAGGCGGCGCGCACGTTTTTCTCCGTGCAGATTCGGTTGGCGCGCGCGGTGCAGGAGCACTGGTTCGAACGCTGGCGCACGCGCGGCGAGCAGCCGCCAGCAGCGCGCGATCTCGTGACGGTGCTGCGGCCCCAACTTGATGCCATCGGCCGAGAGTTGTTGCCGGCCGTTTATCTGGCCAGCTCCGCACTCACACAGATGCCGGTCGCCACGTTGCGCCCGCGAGTCGCCCGACTGCTGCGCCATCCGGGAGCGACGGAGGGCCTGCTCGCCGAGCTCACGCAGGCGCTCGGCACGCTGCGCCTCGTTACCGCTCCGACGTGGGCCACGCTGCAACGGGTCGGCGTCCTGCGCGTCGGCACGACCGGCGACTACGCGCCCTTTTCGGAGGACCGCGGCGGCGAGCTGCGGGGCCTCGACATCGAGTTAGCTCAGGCACTCGCGAAGGACTGGGGCCTGCGCGTCGTGTTTGTGCGCACGAGCTGGCCGAGCTTGATGACGGATCTCGGCCAGCGACGCTTCGACCTCGCCGCCTCCGGCATCAGCATCACCCCGGAGCGACAGCGGCTCGCGGAATTTTCCGCAGCGTATTTCTTCGACGGCAAGACACCGATCGTCCGGCGCGAAGACATCGCGCGATTCTCCTCGCTGGAGAAAATCGATCAACTAGGCGTGCGGGTGATCGTAAATCCGGGCGGCACCAACGAGCGCTTCGTGCGGGAAAACCTCACACGCGCGACCATCGTGCTCCATCCCGACAACCGTAGCATCTTTCAGGAAATCATCGCCCATCGCGCCGACGTCATGATCACCGACGGCATTGAAGTGCGACTCCAGACGGAGCGCCATACGGAATTGGCGGCTACGATGGCCGAGCCCTTCACGCGCGCCGGCAAGGCGATCTTACTGCCCCTCAATTCGGAGCTGACCACGCGCGTCGACGCGTGGCTGGTGCCGCAAATCAACCGCGGCCAAATCGCCGAGCGCCTGGAGCAGGCGTTGGTTGGCGCAAAGTAGCGGCAGGAGCCCGCACGCCAGAGTTTAATTTTTCATCCGCATTTCATGTCGGCTTCATCAGGACTTCACCCAGCGTCGCCATACTGACCGCGCATGAAATCCCTCTTTCTTTCCCGTCGGTTGGCGCACTGGGTGTGCGCTGCTGTCGCCACCGATGCGCCGTCAACGGCGTCCCTCTCGATCGGAGACTGAGCCATGACCGATCAAAACCCCGCAGAATCACTCGAGGAGCAGATCGACCAATGGCGGAGCACCCTCCTGCGCCGGTCAGCCATGTCGACCGTCGAGGTCGCGAAGTTGGAAGGTCAACTCCGCGAGAAGATCGCGGACCTCACCCGCGGCGGGCTCACCACCGATGAAGCCTTTTTGGTGGCAGTGAAGCGCCTGGGCAGCGTCGACCCGGTCGCGCGGGAGTTCGCACGGGAGCGCACGGATCGCGTGTGGAAGCAGCTCGCCGTGATCCCGTCCGATTCCTCCGAACGCAGCGCGGCGGCGCGCAATGAGGCACTCGTCGCCTTCGGCTGCGCCGTGCTGGCAGGCGTGGCGATCAAGCTGCCGTCGTTCTGCGGGATCAAGACGAGCGATGACGGCGCCGAGGTCTTCTACTTTCGCAACGCGAGTCTCTTCGTACTGCCGTGCCTGATAGGTTACTTCGTCTGGAAACGGCGGTGCGCCCTGCGCACGCTCGGCTGGATGGCCGCGGCGTTCGGCGTCGCGGCACTCGTCGCCAACCTGCCCGGATTCGGTCGGATCCGCGCCTTTGGGGAACTCACGGCGTTGCACCTGCCGATCGCGCTCTGGCTCGCCGTGGGCATCGCTTACACCGGCGGGCGGTGGAGTCAGGTGAGCGCTCGCATGGACTTCATTCGGTTTTCGGGCGAACTCTTCATCCGCTATGTGCTGATCGCGCTTGGCGGCGGAGTGCTCTGCGCGTTCATGGCGCTCACGTTTAAGAGCATCGGCATCGACATCGGGCCGTGGTTCGCCTCGTGGCTGATCCCGTGCGGAGCCGCCGGAGCGGTGGTGGTCGCCTCGTGGCTGGTCGAGGCCAAGCAGGGCGTAATGGAAAACATGGCACCGATGCTGACACATCTCTTTACGCCGCTGTTTGCCGCCATGCTGGTGGCGTTTCTGGGAACGCTGCTGTGGTCCGGGCGGGGCGTCGCCATCGAGCGCGAGATGCTTATCGGCTTCGACCTGCTCCTCGTGGTGGTGCTGGGCCTGTTGCTCTATGCCATTTCCGCCCGCGATCCGCAGGCACCGCCGGGTGTGTTCGATGGCGTGCAGGTAGTTTTGGTGGTCGGGGCATTGCTGGCCGACGCGGTCGCGTTGTGGGCCATTGGCGCGCGTATCAGCGAATTCGGATTCAGCCCGAACCGCGTGGCGGCGCTCGGTGAAAACGTCATTCTGCTCGTCAACCTGGCGTGGTCGGCCGTGCTCTACGTTCGGTTCCTGATCGGACGCGGATCGTTTCAAAACCTCGAGCGCTGGCAGACGGCCTACATGCCGGTTTACGCGATGTGGGCGGCGATTGTCGTGATCGTGTTTCCGCCGGTGTTCCGGTGGATCGCGGCGTAGGCGCGCGGTGGGAGGAGCGACCGGACTCCACAGAATTCTGAGCGCCGGTTTTTCCATCTGCCGAACCCAGCATCTGCGGGAAATCTCGGTGGATTTTGACCGCTCTGGCTTCACCGGAGACGCCGCGCTGTCACCCAGAAAAATGGCGCTCAACTCGCGTCGGTTGGCGCGCTGGGTAAACGCCACACTGGCCTCTTTGGCGTTTTCAAGCCCCTCGTGCCCACCGCCCTTGCCACTCAACCGGCACGGGGTTCCACTCCGCCACGCTCCGCATGAATTCCTCACCCGCCCCCTCCACCGACTCCGCCGCCGTTCGCAACACCGCTATCTTACGTGCCCAAACTTTGATGACGCCGGCGCTCGTGCCTTCAATTTCAACGGAGCTGCTCACCACTGCTGACGGCGAGTTGAACCGCGAGCTGCACCATTTCCTCTTTGATCCGCCGTCCAATCCTACGCTGCTGCAAGGAAAAACCATCGCCATCTGCTGCACGAACGGCGTCGAAGAAGTCGAGATCACCGGTTCACTCCGCTGGCTCACCGAGCACGGAGCCACGGTGCACGTCGTGTCGCCGAGGATCGGCGAATTTCATCCGACACTCGGCCTGCGTTTCCCCGCGCAGTGCGCGACACACGTCCTGGCCATCCGGCTCATGGAGAATGCCGGCTGGCTCAAGATCGACCGCTTCCTCGATGAAGCCAAGGTGGCCGACTACGACGCCTGTATTTTCCCGGGCGGCTGCTGGAATCCCGATGCGCTGCGTGCCGATCCGTTGGCGCAGGCGTTCGTCCGCGACATGTGGAAATCTGGCAAGCCCACCTGTGCGATCTGCCATGGCCAATGGGTAATGGTGAGCGCGGGCATCCTCCCGGGCCGCAAGGCCACCGCGGTCTGGAATATTCACCCCGACCTCGCCAACGCGGGCGCCACCGTCCTCGACGAACCGTGCGTGGTCGACGGCAATTTGATCACCGCCCGCTTCCCCTACGACCTCCCGCGCATGATCCACGCGATGGTCAGCCAGCTGCTCGGGTAAACCGAGCCGCCGCGGCGTCGGCCGCGGGTTCTTGCCCGCCTCCGGTCCCCGCACCGGTCACGGGGCGGTCCCGCTCCCCTCCCTTCGCCGCTGGTTGGGGCGCATCACGCCCGCGAGGGCCGCGACCGCCGCGCTCACGGAGGCCCGGCAAAACGGCGGAGGGCGCCAGACCACCGCGCGCCACGATCGCCTCCCTACACCGCGACGACGCCGCCCGCCGCGGCCTTCTCCCTGCGTGGGTCGCCAGCTGAACGCGGTCGTGTATCCGCTGATCGCTCACCTGCGGCGGCCGGGCTTTTTCCGGGCCGCCGAAGGCCGCATCAGTGGCGTGTGCGCGACCGGGTTACGGCCGGCTCTCTTACGCCTCAGACTTCATCCAGACGATCGCAGCAGCCCCCCGCGTTTCGACATCCAGTTTACGCAGAATAGCTTCAACCTGAGTGTTCACGGTAAAAACCGAGGTGCCGAGGATGAGGCTAATCTCTTTGTTCCGCTTACCTTGAGCAATCCAATGCAAAACTTCCCGTTCTCTGGGCGACAGGGAATCCATTGATTTATGGGGATGAGAGACGGAGGACCCAGCCGGCGCGTTTCGGCGGCGGTCAACGTCGGCCTTAAATTCTTCGGCCTCAGACGAGGATCTCCACGCCCGTAAAAAATGCGGATGCAGGGCCCGGAGAATCCGTTGCTCATCGTCTCGGAATAAACCATCGCGCTTTATACTCAGTCCGCCGACGTGGCCCCTTCCCCACACGCGCAACCCCACTTGGTGGGTCACATCGAAGGGCTTCCAGCATTCGTGATAGAGCGATGAGCTTCGCAGCTGCAAATCCGAGACGAGCTCCTGCGTGGCGATCACGGGATCGGTGCCGCCGCGAAGGTAATACTGGACGACCGGACTACTCATCGCGTGCTTCCGCCACGCTCGCTGGATTTGGTCACCGGCCCGGGCGTCGTGACAGCGATGCAATCCACGAACGCCCAAATCCTCCTTCACGTCGTGATAAGCGATGACGGCGGAGGGATAACACGTCTTCGCCAGGCCAATCGCACGATCGACAAAATCGGCTTTCGAACGGCTGGCATAGAGCCAGTCAAGCCCATCCAAGACTGAGGCCGAGATCTTCATCGGGAAACTTTACAGACAAGTCGTGTGCTCGCTTCAAACCTTCTCTGTACAAAATCGATGAGGACGCCGATCAAACTCCGGATGCACCGCCGCTCCGCGGACGGGCGGAATGGCGACAAACGCCGCGGAACGGAGGAGTGAAGCGAAGCTCAACGCGCGGGGATGACCTTGAGGGGTGGTCATGCGCAGCGGGAATCGATTCTCTCGGCGGCAGTTTCGGACCGCGGATTTTCGGGACATTCTCCCTTTATTGTCGGGAGAAAGTCCCGGGTTCTGCGGCCACGTCCGGCGGCAGGATACTTTTATATAAGAAAAATCGCCGATCTTGGCCACCGTAGGCCGCGAATAGGTGGGGCAAGCTTAACGCTGTTTACCGTGTGCGATATGCGTTTGAGCAGGGAGCGGGACCGATGGGCGGAATACGGAGTCCTCCGTATGGGCCGAACACCGCGGGTGTGTTACGATTATTCTCAATGTCACTATCCAGCACAGCCGCCGTCCGGAATCGGGCCTTTCGCCGGTTACACGTTCGGCGAGCCCGGCCGCAACCTGAGCTTTATGCCGGTTCTATCGGGATTTTGCTCGGGTGAAGCGCCGTGGTCCTCCCGCTGCCCGTTTTTGACGAAAGTAATCGCGCGATGGCCTCTTCCCCTTGGAGCGGTTGGCCGGATGAAATGACCCCGTGCCCGCCGGCAAAAACGACGTCCGCATCATCCGCGGCCGCCGGCTCATCCGCGGGGCTCCGCCCGCCCGCTGGGGCCGCCGCCTCCCGCCTCTCGCCCCGCGAGCGTGACCGCGTGCGCGGCATCGCGCGCGGCGCGGCGCTCAAACCCTGCACCGATCGTTTGCGCCTGATTTTGAAAACCTACTATAACCGGCGCAGCCCGCTGAAAGAGATACTCGGCCTTGATGATCTCCGCTCCCTCGTGCGCTGCGCCGGTTATCCCGGAGTCGCGGATGCTTTCATGCCGATACTCCCGCTAAACACCCCATGATTCCCGATCTTCTGGGTGTCGGCGCGGCCACCGCGTTTCCCGGCGGCCTGGCCCGTTCCCACGAACTGGATTGGCTGCGGGCCAACCAGGATTTCGTTTGGTTTGCCGCCTTGCTCGGCTGGAGTTTTGCCCTGGTGCTCTGGCGCTGGAACTCACCGCGCGGCCGCGAGATCGCCTGGCTGCCCTGGGCCGCCGCCGCCGGCGTGGTGGGCGCCACCGTTCAATTCGGTCTCTACAATCCGCCTTTCGGCTTTTTCTTCGCCCGCCTCGTCCCGGGCACGACCTCCACCTACGCGCCCGCGTGGATCGAGCCCAACGTGGCCGGCGTCCACCTCCTCGTCGCGACGACCGCCCTCCTGTGCACCGCGTGGTGCTGGCAACTGATCGATGTTCGCCGCCGGTCCACCCTGCGCTGGTTCACGCCCTTTCCGCCGCTCGCCGTAGCCGGCCTCCACCCTATGTACCCGCTCGTCGGCGCCAGCGTGCTGGCCGTCGGCGCGGTCGCCCTCGCCGCCGTGCTCGGGCGCCGTTCGGGCACCCCGCCCCCGGCGCGATGGGCCATTGCGGCGGTCGGATTGGCGCCCTGGTTTTCAACTTATGGCCCGCTCGCCGCCGCCACCGACAGCCTCCACCGTTCGGGCCCCCCGACCCCCCTGGGCTTGCTGGCCGCGTTCTGGCAGGTCGGTGCCGCCCTTCTGACGCTCCTCGTCCTCCTCCGGCGGCGCGCGGACGCCGGTGGCCCGGCCGAGCCGCTCGGGCGGCCGAACGAGGCCCGGCCCTACCTGCTGGCGGCCGCGGTCTGGTGCATCGTCGGACTGGCCTTCAGCCTGCGCAGCGCCTCGGACCAACGCGAGGAACTGCTGCAAAACCGGCTGCGCCGCGCCGCCGCGTCCGCCAAGGCGCTTGAACCCGCCCTGCTGGCTCCGCTCGCCACGGCGGAATTCCACCTGCCCTCGCCCTCGGCCACTCCGGCCTCCGCCCGGCCGACCACCGCCCTCGTCGCCGGCCTCCCCAACGGACCGGCCGATGCGCTCGTGCGCGAACTCGCCCGCATCGTCCGCACGACGCCCTATCTCCCGGTGGCCCGCCTCGTGGTCCTGCGCGACGGCTGGCTGGTCGCCGCCGCCTCCAATCGGCCGGCCGGCCCCCCGGGCACCGTGGAGTTGCTCCGCCCCGCCACCGCGGCGGATCGCGCTCACGCGGAGGCCGGCGCCTCGCACGTCGAATCCGCCGCCGTGCCGGATTTTGACCGCCCTTTTTACTGCCGCAGTGCCCTCATCGGGGCCGACGGCCGGCTGTTCGCCTGGCTCGAATTCACCCAGACCGAATCCTACATGAGCAGCCTGCGCCGTTTCCGCGCCGCCCCGCTGTTGATCACGGCCCTCGGACTGACGTTGATCGCCGGAGCCTTCCTCCAGCGCCGCCAGAGTCGCGCGCACGAGGCCGCACTCCGCGCCGCCGCCGCCGCCGTCGCCACCGAGGCCAACCGCCTCAAGGCCGAATTTCTCGCCAAAGTCAGCCACGAGTTGCGCACCCCGTTGCAAGGCCTGCTCAGTCACGCCGAGCTTCTGGAAAACGAGGTCGTCGCCGCCGGCGGCCGCACCCGCGTCGCGACCCTCCGCCAGATTGGCCATTCCATGCTGCGCCTCGTGAACGATCTGATCGACCTCAACGCCCTGGACGCAGGCGGGTTTCGTTTCGTCGAAAAACCGACCGCCGTGTCCACCGTCCTGCACGACACGATCGAAAGCCTGCGCCCGCTTGCCACCGCCAAAGGCCTGGCCCTCTCCTGCACGGTCGCCCCGGATTTCCCCCCGTGGCTGATGGTCGACGGCGAGCGCTTCCGCCAGGTTTTGCTCAATCTCGCCGGCAACGCCGTCAAGTTCACCGACTCCGGCCATGTCGCGGTCTCCCTCGCCGCGCGCACCGCCGACCCCGCCGACGGCTGCCTGCTCGAACTGGCCGTGCGCGACACCGGTCCGGGCATCGCGCCCCACGATCAGGCGCGGCTGTTCCAACCGTTCTCCCGCCTCGATCTCACCGCCCCAAAAGAAGGCTCCGGCCTGGGGCTCGCCCTCGCCGCCGGCCTCTGCCGCCAAGCCGGCGGTGCACTCTCCCTCGAAAGCGACGGTCGGACCGGCGCCCTGTTCCGCGCCACGTTCCGCACGCGACTCGCCGCGCCGCCGCCCCCCGCACAGGCCGGCTCGGCCCCGCCGCGCTCCTTGCAGGGCCAACGCCTGCTCCTCGTCGACGACAACGCCCTCGTGCGCGATCTCTTCGCGGCCGGGCTCTCCCGCCTCGGCGCCTCCTGCGTGCTCGCCGCCGACGGGGAGGAGGCGATCGAGCGCGCCCAAACCGGCCATTTCGCCGCCGTGGTGCTCGATCTCTCGATGCCCCGCCTCGACGGCCTCGCGGTCACCCGCCGCCTGCGCGCCGCCGGCCTCACCGCGCGCATCGTCGGCGTTAGCGCCCATGCTTCGGCGGCCGTCCGCACGATCGCACTGGCCGCCGGCATGGACGCCTTTCTCAGCAAGCCCGTCGAACTCGCCGACCTCGCGGCCGCCCTGGCCCCGGCCGCCGCCGCCCCGCCCACCCAACCATTCGACGACGCACGCCTGCTCGCCCTCCTCACCGCGCGCTTCCGCGCCTCGGTCCCCGACGATGTCGCGCGGCTGCGAGCCGCCTGGCAGGCGCGCAATTGGCCCTCGCTCCGCTTCCACGCCCATTACCTGCGCAGCAGAGCCGGGGCGATCGGCGACCTGCGCCTCTACGCTCTCTGCGGCGGACTCGAACACGCCGCCGAAGCCCACGATGCCGGCGCCGCCCAATCCGCCTGGGCCGACTGCGAAGCCGCCCTCGCCCCCTGGCTGACCTGACCGCCCTCGCTCCGCCCCGCCGGCGGGCGGCGCCGGGGCCGGGCGCTACCGCTTCTTGTCCGTCAATTCGTCATACGCCACCGCGAGATTTGTGCTCAGGCGGTTCGGCAGCGGCGCGTGAAAATCGTCGAACCCGGGCAGATTCTCCAGCGCCATGATTTTTTCCTTCGCGTCGCCGGCGGCGATTTTCTTCGCGGTATAGTCGAGCAGGCCGCTCAGGTAATCGCGCAACACCAGCAAATCCCCGCGCGTGCCCGTGGGCCCGAACTTCGCCTGGCCGTGGCCGAAAATATAGATCGCATCGGCCGGATAATTTTTCGCCGCCTCCTCCAGCACCGCGATCCAGCCCTTGATCCGCCCGCCCGAGATCCGGTCGATCACCGGATACATCCGGTTGAACATCAGGTCGCCCATGTGCACCACGTTCGCCTTCTCGAAGAGCACGATCACATCGCCGCTCGTGTGCGCGACGCCGTGGTATTGCGCGAGCACCACTTCGCCGCCGATCTCGCGGCGCCACACCTCCGGAAAAGTCGCGTCGGCGTAAACCTGTTTGTCCACCGTGTTGGCTTTCTCGGCCGCGGCGAACTGCAATTTTGGCACATTCGCGTGCGCCACGATGCTCTTCGCGATCGGCTTCAGCACGGGATTTCCACCCGTGTGATCCCCGTGGTGGTGCGTGTTGATGACCACATCAAACACCCGCGTGCCGCGTCCGGGCACGCCCATCGCAAACGTGGCCGCCGTATCCGGAAACTGGGTGTCGACCGCCACGAGCGCATTTTTGCTCGCCAGCCAGCCGATGCTGCCGCCGCGTCCCGTGAAAATCCCCACGCCCCTTCGCAGGGCCTTGAACTCCGTGACCGTCGCCGCCGGTACCATCGCAGGCTTCGGGGCCGCCCCGGGCGCAGCTGACTTCACCGGCGCCTGCGCCCTCAACGAGGCCCGGGCCATGACGCCGGCGGAGGCCAACAACGAAGAGCGGAGGAGGAAATCGCGGCGTTTCATGGTGCAGACAGTTTAACCGCTAATCGTCGCTAATAAACGCTAATTTTCTGAATCCGAATTATTCTAGTCGGCCGAGGGTATTATTAGCGCAGATGAGCGAAGATTAGCGGTTCCAAAAATTCCTGTAACCATCCCTGCGCCGTCGGGTTCTCCTCGCCACTCCCAACCATGTTCCGCTGCCGCCGTGATCGCCGCCTATCCAGAAATCCGTGTTCATCCGTGTCCATCCGTGGTTGAAACCACTCGCCACTCCGCTGCCTCTGTGGACACCGCCCTCGCACCTCGTTCCGACCACGCTCTTATGCTCGCCGTCCGCGACGGTGAACTCGACGCGCTCGGCGAACTCTTCGAACGCCACCACGGCCCGCTCTTCGGCTTCCTCGTAAAGTTCACCGGCCAGCGCACCGCCGCCGAAGATATCGCCCAGACCGTTTTCCAGCGGATGCTCAAATACCGCCACACCTATCGCGACGACGGCAGTTTTGCCGCGTGGATGTATCACCTCGCCCGCCGCTGCGCCGCCGACCATTTCCGCAAAGCCAACGCCGCTCCATTTGCCACCGACCCCGCCGACCTGACGCACCACGCCGAGGACGCGCCCCACGCCGGCGACCGCGCCGCCACCCGCGACGACCACGCTCTCCTCCACACCGCCCTCGCCCGCCTCGACCGCGATGACCGTGAAGTCCTGCTCCTCGCGCGTTTCCAAGAACTCTCCTTCGCCGAAATCTCCGGCATCCTCGAATGCTCCGTCGGCGCCGCCAAAGTCCGCGCCCACCGCGCTCTCCACGAGCTGCGCACGATTTATCTCAAACTCCAACAACAGCGCCCGGCCTGACCTTTCGGTCCCTTTCGCGCCCAGCTCTTCGCGCTTAACTCTCAGCTCGCTCCTCTCATGAACTGCACTTCCGCCCGTGATCTTTTTCCCGAGCTCCTCGACCGCCGCGCGGCAGGCTCCACCCACCCCGAGGCCCGCGCCCATCTGGCCACTTGCCTAGAGTGTCAGCGCGATTTTTCCGCACTCAACCAAACGCTCACCGCCCTCGACACCATGCCGACGCCCGCCCCGACCCCGCGTCTGCGCCAGAATTTCTACGCCATGCTCGAGGAGGAAAAGCACTCCGCCGCCAGCGTGCGCACGGCCTCCACCCACGTCCACCGCACCCGTCGATTCGCCCTCGCCACCTGGATTCTCTCACCCCTCGCCGGGTGTGCGTTGCTGGCCCTCGGCTTTATCGCCGGCACCTGGACCACGGCACCCGCCTCCGTCAACACGAGCGGCGACGCCACCCAGCGCGAGCTCGCCTCCATGCGTGAGCAGATCACCCAGCAAAACGCGCAGCTCGGCAAAATGACCCAGCTCGTCGGTTACCAACTCCTCCAGCACCAGCAAGGCCCCACCAACGATCGCCTCCGCGAAGTCCTCGCCTCCGCCAACACCGCTCAACCCGACGACAAAGTCCTCGACAACCTCATCAGCGCCCTCGCCTTCGACCCGAGTTCCAACGTCCGCCTGCGCGCACTCGAAGCACTCTACGCCCACGCCGATCGTCCGGTCGTCCGCTCCGGCGTTTTGGCCTCCCTCCCCCGCGAACAAAATCCCCTCGTGCAAATCGAGCTGATCGACTTCGTCGCCGCCGCCCGCAACCGCGAAGCCGCACCCGTCCTCGAAAAGATGGCCAAGAACACCGCCATCGACCGCAGCGTCCGCGACGCCGCCCGCCGCGCCCTCGCGCAACTCTGATACTTTCCACAACCACACCGCTGATCGCCACGAACGCGAATCCACCGCTCCTCCATTAACCCGCAGTCCGCTCCGTTATGAATTCACGCCTGTTTCCTTCCTTCGTCATCGCCGCCACACTTACGATGGTTTTTCTCACCGCCGCCCGTGGGGCCGCCGATGCCAGCACCATCAAGTTCTCCGATCCCTCCAAGCCGGGCACCCTCAAAGTCTCCCTCGCTCGCGGCAGTCTCCGCGTCAAGGGAGCCGACGTCACCGAGTTGACCGTCAAGTCCGACGCCCAACCCGTCACGACCAAAGCCGTGCGCAAGGACGGCCTTCGCGTTCTCACCGCCGCCTCGAGTTTCGCCCTCTCGGAAAAGGGAAACGTCGTCACGCTCGACGCCGCGAGTGAAACCTTCAACGGCGGTGGCGCCGACTTCACCATCACCGCCCCGCGCACCACCACCGTGATCGTCACTAATTCTTGGGGCGGGGACATCGTGTGCTCGAATCTCTCCGGTGACATCGAAGTCCACAGCATGAACGGCCAGATCCGGCTCGATGACGTTTCCGGCGGAGTCGTGGTCGAGACGATGAACGGCGAAATCCATGCCAGCATCAGTGAACTGCGCGACAACAAGCCGCTCAATTTCCAGTCCACCAACGGCGAGGTCGTCATCCGCCTGCCCGCCGCCGCCAAGGCCACGGTGCGCCTCCGCACGCAAAACGGCTCCGTCCTCACCGATTTCGATGAGGCGGCCCTCGTGACCAAGACCGAATCCACCCCGCGGGCGTCCTCGACGCGCCGCACGGTCCGGGCCCCGAAGGCGCCCACCCCGCCCGATGCCTCGGCGGCCCCAGCTGCCCCCAAAGCTGCCGCCGCTCCAAAACCGGCGACTGCGCCCAAGTCTGGCCTGGATGAGAGTGACAAAGAGGAGATCCGTATCGCCGTGCGCGAGAGCGTCCGCGCCGGCGCCGAAGTCGCGCGGGAAGCCATGGTAATCGCGCGCGAAGCCCTCCAAGCCGCCCACGTCGGCATGGCGGAAGCCGGCATCGGCATGAAAATCCCCTCGCTATCGATTCCGACCATCAGCGGCGGAAAGCTCGTCACCGGCACCCTCAACGGCGGCGGCCCCGAGATCAGTGTCGCCACCATGAACGGCGACGTGACCCTGCGGCAGCTTGAAAAAAAATAGGTTCGATCGCGTTCGACGAGGCGGGAACCGCCGTTCCCGCCTTTTACTTTCGTCGCCTCGACCACGAGGTCGGCGCGCCCGTGTGGGCCGTTTAGTAGCCGCTCCCGCGTTACACCCCGGCATCCGTAATACGTAAACCAGCGTATTCCATTTTGAGTGAAACAATCTACTCTCAGCCGTTTCGTAAGACTCGACCCTCACCACGCTCATGCTGCCCGTTGTCATCGTCCTCCTCCTCCTCACCGCTCTTGTGGCGACCGACTCCGTCGCGCCCGGCGCCGACGATCGCTGATAATTTTCGACGATGCTTGTTCGGCCAACAACTTGGCTGCCAGCGATCGCCCTTCAGGCCCATGCCGCAAAAGAAGCAGGGGCACCCCCCGCAAAGAGAGCGCCCCTGGTAGTTTCCTGATGATGTTTTCCTAACGTCCCGCTCAGCGGGTCCCGGCCACCGAATCATCAATGATGCGGATCGGCAGCGACACTTTGGTCGCCACCGCCACACCGTTGTTCATCGCAGGCGCGAAACGCCACTGTTTCACCGCATCCGTGACAGCCGCGGCCAACGTGGAGTCTGTCTCAGACTTCACGGTGAAACCAGCGGGCTTTCCCGTCACATCCACGACGAACTCGAGTTGCACCGTGATTCCGGCATATTCCGGTCCGACGCTGGGGCTGACCACAGCGAGCGGAATCGGCACATCCGGACCCTTACGACACGTGTCGAGATAGGTCTGCCCGTCCGTCTTCGCCCATGCGGCGACGGAGCTGAGCGCGACCAGACTGAACAGGACGGCGAGTTTATTGACTGCTTTCATGTTAGTAAACTCCGCGGATAAGGCGGAGAGTTTGATTTCTATGTCTTTACTATCGGGTTGAACGCCTCCGCGCTCACCGGGCGGTCAAGCCCGGCCAACACTCGGACGGTTTCGGCCCAGCAACGCTTGCGCGCCGCCCGGCCAAATCGTGGGTTCTGGGGAATAGAAATCATCGGCCCGCGGACTCCTCGCACTACCGCAGCACCGAAATGGCAGCATCCGCCCGAAAACTATCGGGTCGGACGAAATTCAAAGAACATTGAAAGTTCCAAGAAAGCGAAGCGCAGAAAGCAGGGCCTGTGCCACGCCGTCAACCGGGATACCGCCCCGTCACGCACACGTAACCTCCCAAAAAAAATGCAGAGGAATTTCCCGAAACCCGGCTTGCACGCACCGCGGGGATACTCTCACTTACCGACCTAAATTGCATGATAGATTCCGCCCAAACCCAACCCGTGTCCGTCCTCCGTCGCATCGCGACCGCCCTCAGCCAGTGGATTGACTCAGATTATTGTCCAGGTGGCGCCGAGAAGATGCGCGCCGAACCCGACAAAGTGGACTGGGTCCGCGTCATGCCTTTCGTGTTTCTGCACACGGGCTGCTTGGCCG